>SKYU01000020.1 GCA_007127715.1 Gammaproteobacteria bacterium | reverse complement strand
GCCTTCTCGCCCGTGGCCGTGACCCCGGACGAGCTGGGCGAGGCCTGGCGGGACGGCAAGCTGCATCTGCCGCTGGTCAGCACCCTCAATGGCGAGACTTTCGGCAGGCCGAACGCCGGCATCGACATGACCTTCGACTTCGGCCAGCTGATTGCGCACGCGGCGCGCACCCGGGCGCTGTGCGCAGGCAGCATCATCGGCTCGGGCACCGTCTCCAACCGTGAAGGCGACGTCGGCTCCTCCTGCCTGGCCGAGCGGCGCATGCTCGAGACCATCGAGCACGGCAAGCCGCAGACGCCGTTCATGCGCTTCGGCGACAGCATCCGCATCGAGATGCTGGATGCGGAGGGGCACTCGATCTTCGGTGCCATCGAGAACCGCGTGGTGCGCGTCAACGGATGAAACTCTACGACTACTTCCGCTCGTCCGCGTCCTGGCGGGTGCGGATCGCGCTGGCGCTCAAGGGCATCGAAGCCGAGCGGATTCCGGTCTCTCTGGTGGATGGCGAGCAGGCCGGCGACGCCTATCGCGCGGTGAACCCGCAGGGGCTGGTACCCGCGCTGGACACCGGAGAGACAATACTGACCGGCTCCCTGGCCATCATCGAATGGCTGGAGGAGTGTTACCCCGAGCCGCCGCTGCTCCCCCGCGACCCTGCAGCGCGCGCACTGGCGCGCGGCATGGCGCAGCTCATCGCCTGCGACATCCATCCGCTGAACAATCTGCGGGTGCTGAAGTACCTGCGAGGGCCCCTCGGCCAGGAAGAGCCCGCGGTGCGCGCCTGGTATGCCCATTGGATTACCGAAGGGTTTCAGGCCCTCGAGGCACGCCTCGACTCGCGCACGACGTCAGGCCCGTTCCTCGGTGGCGCCCAGCCCGGGATGGCGGACATCTGTCTGGTGCCCCAGGTCTATAACGCCCGGCGCTTCGAGGTACCGCTGGACGCGTACCCGCGACTGCTGGACGCGGAGTCCGCCTGTCTCGCGATGCCGGCGTTCAGCGGGACCGCGCCTCAGGGCAGGTCACACCAGCAGCGCACCCAGCAGTAACGCCGTCAGCGCCCCGTTGAGTCCCATCGCGAGCCCGGCGAAGGCGCCTGCTTCCGGGCTGAGCTCGAAGGCCTGGGCCGTCCCGATCCCGTGAGCGGCTGTGCCGATGGCCAGTCCCTGTACCCGCGGATCCCGGATGCCAAACGCGCGTAACAAGGGTGGCGCGACCACCGCGCCGATCACGCCGGAGACGATCACCACCAGGGCAGTCAGCGCGGGGATGCCGCCGATCCGTTCACTGATGCCGATGGCAATCGGTGTGGTGACGGCCCGTGGCGCCAGCGACAGCAGGGTGTCTCCCGAGAGTCCGAGTAACCATGCGAGACCCACGGCGGACCCGATGCCCACGGCGCAGCCGACCAGCAGCGCACCCAGGGCTGGCCAGAGGACCGGGAGCAGCCGCGCCGTCGCCGAGAACAGCGGCACCGCGATGGCGACGGTCGCAGGCCCAAGCAGGAAATGCAGCGGCCAGGTACCGGCTGCGTACGCTTCCATCCCGGCATCGAGTGCGACGACCAGCGTGATCAGGACCATCAGTGTCGGCAGCACCGGAAGCAGCCAGGCGGGCCGGCCGAGGCGCTGATGCAGAGCACGGCACAGCGCGTAAACCAGCACGGTCGTCAGCAGCCAGGCCATGCCGATGAGCAGGCCGCTCACCGCGAGCGCCTGCGCGCCGCCAGCGTCATGAACAGGGACATGGCCAGTGCCGTGACCGTCAGCGTCAGCATCGTGGACACCACCATCACGACCACGATCTCCAGAGCCACCGGCCGCAACACCTCGGCATAGGTGACGATACCCACCCCCGCCGGCACGAAAAACAGCCCCAGCCAGCCGAGCAGGCCCGCACTGACAGTGGCAAGACCCTCACCCACCCGGCGTCGATACAGCAGGATCGCGTACAACAGCAGCATCCCTGGCACAGCCCCGGGAATGGGCAACCCGACCCCGCGAACCAGCACTTCGCCTGCAGCGAGACAGGCGAGCAGTGCGAGCACGCCCGCCAGCCCAGCGCCGATGCCCCGCAGACCGGAACGCATCAGGGCAGTGGACGCTTCACTACACCCGACCCGGTCAGCCGGGCGATCTCCGATGCCGCATACCCGAGCTCATCGAGCAGCGTCTCGCCATCATGCCCTGGCGCGGACATGCCCTTCGGCAGGTCCGGTACCGTGCGGGAGAACCGTGGCGCGGGCGCATGCTGGACCACCCCGTCGATTTCAATGAAGGTCCCTCGTGCGCGATGGTGTGGATGGGTGGGGGCCTCGTTCCATGACAGCACCGGCGCCACGCAGGCATCAGTCCCCTCGAGCAGCGCGCACCACTCATCGCGGGTCTTCGTGCGGAACACCTCTGCCAAGGTGGTCTTCAACCGTGGCCAGGCGCCAGGGTCATCCTGTGGGGGCAGCGATGTGGCGTCGAGGCCCAGACGCTCCAGCAACTCGGCGTAGAACTGCGGCTCGATCGCACCGACCGCCAGGCTCCTGCCATCGGCGGTCTCATAGGTGTCGTAGAAGTGCGCGCCACCGTCGAGCAGGTTCACGCCGCGCCGCTCGAGGTCCCAGGCACCCACCGCCTGCATCCCCG
>SKYU01000174.1 GCA_007127715.1 Gammaproteobacteria bacterium | reverse complement strand
GGATGAAGACGCGCGTGCCCTGCGCGAGGCACTTGCCGACATCGACCCCGACGCGCTCTCGCCGCGCGAGGCGCTGGAGGTGCTCTACCGGCTGAAGGCGCTCACGGACCGCGAACACTAGGGGGTCGGCTGGCACGGATGGGCACCTGGAGCAGGCTGAAGCAGGCCATCGGTGCGGCGGAGACGGATCCGGGCCGGGTCGAGGCCGCGCTCGCGCGGGCCGCAGAGTCTCAGCCGCCGCCGGTGCTGTGGCTGCTCGGCGCCACGCAGGCGGGCAAGACCTCCATCATCCGCACGCTGACCGGCAACACCGCCGTGGAGATCGGCAGTGGCTTAAGGCCCTGCACCCGGCGCTCGGATCTCTACGCCTTCCCGAGCGAGGCGCCGGTGTTGAGCTTCCTCGACACCCGCGGCCTCGGCGAGGTGGCCTACGATCCTGCAGAGGACATCGCAGTGTGCGAGTCACGGGCCCACGTCCTGCTGGTGGTGGTGCGGGTGACGGAGACCCGGCCGGAGGCGGTGCTCGAGGCACTGCGCGGCATCCGCAGGCGCCACCCGGACTGGCCGGTGATCATCGTGCAGACCTGCCTGCATGCGACCTATCCCGAGGACACCACCCATCCGCTGCCCTACCCGTTCTCTACACCCGATTGGCCGTCCCATGTACCCGACGCGCTGCGGCGTCTGCTGCTGGCTCAACGCGAGGCGTTCGCCGGGCTGCCGGGACGTGGAGAGACCCTCTGGGTGCCGGTGGACTTCACGCTGCCGGAAGACGGCATGCCGCCGGAGGACTACGGCGCGGAGGCGTTGTGGGACGCGATCGAGACCGCGCTGTTCATGGACCTTCGTGGGCGCGTCATCGCGGACCCTGCCGTGGCCGATGTCTTTGCGCGCGCGGCCCACCCCAGGGTGGTCGGCTACAGCCTGGCCGGGGCCGTGGTGGGCGGCATGCCGGTGGCCGACCTGGTGCTGGTGCCAAGCGTACAGGCCGGCATGCTGTATGCGCTGGCGGAGACCTACGGGCTGTCATGGAGCCGTCGCCACACCCGCGAATTTCTCGGTGCCCTGGGCGCCGGCTTCCTGGCCGCCTACGGCAGCCGGGCGGTCGGGCGCAGCCTGCTGAAACTGGTGCCGGGCTGGGGCCAGACGGCAGGTGTGGCCTGGGGCGCACTGGCCAGCGGCGCGATCACCTTCGGCCTCGGCAAGGCGGCCTGTCATTACCTGGGGCGCAAGCGCGAGGGCCGCGCCGTATCGGCCGAGACGCTGCGCGACGTCTACCGGGAGGCACTGCGCGAGGGACGCCGCGTCCTGCAGGCGCAGATGGCCGCACGCCGGGGCGCTCCGCCGTCATGAAGGCGCTGCTCGAGCGCTTCGGCCATCTGCGGCTGCTGGCCGGGCTGCTTACCCTGCTGCCACTGCTCGCGCTGCCGGCACTGGGCGTGGTGTGGCTGCTGCAGTCCTCGGCAGGCCTGTGGTGGCTGGCCGCGGGACTGGCAGCACTGGCACTCGCCGTCCTGTGCCACTGGCTGGCCGGTCGGCGGGAAGCTGCGGCCCTGGCGGAGATCCGCACGGCGCCGGGCGGCGCCTGGCCGACCGAGGCACAGGCGTGCTGGACGCTGGTGCAGCAGCGGGCGGAGGAGGCGACGCCCGAGACCTGGCCGCTGGACAACCCCGCCCGCCTGGGCCAGCTGGCAGAGGACATCCTGAGGCTGGTGGCCGGACATTTCCACCCGCGCTCGGCCCGGCCGCTGGCGGAGATGACCGTACCTGACACGCTGATGGTGATCGAGCGGGCGGCCCGCGAGCTGCGGCTGCAGGTCACCGACAACATTCCGGGCAGCCACCGCATCACGCTGGCGCAGGCTTTCGGAGTACGTTCGCTCAAGGGTCGCTACGACGCGTTCAAGCCCTGGCTGCGGCTGCTGCAGCTCGGTGTCATGCCCCAGGCGCTGCTGCGGCAGCTGCTCGGCGACCTGCTGCTGGGCGAGGTGATCCAGGCGGGCTCCCGCAACGTGCAGCGATGGCTGCTCGGCGAGTACATCCGCAAGATCGGCTACCACGCCATCGAGTTGTACGGCGGGCTGGTGCACCTGGACGACGGGCCGCCGCTCGAGGCGGCCACACCGGCCGCCCGGAAGGACCTCGCGCAGGCCGAGGCCACCGCATCTGCCCTGCTGGAGCCGCTGCGCATTGCCGTGCTGGGGCGCGCCAACGCGGGCAAGTCGAGCCTGGTCAACGCGCTGTTCGGCGAGCAGGTGGCCGCTACCGATGTCCTGCCGGGGTCGACCACGGAGATCACCCGCCACCGCCTGGCGCGTGACGAGGCACTCCGGGCACTGGTGCTCGACACCCCGGGCTTCGATGCCCCGGGAATCGACCAGGCCGCGCTGGAGACGGCGGGCCTGGACGCCGACCTGGTGCTCTGGGTCACGGCGGCGAACCGGCCCGACCGGGCGCAGGAGCGCGCGCAGCTCGACCGGCTGCGGCGTGCCTGGGCCGACCCGGCGCGGCGCGCACCGCCGCTGGTCGTGGTGCTGACCCAGATCGACCGGCTGCGTCCGGCGCGCGAGTGGGCGCCACCGTACGTGCTGGAGCCACCCGCCGGCCCGAAGGCCGGCGCGATCACGGCGGCGGTGACGGC
>SKYU01000070.1 GCA_007127715.1 Gammaproteobacteria bacterium | reverse complement strand
CTGGATACTGCCGAGGAGGTCTCCATTTACGACGCCGGGGGCGTACTGCAGCGCTTCGCCCAGGACTTTCTTGCCGCCGAAGCGGCGGCCTGAGTAGCGAGTGCGCGAGATGGCTCCCATCAATCAGGTTCGTATTCCCGCCACCTACATGCGCGGTGGTACCAGCAAGGGGGTGTTCTTCCGCCTGGAGGATCTGCCCGAGGCTGCACAGGTGGCAGGCGCAGCGCGCGATGCGCTGCTGCTGCGGGTCATCGGCAGCCCGGACCCCTACGGCAAGCACACCGATGGCATGGGCGGCGCCACCTCCAGCACCAGCAAGACCGTCATCCTGTCCAGGAGCAGCCGGCCAGATCACGACGTCGATTACCTGTTCGGCCAGGTGTCCATCGACAGGCCCTTCATCGACTGGAGCGGCAACTGCGGTAATCTCACCGCCGGCGTGGGGGCTTTCGCGATCAGCCAGGGGCTGGTCGATCCCGCCCGTGTGCCGGCCGATGGTCTCTGTACCGTGCGTATCTGGCAGGTGAATATCGGCAAGACCATCATCGCGCATGTGCCCATGACCGGCGGCGAGGTCCAGGAGACAGGCGACTTCGAGCTCGACGGGGTGACCTTTCCGGCGGCCGAAGTGCAGATCGAGTTTTTGGACCCGGCAGATGACAGCGGGGGCTCGATGTTCCCGACCGGCCAGCTGGTCGACACGCTCGAGGTGCCGGGCGAGGGTCCGCTGCAGGCGACCCTGATCAACGCCGGCATCCCCACGATCTTTCTCAAGGCCGAGGAGATCGGTTACACCGGCACCGAGCTGCAGGACGCAATCAACGGCGATCCGACGGCGCTGGCACGGTTCGAGAAGATTCGGGCGCACGGTGCGCTGCGGATGGGCCTGATCCGCTCGCTTGATGAGGCGGCGAGCCGTCAGCACACGCCCAAGGTGGCCTTTGTTGCGCCTGCAGCCAACTACACCGCATCGAGCGGCAAGTCCATCGCCGCGGCCGACATCGATCTGGTGGTGCGGGCGCTGTCGATGGGCAAGCTCCACCACGCCATGATGGGTACGGCTGCGGTGGCCATTGGCACGGCTGCGGCCATCCCGGGCACCCTGGTGAATCTCGCCGCCGGTGGCGGGGAGCGCAGCAGTGTGCGCTTCGGCCACCCCTCCGGCACATTGCGCGTCGGCGCCGAAGCCGCCCTCGAGCAGGGCGAGTGGGTGGTCAGGAAGGCCATGATGAGCCGCAGTGCCCGCGTGCTGATGGAAGGTTGGGTGCGGGTGCCGGGGGACTGTTTCGCGGTGGCCGGCGAGGCCGATTCGCGGCGCGATGCCGCTGCGTGACCCCAAGCGTGACCCCAAGCGTGACCCCAAGGCTCAGGGGTCGACGACGCGCCCCATGAACAGCACCGCGCCAGTGTCCAGATCACGGACGAGGTAGAGAAAGGGCCGGTCGAAGCGCACGGGCTGCGCCGGCGCCGGCATGGCGGTGACCCCGATCACCACGCCAGTGGCCGCGGCCGCCTCCGTGCCCGCCTCGTCGACCCGGATAAAGACCTCGTGGGCCACCTCGCTGACGTGCAGATCCCGGCCGCCATCGATCCCCGAGAGGTCGGCACGGTTCGGATCGAAGAGTGCATTCACTCCCATCGCCTCGAATGCCGCGACCAGGCTCGCGCGGTAACGGTGCTCGAAGCGGGGCAGGGCCAGCGCGATCCGGGTCGGCTCCAGCGCGTCGACGAATGCCGTGATGTCCCCGGCCTCGAGACGGGCTTCGAACCCCGGGAAATCGGTGTCCGGCATCAGCAGCAGCAGGGCGGCGCGATCGCCTGCGTAGGGCAGCTGCACCGCCGTGGTCCCTGCGACCCGCGCGTACGCCAGGCGGGCCTCCTGCTGCATCGTGGGTACCTCGCGTTCGCTGCCGTCGAGCCTGCGGAACGACGCAGGCGTCGTGCGTGCCGGCTCGAATGGAGTGACCCAGTCGGCGTTGAAATAGACCGCATTGGTCAGCACCAGTCGGGTCAGCGCTGTCAGGCTGCCAGCGGGCAGCAGGTCTTCGATCCGGCCGGCCGTGGCGTCGGCCACCCAGGCGTTGATGGTGCGTCGTGCGCCTTCGGGATCACGCGCGAAGTCCAGACGACGCACGGCGGCGCCGTAGTGACGTCCGATGACATCCAGGTAAGCCTGCTTCAGCGGATGCTGCACACTTTTCCACAGGGCGTTGACGATGTTCAGCGTGAATGCGGCGTCCGTCGCCGACGTGGGCGCCGTCAGTGACCGATCCAGGGTGTTGAAGGCTTCGTGGAGTGTCGGCGGCGGCAGTCGGAATCGCAGGGTTTCTGCGAGCTGGCGTTCGGTCTCGCCACGCGCGCCGGCGTGGACCATGGCCAGGGCGCTGGAGATGCCGTGTGGCGAAAACGCGAGGTTGCCCGGTTGTGCACCCAGCACCCGGTGCAGGGCAAGGGCGAATTCCGTGTTTCCCGCCACCAGGGTCGCCAGCTGCCCTGGTTCCACCTCCGCGCCCTCGCGTTCGAGGGTCGAGCGTACCGTGTCGTAACCTGCTGGAGGCAGCTCACCCTCCCGGCTGCAGCCCGGCAGTACCACCAGTGCCAGGGCAGCCATGGACGCCATGAAGTATACGAACCTTGGCGAAGACATCGTTCAGACTCCCGGGTGAGGCTGCAGCCACTGTAGCAGCTGCGCCATAATGACGACATCCCGCCGCACGTCCGGAACACCGCATCATGTCCACAGTGCCCGACGCCATTGACTGCCAGATCCTGCGAGAACTGCAACGCGACGGGCGCATCAGCGTCGCCGAACTGGCCGAGCGTGTGCACCTGTCGGCCACCCCGTGCCTGCGGCGGTTACGCAAACTCGAGCGAGCCGGCCTGATCCAGGGCTATACCGCGCTGGTGGACGAGCGTGCACTGGGCTATCCGGTCTCGGCCTTCGCCTTCATCAAGCTCGAGCGCACCACCCACGACAACGCCCGGCTGTTCGAATCCGCATTGCAGGGCTTCCCTGAGGTCATCGAGTGCAATTCGGTGGCCGGTGCGCACGATTACGTTCTGCGGATCGTCGCACAGGATCTTTCAGCCTATGAGGCGTTCGTCAAGAACCGCCTCGCCACCGTGGAACCCGTGGCCCAGATCGAGACCATGATCGTGCTCAACCGTCCGCTGGTGCGCCACGAGCTGCCCTCCTGAGCCTCAGCCCGGTGCTGAGGCATCGCCCGATACCGGCGCATCGGGGCGGGTGTTGAGGTTGTACTTCATGATGCGCCCGTGCCGCCCGGTACGGTCGCTCTCCAACCCGTAGACGGGACCGCGTGGCCCTGCTGACTGGGAGATCACCGCGTCGATCCGCGCCCGGTCGGCCTCATCGAGCTCCAGCGCGAACACCTCAAGGGTCTTGGCCAGGTGCCGGGCATAGCGGGCCCCGACGATTACGCCCGCCACCTGCGGCTGATCGAGCACCCAGCGCGAGGCGACCGCGGCCAGCGAGACGCCGTGTCGGTCGCCGATGGCCTTGAGTGCCTCGAGAAGCGACTGGAACAGGGACCACGGCCCGAACTCGTCGATGATCAGGCGGTATTTCACCAGTGACCGGTTCTCGAAACTGAAGCCGGGATCCTCCCGGCCCAGCCAGCTGTCGGTGAGAAAGCCGCCCGCCAGGGTGCCATAGCACAGCAGCTGCAGGTCGTGCGCTGCGCCCCAGGGGGCCAGCGTGCCGGCGGGACGCTGGTCGAGCACGGAGTACTGCACCTGCGCCGAGACGATGTCGACGCCGGTCTCGACGAAGTGCTCTATCGGCCCGTAATCCCAGTTGGTGACGCCGATGTGCCGGACCTTGCCGCGCTCCTGGGCCCGCTTGAGTGCCTCCAGGGCGCGAAGCGCATCGCCAGTCGTCAGGTCCCACCAGAAGAACTGCACCAGATGCAGCTGCTCGAGGCCCAGCCGCTGGAGCGAGCGGTCGATGATCGCATCGATGTCGGCGGGCCCGATTTCCGCCAGGCGCGCCAGGTCCGGTACGAGCTTGGTGTGTACGCAGACCTGGTCGGCGACTTCGCTGCCGCGTCGCCGGCGCAGATCGGCAATGAATGCCCCGATCATCTCCTCCACGCCGGTGTAGATGTCGGCGCAGTCCAAGGTCGTGATGCCGGCGTCGAGAAAGGCCTCCATGTCGGCGATGGCGGCCGCACGGTCGACCGGGCCATGGTCACCGGCCAGCTGCCAGCATCCCTTGATGACCCGCGACATCGGGTGATCCGGTCGCAGTAATGTGGTTTCGACGGTCATTGGGTGTACATCCCTGTTCATGAATCTGAAGAATCGTCGGTCCGGGCGTCCTGCCCGGCCTGCCAGTATGGGGTAGCGCGTTTGTCCGGAAGCCCGGTGGTTTCGGCGTGGCGGAAGTATCGCTTGCCGAGCCGGGTAATGCGAAACCGTCCGCCGCAGTGCGGATCCGGGCAGGCGACCTCGGCATCCGTACTCATCCAGTCATTGGGCGAGGTCATCCGCTGCTTGGCAGGCAGCAGCGGCAGTACCGCAGCCAGCGCATACATCGACACCCGCTGCCCGGCCTCGAACACCAGGTTTTCCCCCTCGACCCGGAAGGCCTCCCCGGCGACGTGGCGGCAGACGGGCGGGCGGTCCCCGATCACCGTTTCCACGCGCAGATCGTATAACCAGAATCCGTCCTCGTCGGGCGCGGCGTCATCCTGCTCCATGGTTTATCCTCCCGGGTCGAGCGTCACGGCAGCACCGTGACGAAGGGCTGCGCGGCGCCGCGAAGCATAGCCAGTTTCGCCGCCGCACGCGAAGGCGCCGGTGCCCGGGCGGTCGTGGTGCCGGCTGCGGAAAGGATATTCGGGAGTCTGTAACGTATCGCGCAATTTCGGGGTCAGCAGCCGGCTGCGCTGGGTGCCACGCCTGGGTCAGGCACTGACGCTTGCGCTGGACCACGAGTTCGCGGTCGACGAGGATCGGCGCCTCGGTTCCCAGGGCCGTGATTTCGGCGCCCGCGTATCCTACACATTCCGCCTGTAAGTGCTGGAGACGACGAAGAGTCAGGTGCTGTACGTCTATCATCATCACAGCCTCGCTCGCCTCGCCGAGCTGCTTGGCGCCCTGATGCAGCGTTCCCGCGGCGGCGCGCCGTTGCGCCCCGAGCAGGTGATCGTCCCCAACCAGGGTGTCGGTCGCTGGCTGCAGGGGGAGCTTGCGCAGAGCGACGGGGTCGCGGCGAACATCGAGTTTCCACTGTTCGCCACCTTTGCCTGGCAGTCGCTGCGTCCCGCGCTCGCTCTTGCTCCTGTGGCGGAGGGCTGGTTTCGCGACCGCATGCGCTGGGAGCTGTTCGCCCTGCTGCCCGACGTGGCGGACGAGGTGCCCGCGGTGGCGCGATATCTGGCAGGCGAGCCGCGGGAACTGGTGATGCTGCAGCTTGCCGAGCGGCTGGCCGACGTGTTCGACCAGTATCAGGTGTTTCGCGCCGATCTGCTGGCGCAGTGGGACCGCGGTGGCGACGGCGGCGTCGCGGCCTCGGCGGCCTGGCAGGGCGATGTCTGGCGCGCACTGCGGGTGCGCCTGGGACCGCGGCATCGGGCCCTTGTGCTGCGTGAGATGGTCTCGAAGCTGACCGGCGGGCCAGCGGCACTCGGCCCGATCGATCCCCGCCCGCTGTACGTCTTCGCCACCGCCGACCTGCCGCCGGACTATCTTCGTCTTCTCTACGCGCTGGGTCGCGTTCGCGACGTACACCTGCTGCTGCCAAACCCCTCCGAGGCCTACTGGGGCGATATCCGATCGACGCGCCTCGCGCTGCGCGCCCCGCGTCCCGCGAGTCTGCCGGCGGCGGAGCGCAGGGTGGCCGAGGGCCATCCTCTGCTGGCCGCGCTGGGTCGCCCGCTGCGCGACTGCCTGCACCTGCTCTATGCCGATGAACTTGCCGGCATCCAGGAGCCCGAGCTCGGTGCGGCCATGGCCTACGAACCCCCGCAGGGCGGGCGCCTGCTCGAGCGTCTGCAGCGCGGCATCATCACCCTCTCGGCGGGCCCGGACGTCAACCCACCCGCGCCGGATGACGTCTCCATCCAGGTGCATGCCTGTCACGGCGTGCTGCGCGAGGTGCAGGTGCTGCACGACCAGCTGCTCGACCTGCTGGCGGCAGAGCCTTCGTTGCTGCCGCGCGATATCCTGGTCGCCATGCCTGATCCGAGCCGCTACGGTCCGGCGATCCGCAGCGTCTTCGGCGGCGCCACCGGGCCGAGGCGCATTCCCTGGTCGCTGGCCGACCAGTCCCGTCGGGCGGCCCACCCGCTGGTGCAGGCCCTGCGCGAACTCTGCGAGTTGCCGCAGTCCCGCTGGTCTGGCTCCGAGGTGCTGGCCTTTGCGGCGGTCGCGCCAGTGATGCGCCGCTTCGGCCTTGACGAGACCGGTCTGCTCACGGTGACCCATTGGTTGCAGGAGGCCGGGGTCCGTTGGGGGCTGGATGCCGATACACGCGAACGCCTTGGGGCCGGGCGTTACGACGAGCACACCTGGGCGTTCGGGCTCGACCGGTTGCTGCTCGGCGCGATGCTGGACGACCCGGACGCGCTGATCGAAGACGTCTCGCCCTGGACGGGCCTGGAGGGCGGCGCAACCGTACTGGCCGGAGCGCTGACGCGCCTGGTGCAGGCGCTTGCGCGGTGGCAGGCACTGCTTGGCGAGGCGCGACCGGCGGACCAGTGGCGCGGCGCTCTCAACGCTGCGCTTCAGACATTCTTTGCCATCGATGAGGACGACCGGGGTGAGCGTGAGGCGATGGTGGAGATCCACGCGGCACTGGAGGCGCTCGATCTCGCGGCTGCAGCGTTGGGCGATATACCACTCGGCTGGCCGGTGGTTCGCGAGGTACTGCTCGCACAGCTCGGCCGCGCCGGCGCGAGGCAGCCCTACCTTTCCGGCGGCGTGACCTTCGGCGATCTGCGCAGCCTGGCGGGCGTGCCGTTTCGCGTGGTGTGCCTGCTCGGCATGAACGACGGCGAGTTCCCACGCGAGGACGCCGGTGCCGGCATCAACCTGGTGCTCGGCGAACACCGGCTGGGTGACCGGCGCAACCGCGACCAGGACCGCCTGGCCTTTCTGCAGCTGATGCTTGCAGCCAGGGATGTCTTTTACGTGAGCTACGTGGGCTGCGATGTTCGAACCGGCGAGAAGCTCGAAGCTTCCACCACCGTCACCGAATGGTTGGAGTTCCTGCGCGATCACCATTGCGGTGGACTGTCGAGGGACGACTTCCAGGCTCGAGTGGTCACGCGTCAACCGATGCAGCCGTTCAGTCCGCGCTATTTTGCCTCGGAGGCGGCACATGGGCGGGTGTTCACCTTCTCCGGCCGCTGGCGCGCAGGAGCCGCGGCCAGCGGCGTCGAGCGTACGCGCCCGCCGCGCTTCGACGACGGCGCACGGCTGCAGGCGGAGCCCGAGGCGACCGTCACGCTGGAGTCCCTGCAGCGCTTCTACCGGGATCCTCCTGCGGCCTTCCTGCGCGAGCGCCTCGGGCTTGCCCTCGGCGACGACCAGACACATGGCGAGGACGACGAGGCTCTTGCACTGGATGGACTTGCCGCCTGGAGACTGCGCAGCACGCTGCTGGCGCGCATGGCGGCGGGCGAAACCCTGTCGGGTGAGTCCCCACCGCGCGCCTGGCAGCGGCGGGCCCTGTTACCGCCCCCTCCGCTGGACCAGGCGGCCTGGCGAGAGGCCATGGCGTCGGTGCAGAGCCTGCATGCGCTGCAGGCGCACTGGCATGCCCCGGCACCTGTCCCCCTGGACCTCGACGTCGCCCTGCCTGACGGTCGTCGCCTCACCGGGCGACTCCGCGACTGGCGTCCGGGTGGGCTGCATCGCGTGCACGCCGGCAAGCTGAAGATGAAGCGCCTGTTGTCGGGCTGGATCGATCTGCTCGCGCTGACGGCGGCGGGACACGAGGGAGCACTGTTCATCGCCGGGGCGCCGAAGAAGGGTGACCCGGAGATCTGCGTCCTGCAGGTGACGGCCGATGATGCCCTGCCGCTGCTGGCGCGTCTGGTCGAATGGTACGACGAGGGTCAGCGCGGCCCGCTGCCGTTTCATGCTGACGTCTCTGGCAAGTACGCAACGGCACTGCTGCAGGGCGCCGACGAGCTGGACCTCGATGCGGCAGAGCGCGGCGTCGAGGCCCACGGCGAGACCGGTGCCGCCGCGCTACTCGACCTCAACCGCAGGCTCGGTGAATCGTCGGACTGGTCTGAGAACGAGCTGTCACGCGCCCGTGAGCACCCCTATTTCGCGCCGCTGCTGTGGCCCGATACCCCGCTCGGTGCCGCGCCCGGCGACACGGCCTTCTGCGCCATGAGCGCCGCCGTATGTCTGCCGCTGCTGCGTCGGCAGCAGCCGCTGTCCGTTGAAGAGGGGCTCTCGGAGTTCGTGCATGCGTGAGCACGATCCCGCCTGGCTGCCGCTGACCGGGATCAGCCTGGTCGAGGCCAGTGCCGGTACGGGCAAGACCTTCACGCTGGCCGGGCTGTACCTGCGTCTGCTGATCGAGCGGCGCATGGAGGTGCGCGACGTACTGGTCATGACCTTCACCCGCGCGGCCACGCAGGAACTGCGCGAGCGTATCCGGGCCCGGGTGGCCGAGGCCGCGCAGCTTGCCACCGATCCCGCAAGTGCCAGCAGGCGGCCCGAATCGGCGTTTGCGCTCGAGGTGATCGAGCGCAGCGACGAGCCTCGCGAGCAGCTTGCCGCGCGGCTTCGCGAGGCGGCAGTGCGGATGGACGAGGCAACCATCGTCACCATTCACGGCTATGCCGGCCGCGCCCTGCAGGAACACGCCTTCGAGGGGGGGGTGGCCTTCGATCGCGGCGATCAGGTGGATGAGCGCAGCCTGATCGACGAGGCCGCTGCCGACTGGTGGCGCCAGCAGATCTTTGGCGGCGATCCCCGCCGGGCCGAAGAGATCCGTGCGCTGTGGGCCACACCGGACGCGCTGGCCAAGGGTATTGGCGAGTTATTGACGCGGCCGTGGATTCGGCTGGCCGGGCCGGATCTTCCGGAACTCAGGCGTCGGCAGGACACCGCCCTGGCCACGTGGGTGACCCATGCCGGCGTGTTGCGGGACTGGCTGCTGGAGGTCGAGCAAAAGGAAGAGTTTCATAATAGAGGATTGCTTTTCAAGGCGATCACGGCTGCCGGGGGTGCGGCGCCCTTCTGGGATGGGCTTGATGCCCATGTGCGCCAGAGTGCCGCCAGAAGCATGCCGGGAATCATGGGCAAGCTGTCTGCTGAGGCGGTTCCGGGTCAGATCAAGGGGACTGCCAGGAAGAGCGGGATGCCTGCAGAAGCAGCCGACGTCGTGTCGGCTCTAGAGGCTGCAGTCGCAGCAGTGCCGTTCGAGCACTGGCACCGGGCACGCAGCGAAATCGCTGCGCTGCTCGCCCGGCGCAAGCGCGAGCGGCGCGTACACACCTTCGCCGACCTGGTGGAGGCGTTGCACGATGCCATGGTCGACCCCGACCGCGGCCCGGGCCTGTCGAAGGCGCTGGCGCGGCGCTGGCCGTTCGCGCTGGTCGACGAGTTCCAGGATACCGATCCGCTTCAGTATGCGATTCTCCGCAGGATTTATGCCGGCCGGGCCGGCACCGGCCTGGTCATGATCGGCGATCCGAAACAGGCGATCTACGGGTTCCGCGGAGGCGATGTCTTCGCCTATCTTGCAGCGGCCGAAGATGCCACCGAAAAGCGCGGGCTGACCAGCAATTTCCGCTCCACTGCCGAGGTGCTGCAGGCTATCGAGACTGTCTTTACGGCAACGCCCGAGCCCTTTCTCGTTCGGGACATCGACTTCGTACCCGTCAAGCCGGGGCGCCCGGCGGGGGACCGGCGCATAGAACTTGGCGGTAAGCCGCTGCCTGCGATGGAGTTCTGGCATGTGCCGGAGACGGAGGGTGGGGACCACAAGCTGGCGACTGTCGGCTCCGTACGGGAGCGCCTCACCTGGGCGGCGGTTGCCGAGGTTGTCCGCCTGCTCGATCCCGCCAGTGACGCGCGGGTTCTTGAGGGGCCGGAATCGCGGGCGCTGGCTCCTGGCGACATCTGTCTGCTGGTCAATCGCCGTCGCGAGGCCGCCGAGCTGCAGCAGCGCCTTGCGGTCGCGGGCATCCCGGCGGTCTGTATTCAGCAGGACAGCGTATTCGCGAGCAGGGAGGCGACCGAGATGGAAGCGGTCCTGGCTGCTGCCGCGACCCCGGCCGATGCGCAGCGGATCCGCCGGGCGCTGATGGGAGAGCTCTTCGGCCTTCGGCTCGGTGAGTTGCTGGCATTGGAACACGATGACGAGGCCTGGCAGGGCTGGGTCGATCAGCTGCAGCAGGCACACGAGCGCTGGCTGAACGACGGCGTCCTGGCCATGCTCGAGCCACTTCTCCAGGCTGCCGCCCCACGCCTGCTGGGCCTGGCCGATGGCGAGCGTCGACTCACCAACTGGCTGCATCTGGCCGAGTCTCTGCAGGAGGCCGAGTCGAGCTGCTTCGGTCCGGCGGGCCTGCAGCGCTGGCTGGCCGGGCAGCGTGCCCGCGCCGACAGCCGTCGGCGCGACGACGAGGCGCAACTGCGCCTGGAAAGCGACGAGGCGCTGGTGCGTATCGCGACCGTGCATGCAGTCAAGGGCCTGCAGTTTCCGGTCGTGCTGCTGCCTTACGCACCTTTCCTCGGGACGGCGCATAACCAGCGCGTCCCGGGCCGTCCACCCGTGCGTTGGCATGAGGCCGACGGTGGCGAGTGGTTCGCTCCCGGCCCCGCGGTCGAGGCGGCTCATCAGGCGCAGGCGATCCGTGAACATCGCGCCGAGGCCGTGCGACTGCTCTACGTCGCCCTGACGCGTGCCGAGCAGGCCATCATGCTGCCCTGGTGTCGTGCCAACGGGGTCCAGAACTCGGCGCTGGCGTGGGTGCTGCATGGCGCCGATGGCGCATCCGGGGACAGCTGGGAGACTGCATCGAATGCGCTGAAGTGGTTTACGCCTGAGGTCGTGGCCTCCCGCCTGGCGGCCCTCGAGCAGGCCGGGGGCGGCAGCATCCGCGTGCGTGAACTGCCCGGGACGGGCGTGCCGTCGCGCAGCATCACGGGCGCATCCGCCTCGCTCGCGCCTGCCCGGGAGGATTTTCCGTCGCCCCGTGTACCGTGGCGGATGCTCTCCTACTCGGCGCTGCTGCGGGGTGAGGGCCCCGTCACGGCGGAGGCGGGCGGGCGTGATGACGAGGCCGGCGCGCTTACGGCGTCCACAGAGGCGCTCTCGCAGGGGGCTGGCAGTGCCCTGGAGACGGCGGCCGGGTCGCAGAACTTCGAGTGGGCAGCACTGGAGGGTCTTGGCGGCAGCGCTTTCGGCTCGGCCGTGCATGACCTGCTGGAGCAGGCGGCCTTCGCCGAGTGGTCAGCGCCCGGGGAGTTGCCGACACCCGCCCAACGCCGGCAGGTGGCCGAGCAGTTGCGGCGCCAGGGCGTGGTGCTGGCGGGCGGTGCAGCCGGCGAGCGCCAGCTGCTGGCTGTGGCCGGACTGGTCTCCCGAGGGCTGCACACACCGCTGCCGGATCTCGGTGCGTTGGCGGGTGTCCCGGCCGACCGCAGGCTTGCCGAAATGGGGTTCGTCATGCGCCTTGGCGGCGCGTCGCCGGCCGCGGTCGGGGCACTGCTGGAGCGTCATGGCTATACCGGACTGCCTGCCGGCGCGCGTGCTGCGGGCACCCTCCAGGGACTGATGCAGGGTTTCATCGACCTGGTGGTCGAGCATCAGGGCCGCTACTGGGTGCTCGACTACAAGACCAACCGGCTGGGTTCCGGCGCGGCGGACTATGCGCCGACGCGTCTTGCCGAAGCCGTGCGACGCGGTCACTACGATCTCCAGTACCTGATCTACCTCGTGGCGCTGCACCGGCACCTGCGTGTCCACCTGGCCGACTACCAGCCGTCGGTGCACCTGGGGGGGGCGCAGTATCTGTTCCTGCGCGGCATGAATGGCCGGGATGCGGCGACCGGAGTGTTTGTCGACCGCCCGGCGCCCGGTCTGATCGAGTCGCTGGACAGGCTGTTCGACGCGGAGGCTGCGACGTGAGCCTGCTGACAACCGGGCACGAAGGCTTCCGTACGCGCCTTGAGGCCGCCTTCGGCCGCGGCCAGCTGCAGGCAATCGACCTGGCACTGGCGGACTGGGCCCTGCGCCATGGTGCCGATGCGGAAGTGGCGCTGGCCTTCGCCCTGGTCAATCGGGCGACCGCAGACGGACATGCCTGCCTCGCCGTCGCCGAGCTGGCGCCGGCGATCCCGGGTGAGGGGCCATGGTGCAGCGGGGCGGACTTCATTGCAGCGTTGACCGCAAGCCCGCTGGTCGGCTGGCCGGGCGAGGCCCGACCGCTGATTCTCGAGGACCGGCGTCTGTATCTGCATCGCTACTGGCGCTACGAGACCCGCCTGGCCGCGCGGCTGGAGGCCCTGCTCGCGGCGCCGCCGCAGCCAGTGGCCCCCGAGGTGCTGGGCCCGGAAGGTGGACTGTTCGATGGCCGTGGGCTGTCGCCTGGCGAAACCCAGTGGCAGGCGGTGGCCGCTGCAGTGGCCCTCCGGCATCGGCTGGCAGTGATTTCCGGCGGTCCGGGCACCGGCAAGACCTATACCGTGCTGCGCCTCGTCTACCTGTTGACCGAGGCCGCCGCCGCAGCTTGCCTGCGGCCACCGGTGGTCGCGCTGGCCGCACCGACCGGCAAGGCGGCGGCCCGCATGATGCAGTCGATACGTGACGGCCTGGCCGGTCTCGTGGGCCTGCCGGGCGCGGCACGGATCGCGGAGGTGCTGCCACCTGCCGCGAACACGCTCCACAGGCTGCTGGGACTAGGCCGGCAAGGCACCCGGCCACGTCACGATGCCGACAATCCACTGCCTGCCGACGCGGTCATCGTCGATGAGGCCTCGATGGTCGACTTGCCGATGATGGCGAAGCTGCTCGATGCGCTGGCGCCTGGTGCGCGCCTGGTGCTGCTGGGCGACCGCTTCCAGCTGGCGGCGGTCGAGTCCGGTTCCGTGCTCGCCGAACTGTGTGCACTGGCCGGTCGCAACCGCTTCTCGGCCGAGCAATGCAATGCCTTCGGGCCGCTGCTCGGCGAGGATGCGCCTGCGCCGGTGACAGCCGGTGCAGCCAGGATTGCCGACCACGTCGTCACGCTGGAGCGCAGCCATCGTTTCCATGCCGACAGTGCCATCGGACGGTTCGCCGCGGCCGTCAATGCCGGCGATGGGGAACAGGCTCTTGCCCTGGTCGACGACGATCCGGAGACACTCTCGTTGCCCGAGGGGCCGGCGCCTGATCTCTCGGCACTGGCGATGCAGCTGGCCGAGGCGTATTCACCGCTGCTCGAGGCCACGGAACCGCAGGAAGCGCTGGCGCTGCTCGAGCGGATCCGGCTGCTCTGCGCCACGCGGGTGGGACCGGCAGGCGTCGTGGCCATGAATCGCCGGATCCGCGAGGTGCTGGACCTGCGCCACGATCTCGACCCCGACCGGCAATGGTTTCATGGGCGCCCGGTGATCGTTCTGCGCAACGACTATCGTGCCGGCCTGTTCAACGGCGACACGGGCGTCTGCCTGGACGATGGCGCGGGGCGGTTCCGCGTCTGGTTTCCGGCCGAGCAGTCGGTACGTGCGTTGCTGCCGACCTCCATTCCTGAGCACGAGACCGTGTTTGCGATGAGCGTGCACAAGAGCCAGGGCTCGGAGTTCGATACGGTGCACCTGCTGTTGCCGGAGGCGGACAGTCCGGTGCTGAGCCGGGAGTTGGTCTACACGGGCGCGACCCGGGCGCGGACGCGGCTCGAGGTGCATGCCACGCCGGAGGTGCTGCGTGCGGCGCTGAGCCGGCGTGTGGAACGGCGCTCGGGGCTGGCCGCAAGGCTCGGCTGAGGTCGCTATACTCCGGGGCACGCCGTCTCACCGGGAAGATCATGACCGCTCGATTCATCGCCCGCACGGGCAGATCGCTGCAGACGCTGGTCGTCAGTGTCGTGTTGCTGCTGCAGGGTGCCGGGTCTGCAGTGGCGGTCGCCGACGACGCGGTGAACTGGACCGGGGTCTGGGACAGCCGCTGGCGCGATGGTGGCGCCCTGCTGTTTCTCGAGCAGGACGGCCAGCGGGTCAGCGGTGTCTATCCGACCCTCGACGGTGTCGTCGAGGGTCGGCTCGAGGGCCGTCGCCTGGCGGGCGAGTGGCGAGACCCCGGCGGCGCCGGCAGCTTCACCTTCACGCTGTCGCCAGACGGCCGCAGCTTCATGGGCCGCTTCGGCACCGGAGAATGGTGGACCGCCGAGCGGGTGAGTGAAGAACTCAGCGCATTGGATGCGGCCCCCGTCAGCGCGGACTCTCCGGCTGAGGTGATGTTCGAATTCCTGAGGGCTGGCAACGACGCGCGCGATGGCCGCAGCGATCGCCTCGGCCCGGTCCTGCCCCTGCTGGATTACGGGCCGGGCGAGGCGGCCCTCACGCCGATGGATCGCATCACCCGCGCCGCGGCCATGTTCCGCGGGCTCGACCTGCTGACCTTCCGCGTCTGGTCGCTGCAGCCGCGTGACCCGGCGGCGCGCGAGCATCGGGTCTTCGTTGGCCAGTCAGGGAGCGAGGCCGGCATGGAGCTCCATTTCCGGCAGACGGCCGGGGGGCAGTGGCGACTGGTGCTGCCCCCGGAAGAGGCCCTGGCGGAAACCCTGGCTGAGCTGCTGGTCGTGCACAACGGCGAGTATCCACATGCCCGACGCCATCACGAATTGCGTTCGCCGCGCGACACCATGCGGACCTTCGTCGAGCAGTGGTACGCCTTCCGCTTCGAGCCGACCGAGCTGTTTCTGCGCACCATGGATCTCTCCCAGCTGCCGGCGGCGATCCGCGCCGAAGAGGGGACACTGCGCGGGGAGTACCTGAAAGAGGTGATCGACCGCATCGGACTGGTGCTCTGGCAGGAGATCCCCGACAGTCGGATGCAGTCCAGTCCCTACGTGCACTTTTCCCACCCCGACGGCCAGATCAAGATCGTGCCCGTGCAGCAGGCCGATGGCGAATGGCTCTGGCAGTTCAGCGCCGAGACCGTCGATGCGGCTCGACGGCTGTTCATGGCGCTCGAGGACATGCCGCTGTTCGACGAGGCGTTGCGCGTCCAGTCGACACCGTTCTTCGAGCTGAGAAACCGCATACGGGAGATCGACCGCGGCCTGCTCCGGCCGATGGGTGGGGTGGAGACCTGGCAATGGCTGGCGCTGGTGGTGTGGCTGGTCGTCAGCATCCCGCTCAGCCTGGCATTGACCTGGTTGATCGGCGTGCTGTTCGGCCTTCGACGTCGACCTGACGATGCCAGGGACTGGAATCCGACCTGGCGGTTCATCTGGCCGCTGCGGCTGCTGTTCATCGCCCTGACCGGGCTTCTGGCGCTGCGCTGGCTGGGCCTGCCACAGACTGTCGACATCCCGCTGCGTGTGGCCATCGGTACGGTGCTGTCGGTCGCGGGTGGCTGGATCGCCTACAACATCATCGACCGGCTGAGCGCCATGTTTGCCGTGACCTCGCGTCGCTACCGGTTTCGCAACGAGATCCTGCACTCGCTGGTGACCTCTCTGGCCAAGCTTGGCGTGGTCGTGGGTGCGGTGCTGTTTCTGGCCGAGGTGCTGTCGATTCCCTACCAGGGCGTGATCGCCGGTCTCGGGATCGGTGGTGCCGCGCTTGCGCTGGCCTCGCAGGGCACGCTGGCCAACATCCTGGGCGGGATCAACCTCTCGGCGGACAAGCCGGTGGAAGTCGGCGATTTCTGCCGTTTCGGCGACCAGGTCGGCACGGTGGAGTCCATCGGTCTGCGCTCGGTACGGATCCGCTCGCTGGGGCGCACGCTGGTGAGCATTCCGAATTCCCAGTTCGCCAACATGCATATCGAGAACTTCTCGCGCCGCGACCGCATCCTGCTGCAGACCACGGTTCAGCTGCGCTACGAGACCACGCCGGACCAGCTGCGCTGGGTGCTGGCGGAGATCCGGCGGATGCTGCTGGCCCACCCGGAGATCACCGAGGACCCGGCCCGTGCGCGCTTTGTCGGCTTCGGCGAGCATTCGGTGGACATCGAGATTTTCGCCTACGCGGCCACCGCGGACTGGAACCGCTTCCTCGCGGTTCGGGAAGACGTGTTCCTCCGCCTGATCGGTATCGTCGATGCCTCCGGCACCGGCTTCGCGTTCCCCTCGATGGTCAATTACCTGGCACGCGACGGCGGGGTCGACGAGGAACGCCAGGCCCGCACCGAGGCGATCATGGCCGAGCTCCGCGGTCGGGACGCGCTGCCGTTTCCCGAGTTCGACGAGCAGACCCGCAGCGAGCTGCGGGATACGCTGGACTATCCCCCCGAGGGCTCGGCGTCTCGTGCCGGCCGAGGGAGCTGACGGCCCGACCACGCGGGCAGACCGGGCGCCCTCCTGCCGGCTCGCGGCTGCGCCGGCGTTCCGCGGCGGTATACTCTGGCCGTACCCCGCTGACCCGAGCCTCTCCATGACAAGACGATTGCTGGCCGTCATGGCCCTCATGGTGTTATCCGCGCAGCTCAGCTTCGCCGCCGAGTCGACCACGCCGCTGCAGGGCGTGCGCGAGCAGCCTCCGCGCTGGCATGCGCTGATCAACGCACGGGTCCACGTGGCACCCGGCCAGGTGGTCGAGCAGGCCACCGTGGTGCTGCGCGACGGGCGCATCCAGGCGGTCGGGACCGAAGTCACCGCACCTGCGGGCGCCCGGGTCTGGGATGTGGAGGGCGCCAATGTCTATGCCGGGTTCATCGAGCCGTCCCGGCCGCTGGGTGAGATGGCGCCACGTCCCGAGGGTCCGGGCCACTGGAACCCGAGGATTACGCCCGAACGCCGTGCAGCCGGACTGCCGGGCGTGAATGGCGAGGCCATCGATCAATTGCGGGGACTGGGTTTTGCGCTGGCACAGTTCACCCCCGCGCAGGGCATCTTCCGTGGCGAGGGCGCGTTGGCCCATCTGGCGCCGGTGCAGGATGGACGGCTTGAGGCCGGTACCCGCGTGCTCGACGCACCAGCAGTCGCCCACGCCGCCTTCGAGTTCGGCGGCTGGCCGAACCGCGACTATCCCACCTCGCTGATGGGCTCGATGGCGCTGGTGCGCCAGGCGCTGATCGATACCCGCTGGCATGCAGACATTGCAACGCGCTGGGCACGGGATCCGGTCTCCACCCGCCCCGAGCGCAACCTCGCGCTGGAGGCGCTGCGGCCGGTGGCGGCGGGGAACCAGCGGCTGCTGTTCGGCACGCGCGACGAACTCGACTATGCACGTATCTTCGGTCTGGCCCGCGAGTTCGCGCTCGACGTTGCCATCCTCGGCAACGGCCACGAGTACCGCCAGGCGAGCCTGCTGGCGGAGGCCGGACGTCCGGTGGTCATCCCCCTGGCCTTTCCCGAGGTGCCGCCGGTCGAGCGGGTCGAGACCGCCGACGACATCAGTCTGGCCGCGCTCTCGCACTGGGAGCTGGCGGCGTCGAACGCCGCGTTTCTTGCCGCGGCCGACGTCGAGTTCTCGTTCACCAGCACCGGGCTGCAACGCCCCGCCGAGGCCTTCTGGCCGGCGCTGCGCGAGGCCGTTCGTCGCGGGCTCGCGCCGGAGCAGGCGCTCGCCGGGCTGACCCGTCACCCGGCCCGGCTGCTCGGCGTGGACGACCGCCTGGGTGAGGTCCGTCCCGGGCGGCTGGCCTACCTCACGGTGTTCGACGGCGATCCGTTCACCGACCCCCACGCCCGCCTGCGGATGACGGTGATCGACGGCGACCCGGTGCCGACCGAGTCGGCCCGCCGCGAGGACCCTCGCGGCAGCTGGCGACTGGTGCATGCCGAGGGCAGTCTGGAGATCTCCATCACGGGCCCGGACCGGCGTCTGCGGGTCGAACTCGATGACGGTACTCGCTTCGATGGGCGCCTGGACGAGGGCCGTCTGCTGCTGCAGCCACCTGCCGGGCTTTTCGGCTTCGAGGAAGGGTATGCGCGGATCTCCGCCGAACCGTTGGCCGGGCGGCTCGAGGGTCTGCTGGCCCTGCCCGACGGCCGTCACCTGCGGATCCGGGGCGAGCGCACGGCACCGGCGCCCGTCGCGCAGACACGGGAGCCGACGCTGCCGGCACCCGCTCTGGTCGTGCCGCGGTATCCGGCCGGGGCTTTCGGCGTGGCGCCGGAGGCCCACGACGAGGCACCGCGCAACATCCTGTTCTTCAATGCCACGGTCTGGACCATGGGCGAGCAGGGCGTGCTCGACGGCGCGGAGGTGCTGGTGCGCGACGGGCGTATCGCCGCCGTCGGGCGCGATCTGCGGGCGCCGCGTGACGTCGTGCGGATCGATCTCGAAGGCCACCACCTGACCCCTGGACTGATCGACGCGCACTCCCACAGCGCCATCAGTGGCGGCGTGAACGAGGCCTCCGACTCCAACACCACCGAGGTGCGCATCGCCGACGTGGTCGATCCCACCGACATCGCGCTGTATCGCCAGCTCGCCGGCGGGGTCACGACCATCCACCTGCTGCACGGTTCGGCGAACACCATGGGTGGCCAGAACGCGGTGATCAAGCTGCGCTGGGGCCAGGGGGCCGAGGCGATGCGCTTCGCCGGCGCGATGCCGGGGGTGAAGTTCGCGCTTGGCGAGAACGTCAAGCAGAGCAACTGGGCCTCGGACGGGACACGCTATCCGCAGACGCGCATGGGGGTCGAGCAGTTCCTGATCGACCAGTTCGAAGCCGCCCGCGAGTACGGGGAGCGCATGGAGCGGGCGCGGCGCACACGCGGTGGTGTGCCGCCCCGGCGTGACCTGCGCATGGAGGCGACGCTCGAGATCCTGCGGG
The DNA here is from genome assembly GCA_007127715.1 of Gammaproteobacteria bacterium. Lineage (GTDB taxonomy): Bacteria > Pseudomonadota > Gammaproteobacteria > Steroidobacterales > PWYM01 > PWYM01. The sequence goes on along the minus strand of SKYU01000070.1, from coordinate 10,112 downwards.
GCGAGCGGCTGGTGCACATTCACTCCTACCGCCAGGACGAGATCCTGATGTTCGCGCGGCTGGCGGAGACCTTTGGCCTGCAGGTCGGCACCTTCCAGCACGTGCTTGAGGGCTACAAGGTGGCCGATGCGATCGCGCGGATCGACGCCGGGGCCTCGGCATTCAGTGACTGGTGGGCCTTCAAGGCCGAGGCCTGGGATGCGATTCCGCATAACGTCGCGCTGATGACCCGCGCCGGCGTGTTGAGCTCGCTCAACTCGGATGACAACGAACTGGCACGGCGGCTGAATACGGAGGCCGCCAAGGCGGTCCGTCACGGCGGCATGGACGAGGTGGAGGCCTTCGCGCTGGTCACCCTCAACCCCGCGCGCCAGCTCAGGATCGACGATAGGGTGGGTGCCCTCGCACCGGGGCTGGACGCCGATCTCGTGGTATGGAACGCGCATCCCCTGTCCACTTTCGCCCGGGTCGAGCAGACCTGGATCGATGGACGGCGGGTGTTCGACCGTGAGCAGGATCTCGAGGCGCGGCGTGAAGTGGCTGCCGAACGCGAGCGGCTGATGGCGCTTGCGCTGGAGGCCGCCCGCCAGGCCCGGCCGCAGGCTGCGGCGTCGCAGCCTGCGGCCAACGACGCCCCCGGCGCTGCCGTACAGGGTGTCCTGCGCAGGCTCTGGCTGGAGCACGCCGAGGTGCATCTGCACCAGTACCGGGACCTGTATCACGACGGCAGCAACGCGCTGACCTGCACTGCGGAGCACCACTGATGAGCCACCATGACATCCGGGCCGCGCGCGGCGGCCGTGCGGGACTGGCGCTCGCCGTGATCACGGCGGCGATAGTGACCCTGCCTGCCAAGGCGGCGGAGCTGAGCGTACCGGCGCCGCCGCAGCAGCAGCCGATCCTGCTCGAGGGCGGCACGGTGCACACGGTCAGCGGAGCCAGCATCGAGCAGGGACGTCTGCTGTTCGACCAGGGCCGCATCGTCGCGGTCGTCGGACCTGACGAGGCGCTCGAACTGCCCGAGGGCACGCAGCGGATCGATCTCGAGGGGCGCCATGTCTACCCGGGGCTGATCTCGGCCAACACCGTGCTCGGGCTGGTGGAGATCGACACGGTCCGCGGCACGGTCGATATCGCGGAGACCGGCGTGATGAATCCCAATGTGCGCGCGGAAGTTGCGGTCAACCCCGCCAGCGAACTGTTCGGCGTGACCCGGGCGGCAGGCATCCTGACCGTACTGACTGTCCCGCAGGCCGGCCGCAACGGCCTGCTCGGCGGGCGCTCGGCGATGCTGCGGCTCGACGGGTGGACCTGGGAGGATATGACGCTCCAGTCAGGTGTCGGCATGCACGTGTTCTGGCCGACCGAGCGGGGAGTTGGCTTCGGCGCTGTCGGTGTCGACTCGCCCGAGGCGCGCCGTCGTGCCGCCGAGGCGCGGGTGGATCAGCTGGATGAATTCTTCGCCCGCGCGCGCGCCTACCGCGATGCCCGGGCAGCCGATCCGAACCAGCCACTGGATCTTCGCCTGGAGGCGCTGGTGCCGGTGCTGGCCCGGGAGATGCCGCTGGTGGTGCACGCCGATGAGCTAAGGCAGATTGAAGCTGCGCTGAATTTCGTCGAGCGACACGAGCTGCGACTGGTGCTGGTCGGCGGTTACGACGCATGGCGGCTCACCGACCGGCTGCGGGAGATCGACGCTGCGGTGATCGTCTCGACCGTGCATCGGCTGCCGCTGCGTCGCCACGAGCCCTATGACACGCCCTTCGTGCTGGCGCACCGGCTGCATGAGGCGGGCATCCCGTTCGCCATCGCCCGTGTGGCCACCACATTCGCCTCGGCGCACGAACGCAACCTGCCCTTCGAGGCGGCCACGGCGGCGGCGTTCGGGCTGCCCCCGGAGGAGGCCCTGCGTGCCATCACGCTCTATCCGGCGAAGATCTTCGGCGTGGATGACCGGATCGGTGCGCTGGCGCCAGGCCTGCAGGCCACGCTGATCGTCACCGATGGGAATCCGCTGGAAGTCACCACCCAGATCGAGCGGGCGTGGATCGACGGTCGGGAGATCGATCTGGCCAGCCGGCATACCCGGCTCTACGAGCGCTACTGGCAGCGCTACGAGCAGCTCGAGACCTCCAGCCGGTAACTGCACGCGACCGGCCGGGAAGACGGTTCAGCGACCGCCGCCTCCGCCGCCTCCGCCGCCTCCGCCGGAGGATCCGCCGCCCCCGCCTCCCGAGCTGCTGCCGGGCGGTGTGGAGGCCGAGGCGATGCTCGACGACAGGCCTCTGCTCAATCCAGTGCTCATGGCTGTCAGACTGCCCGCCGCGGCCCCACTGCCGGTGTACCAGCGGAGATTGCGCCGGGTCTGTTCCGCCAGTGACCGGCCGACCGCCTGGGTGAACTTGTCGGTCCAGGCGGACTCCACCTCGAGCGCCATCGCGTAGGGCAGGAGCTGTTCATAGCGCTCGGGCGTCAATGTGGCGGCGCCCTGCTGGGGCATCTGCAGTCCCGCGATCTCCGTCTTCTCGGCGACGCTCAGGTAGCGCCTGAGTCCCTGGATATGATCGGCAAGCTTCCGGCCTTCTTCGGTCGGGGCCGGCATCAGGTAGGTGAACAGGATATTGATGCCTACCAGGAGCACCAGGCCCGCCAGGACAAAAGGCACGCCGCTGTCGATGGCGAGGATCACGGTGACTGCGCCGAGCACGCTCGAGGCAATCCAGCCAGTCACGACCGTGCGGTGATTGGGTTCGATGTAGCGACCCCGATAGCGATCCTTGATCGCCTTGGCGTGTGCCTTCAGCATCGCCTGCATGCGGGTGGCCGTTGCGTTGCTCTGGCGCAGCTCGATCACGTCCTCGCCATCGCGGAACAGCGCACGCAGCAGCGCAAGCTCACTCGGCGGCAGCTCGCCGGTGTCTGTCCGTTCGCCACGGATCAGCCGCCAGCGATCACCCAGCAATCTGTCTTCGCGGTCGACTACCAGGTAACCCTTGACCGCCAGGGCCACGAGGTCCGCTGTGAATCCGCCCTGGTCATGGCGCTGTTTCATCACGTAGCGCAGGCCTGCCGGCGAGTAGCCGGGCGGAGGCGCGTAACGGGTGATGATCACGCCGGCGGCCGGGCCACGGCCCTTCGTGAGCCAGGCGCGCCAGTAGAAGATCAGGATTGCCAGTCCGCCGAGCGACAGGACCAGCAGGGCGCGGTTGTCCCTGATCAGCCACCAGAATCGCTGGACGGCACTGGGCTCGTCCACCAGACCCTTGGGGAAACCGACCGCAATGGTCAGGCCATGGCCGCGCGGCAGTGCCTGCGTGGTCTGGAACGCGGCCACGCCGGGACGGGTGACCTCCGCGCGCGCATTGGACTCGCGTGATCCCTCGGGGCCGGTGTAGACATCCAGCCGTATCTGGTTTGCCGGGACCGCCGCAGGCAGGACGACCTCTGCGCGGGCCTGGTCGATACGGAAGTCCCACCCCAGGCCGGTCACGTTCCAATACAGCTCGTCGTGCTGGTCGAAGAAGCCAAGCTGGCGGTTCGTGCGGTAGCGGAGGGTGAACGTGTAATCGCCAGGTCCCGGCAGGAAAGCATCGCTGCCGGTGTTGACCCGCACACCGTTCGGTCGCCGTTCCGTGAACCAGGGTTCCGTCACGCCATCGCGCAGTACCTCAAGGACCTCGAAGTCGACGCGTACCCGGTTGTCGAAGCGGTCGCGGTAACGGGTCGGGAAGTCGCGATAGATGCCGCGCCGGATTTGCGCCTGGCGGGAACGTACCCGGAGGGTCTCGGTCACGATGACGCTGGCATCCGCCTGGATTTCGATCCGGCTGTGGTAATCGAGGATCCGTTCGTCGTCGGCTGCCGCTGAACCGAGTGCAGCGGCCGCCAGCAGCAACGCCAACACCAGCCTCAGGCAGACCCCGGTGTTCATGGGTTCAGGCCGCGGACGGCCACGGGGCCGCGGGTGCCGGCCTCGGCTGCGTAGAACTCGGCCTCCTGAAAGCCAAGGGCGCGGGCGATGATCAGGTCAGGAAACTGACCGATCTGTGTGTTGAGATCGCGAACCGCACCGTTGTAGTAGCGTCTGGCGTACTGCAGGTGATCCTCGACATCGACCAGCTGCTCACTCAGTCGAAGGAAGTTTTCGCTGGCCCTGAGGTCCGGATAGTCTTCCCGCAGCAGCAGAATACGTCCCAGTCCGGCTTCAAGGTCGGTTTCGATCTCTCCGAGCCGCGCCGGACTGTCGGTGCCCAGAGCCTGCGACCGCAGGCGCGTGACCTCGTCCAGCGTATCCCGCTCATGACCGGCGTAGGCGCCCACCACCTTGACCAGGTTGGGCACCAGGTCGTGCCGCCGGGTCAGCTGGACGTCGATGTCGCTCCAGGCTGTGGCGACCCGGTTTCGTCGCATGACCAGACGGTTGTATGTCCAGATCGCCCACAGGAGAACGAGCCCTGTGACGATGGTGAGGATCCATTCCATGAACGGGGCGGTCCGATAATGGCCGTGCAGGCCATCATGTTACCCGCCCCGTCCTCGCCAAGGGGCACGGATCCTGTGACCGGGGTCACGTCCTCTACCAGATCTTCACCCGCACCTCTTCCTCGCGGTACATGCCATCCTCCGGCTCCACGCCGAAGGCTGCGTAGAACTCGGGCATGTTCGACAGCACGCCGATCACCCGGTAGCGGCCGGGGGAATGCGGGCCGGTCATCAGCTGTCGACGCAGCGCCTCTTCACGCTGGACGATGCGCCAGACCTGCCCCCAGCCGAGGAACACCCGCTGGCTGCCCGTGAAGCCGTCGATGACTGGCGCGGGCTGACCGCCGAGCGATAACTGGTAGGCACGGTAGGCGACGGTCAGGCCGCCGAGATCGGCAATGTTCTCGCCGAGCGACAGGGCGCCGTTGATGTTCATGCCCTCCACAGGCTCGTAGGCGCTGTACTGGTCGATCATCAGCTGGGCCCGCGCGCTGAACTGCGCCTCGTCTTCCTCTGTCCACCAGTCGCGCAGGTTGCCCTCGCCGTCGGAGCGCCGGCCCTGGTCGTCGAAGCCATGAGTGATCTCGTGGCCGATCACCGCGCCGATGGCCCCGTAGTTGACGGCATCGTCTGCTTCCACATTGAAGAACGGCGGCTGGAGGATGGCGGCCGGGAAGACGATCTCGTTCATCGTCGAACTGTAGTAGGCGTTGACCCTCTGCGGGGTCATGAACCACTCCTCACGGTCGACCGGCTGGCCGAGGCGCTCGACGTTGCGGCTGTGCTCGCAGGCTCGGCTGCGATGCAGGTTGCCGACGAGGTCCATCGGGTCGATCTCCAGACAGTCGTAGTCGCGCCAGACGTCCGGGTAGCCGATCTTGGTATTGAAGCGTGCCAGCTTGGCGCGGGCCTCTTCCTTGGTCGCTTCGGTCATCCAGTCAAGTTCGTCGATGGCCTGGCCGAACGCGACCTTGATGTTGGCCACCATGGCGTCCATGCGGGCCTTGGCTTCCGGCTGGAAGTGGCGGGCGACGTACTCCTGGCCGACCGCGAAACCGAGCAGGCTCTGTACCAGCGCCACGCCGCGCTTCTCGCGTGGGCGCATCTCCGGCTGTCCGTTGAGGATCCTGCCGTAGAAGTCGAAGTTCTCCTCGACGAAGGCGGCCGGCAGAGAGCCCGCGTGGCTGCGCAGCAGGTGGAAGCGGTGGTAGTCCTGCCAATCGGTGATCGGGGTGTCGGCCTGCAGGGTGGCCAGTGCGGTCAGGTAGTCGGGCTGGCGCACGACGATCTCATCGATATCGGCGACATCGCCAGCGCTCAGCCAGCCTGTCCAGTCGAAACCCGGCGCGAGTTCCACCAGTCCGTCCAGCGGCAGAAGGTTGTAGGTGAGGGTGCGGTCGCGGTTCTGTACGCGGGTCCAGTGGGCCTGGGCGATACGTGTTTCCAGGGCCACGATACGGTCGGCGGCATCTTCGGGGGCCTCGTGGCCGGCAAGCTCGAGCATGCGGGCGATGTGCGTGCGGTAGCGCTCGAGCAGGGTCTGCGAGCGCTCGTCCTCGCCGAGGTAGAACTCCCGGTCAGGCAGGCCCAGGCCGCTCTGGCCGATCTGAGTGATGTAGCGGTCGGTCTGCCCCTGGTCCTGGCCCACACTGAAGGCCACGGGCGCTCCGGTCCCGGTCCGGCGGCTGTTGCCCCAGAACGCTGCAAGCGCCTCGTGGGAGTCCAGCGCGTCGATTGCGGCCATCAGCTCGTCGAGTGGCTCGAGACCACGAGCCTCGATCGTCTCCTCGTCCATGAAGGCGTTGAACAGATCGCCGATCTTGCGCCGGTCCGACCCGGCCGGGGCATCGGTGTCGGCCGCCGCCTCCGTGATGATCGCGAGTACCTGCTGTTCGGCTGCCTCGGCCAGCTCATCGAAGCTGCCCCAGCGGGAGCGGTCACCCGGGATCTCGGCTGCGGCCAGCCAGCGGCCGTTGACGAACTCGAAGAAATCGTCCTGCGGGCGGACATCCCGATCCATGTTGTCGAGGTCGACACCTAGTCCCAGGGGTGGGGGCGTGGCTGCAGGGTCGGCGGTGCCGGCGGCGGGCGGGGGTGTGTCGCTGCAGGCGGCGAGCAGGGCGGCCGCGCAGGCAGTGGTGATCAGACGTCCATTCATCATTCCGAAGTCCTTGGTCTCGCGGTACTCAAAAACAAGCTGAGGTCGCGGGAAAGCGCGACCCTATGGCAGGAATTATGCCGGACCGGGCAGACGGATGAAGCCGAACGCGGCGGGCACACCGGCCCTGGGGAGCTGCTGCAGGTGGATCTGCTGTCCGTCCCGGATCAGCGACAGCCCTGCCGATGACTGCTCGGTCGCACTGTCGGCCAGTACCTCGAGGCTCAGGGGGGCTCCATCTGGGCCGCGGAGTCCATCGACGAGTTCCAGCAACGAGGGTCCGGCGACCAGGCCGGCGCCTCGCGTCGTGCCGAGCAGCAGGTTGCCTTCCTCGTCGAGGTTGCCCGTGCCGTCGAGTGTCACTTCGTCGCCGAGGTGATCCCGCAATCGGCCCGCAGCATCGACATGCAGCACCCAGGGCGCATAGTCCAGTTCCACGAACACCTGTTGCGGGCCGTTCTGGAAATACCAGGCGCCGTGTTCATCGGCGAGGTAGTTCCTGCCGATGAATTCGATGAGTCGGCGATTGCCGATCAGCTGTCCTTCCAGTCGCCATCGGCCGGCCTCATCGAGCCGCAGCCAGCCATAGGCCGCGGGTACGTTCGGCCAGCGTTGCATGGCGGCGAGTACCCGTTCGTCCATCAGTCGATCCTGTGCTGCGTTATCATCCGTGAATCTCCAGTCGAGGATCGCCTGCCATGACCGCCGCCGTCACTGCGCGCTTTCACCTGGCCTTCCCGGTATCGGACCTCGAGGCCGCGCGCGAGTTCTACGCGGGCCTGCTGGGCTGCCCGACCGGCCGGGAATCCGACCACTGGATCGACTTCGATTTCCATGGCCATCAGCTGGTGGCGCATCAGGTTCCGCCCGAGGCCATGCCAGCCGTGGCCACCAACCCTGTCGATGGCGAGGCCGTGCCGGCCATGCACTTCGGCGCCGTGCTGCCCTGGGATCAATGGGAAGCGCTCGCCGCGCGACTGCGCGCGGCAGGGGTGGCATTCGTGATCGAACCGCAGCTGCGGTTCGAGGGCCGGCCCGGCGAGCAGGCCACGATGTTCATCCGCGACCCCGCCGGGAACCACCTGGAGTTCAAGGCCTTCCGCGACGAGTCGCTGCTGTTCGCCAAGGACCTTTCGCCCTACCGCTGATCCCGACCGGCTCGGTACCGGCGCCACCCGCAGAGCACATGCCCCAGCGGGTGACATACCGCGTGGCGGACGGCTTACCAGCTGCGTACGCGGCCGGTGTCGACGTGCAGGAAATCCGAGCGCGCGTAGTAACCGACCCCCCCGGCCTGGAGATCCAGGGCGATCTTTCGCAGTTCCCTGGTGGGTACGCCGCGCAGGCGCACGTCGATGGCGCGACCGTCCATGTGCAGCGAGCGCTGGGCCACGGCACTGCCGCGGTCTCGCAGCATCTCGTTGGTCCGCGGCGATCGGTAGGCCGAGATGATTTCGTAGGTGCCCTTGCTGCCTGCCCGCTCGCGCATGACATGCAGCAGGTTCAGCAGCTCCGGATCGATGTCCACCTGGTCTCCGGTGCGGAAATCCCGCAGGAAATGTGACACCTCCGCCAGTGCGTCGGGGACGAATTCGCCATCCTCGGCAAAGGTCACCCGCAGGCGTTCACCGGTATGGGTATGATGAAAACTCAAGGAACGCGCCCGTCTCGCCTCGGCAGGTGGCGAGACGGCCAGCCCCGTGGCGGCCAGGCCTATTCCCGCGGCAATGAATCGCCGACGGTTGAGCGCGATACCGGTCAGTTGGCGGTCACATAGTTCACACATACGGGGGTCTCTGGTGTCAGTTGCCCTGATATTGCGCTGCCAGTCTGCCTCGCGATGGGCGACTTGCGCTGCGGTGGCCGTCACGTTGCTGCTGGCATTGCTGGCATCGGAGGCCCGCGCCCTGTCGCCGGTCGACCGCGAATCCCTGCGGGCGCGCGTGAATGCACTGGCTGCAGAGCCGCGGATTGCCGGCGAGACCGTTTCCGACCCGTGGCTGCTGTCGCGCCTCTATGCCCGACGGCAGTTTACGGCGATCTGGGGGGATGAGGCAAAACTGCGCATCCTGCTTGGCGCGGTGGAGGACAGCCGGCGCCATGGACTGGACCCCGAGGACTACCATGTCACCACCCTGCGTGCAGCCCTGGGGCCGGACGAGGTTCCGCTATGTTGCGCGGAGCTGGAAATCCTCGCGACCGACGCACTGGCACGCCTGGCGTTCAACCTCAGGACTGGCAAGCTCGACCCCGAGTCGTTCCACGCCAGCTGGAATTTCAGTGCTCGGGAGGTGGGGACCAGTCCCGGGCGTTTCATCGAGGGTCTGCTGGCCGCGGAGGACCTGGCGGCCGCGCTCGACTCGATCTCGCCCCAGACCGAGCCTTACCGGCAGTTGATGGCTGCCCTGGCGGCCTATCGCGAGCGCGCGGCGGCCGGCGGTTGGCCCGCCGTGTCCCCAGGACCGCTGCTCAGGCCTGGCGAGCGCGACCCGCGGGTGATCGAGCTGCGCGAGCGGCTGGTTGCGGGTGGCGACCTCGTCGTCGATGATGCCGACCCGCCACCGGCGTCTCCCGAGCTGTATGACCCCGCGCTGGAGACGGCGGTCCGGCGGTTTCAGGCCCGCCACGGGCTCGCCGTCGACGCGGTGGTCGGGCCGCGCACCGTCGCCGCGCTCAACGTCCCCGTCGAGGCGCGGATCGATCAGCTGCGCGTCAATCTCGAGCGCGCCCGCTGGCTGTTCCAGGTGCCGGAGCGGCGGTACCTGCTGGCCAATATCGCCCGCTTCCGCGTCTCCCTGGTCGAGGACGGGGCCGTCACCTGGGAGACCCGGGCCGTGGTCGGCCGTCCGTATCGCCAGACCCCGGTATTCCGCGGGGAGATGCTCTACCTGGTGTTCAATCCCACCTGGACCGTCCCCCCGACCATCCTCGCTCGCGACCTGCTGCCGGAACTGCGACGTGATCCTGCGGCGCTGGACAGGCGCAACATGCAGGTCCTGGACCTGTCGGGACAGCCGGTCGATCCGGCCACCATCGACTGGGCACAGGCCAGACCGGGACAGTTTCCCTACATGCTGCGCCAGCGTCCGGGCCCGGACAACGCGCTGGGCCGGGCGAAGTTCATGTATCCCAACCCGTGGCACGTGTACATGCACGATACGCCGGCGCGGGAGCTGTTCGGGGAGACGGAGCGCACCTTCAGTTCGGGTTGCGTGCGCCTGGAGCGCGCCATGGAACTGGCCGAGCGGCTGCTCGCAGGGACGCGCTGGGATCGCGCGGCGATCGATGCGATCCTCGCCGAGGGCCGACCGCGGACCGTATATCTGCCCGAGCCCATACCGGTGCTGACCCTCTATGCCACCGTGGCCGTCGAGGACGGCGACGTGCTGTTTCTGCCCGACGTCTACGCCCGAGACGCGCGTGTGCTGGCCGGCCTGAACGCGCCGTTCGCCTACATCCCGCCACACAGGGG
>SKYU01000047.1 GCA_007127715.1 Gammaproteobacteria bacterium | reverse complement strand
GAACTACGAGCTGCAGAACTGGGGTGCCGCTCGTGAGGCGCTCCAGCGGGTGGTCGACGAATTCGCGGACACCACGGCGGCACGGCTGGCGCAGCAGCGACTGGAGCGGATGCGCGCCGCGGGGCGCTAGCATCATGGCTGCAGCTTCCGCGGCGCATCGTGACGCCCTGCCGAGCGATGAGCGACTGCTCATCGCCGAGGTGTTCCACTCGATCCAGGGCGAGGCGGATGCGGTCGGCTGGCCGACGGTGTTCATCCGCCTGACAGGCTGTCCGCTGCGCTGCCGCTACTGCGACACGGCCTATGCCTTCACCGGCGGGCAATGGCGCGACATCGACGGCCTGCTGGAGGATACCGCCGCGCATGAGGTACGCCACGTCTGCGTCACCGGAGGAGAGCCCCTGGCGCAGCGTAACTGCACCCGGCTGCTGAGTCGGTTGTGCGACGCCGGCTACGAGGTCTCGCTGGAGACCAGTGGTGCCTATGACATCGGCGTGGTCGACCCCCGGGTGCGACGCGTCGTCGACCTGAAAACCCCCGCCTCGGGCGAGATGCACCGGAACCGCCTCGACAACCTCGCGCTGCTCACGTCACGCGATCAGCTGAAGTTCGTCATCTGTGATCGGGGGGACTTCGACTGGATGAAACGTCTGCTCGCCGAACACGCCCCGCAGACGCGTTGCCAGGTGCTGGCCTCGCCGTCCTGGGGCGAACTCGAACCGGGGCGGCTGGCGGGATGGCTGCTGGAGGAGCGCCTGCCGGTGCGTTTCCAGCTCCAGCTTCACAAGGTGCTCTGGGGCAATGTCCCGGGACGCTGAGCGTTGATGGCCGCGAGCGCGAAGCGTGCGGTGGTGCTGCTGTCGGGCGGGCTGGATTCGGCCACGGCACTGGCCATCGCGAAACACCAGGGCTATGCCTGTTATGCGCTGAGTTTCGATTACGGTCAGCGTCACCGCGCCGAGCTCGCGGCAGCCGCGCGGGTGGCGCAGGCCCTCGGCGTGGCCGAGCACCGTGTACTCAAGGTCGACAGTCGCGGCATGCCCGGCTCGGCCCTGACCGACCCCGACATTCCCGTGCCGGAAACCCCGGCGGCCGGCATACCCGTGACCTACGTCCCGGCCCGCAACACGGTGTTTCTCGCGCTCGCACTCGGCTGGGCCGAAGGGCTCGAGGCCGAGGCGATCTACATCGGCGTCAATGCAGTCGACTACTCGGGCTACCCCGACTGCCGCCCCGCCTTCATAGAAGCCTTCCAGGGCGTCATCGACGTGGCCACCCGGCGCACGGTCGAGGGTGGCATGCTGAGGCTGCACAGTCCGCTGATCGATCTCACCAAGGCCGAAATCATCGAGCGCGGTGTCAGCCTTGGCGTCGACTACGGCCTGACGGTCTCGTGCTACCAGCCCGATGACGAGGGCCGGGCCTGCGGGCGCTGCGACTCCTGCCGCCTGCGCCGGGAAGGGTTCGCCACGGCTGGTGTACCCGACCCCACGCACTATGCCTGAGGCTGTTTGCCCTGAAGGAGGGCTGCGGTATCATGCGCGCCGGCAGTGGGGGCCGTTAGCTCAGTTGGTAGAGCAGTGGACTTTTAATCCGTTGGTCGCAGGTTCGAATCCTGCACGGCCCACCAAATCTATCAGGCAGCCATGGACCGCTTCACGCGTCGTTACCTGATCACGCTGGCGGTGCTCGGCGGTGTTGGTGGCGGCGTCTGGTATCTCTCCGGTGATCGCGAGGCGCGACGCCTGAACCGCGTGCTGGCCCGCGACCCCCGCCTTGCGGAATACCCCTATCGCTTCCGGGTGCTCTCGGTTGATCACGGAGTCGCCACCCTCACGACGCCCCGTAACGTAGACGTGCCCGGGCCGCGCTTCCTGGCGGTGGCGTTTCCTGAACTGGCCGATCTGCCACCGGAACACCCTCGCATGCAGGCGGCCATGACGGAGCTCAAGGCCCTGCAGGAGTACGCAGCCGCCGTCGTGGAGGCCGATCCGGAGATCAGCAGGGTGCACTGGTCACTGGACGAGGCCTGGCTCAGCCGCCGCGGAATCGTGGTGCCGCCTTGAGCCACACCCCGCCTGCAGCAACCCTCGACGTGGTGATCGTCAGCGCCGGCTCTGCGCAGGCTCAGTCCTTCGGCACCGGTCCGAGCCCGGGTTCCCAGAAAGCGGCGATCAGCGGGTTCCCGAGCCGTCGCTGCAGGGTGAACAGCCCGACCTCGTAAGCCTCCAGTGCCGGGCGCACGGACAGCACATCCACCTGCTCGGCCAGCGGGCTGTTGTCCAGCACGATCCTGGGGACCACCCCAACGCCCAATCCGAGACTGACCATGCTCACGATGGCCTCGTTGCCCGCCACCTGAGCATAGACCTGGGGCGTGAGCCCGCGGGCGCGGAACCACGCATCCACGCGCTGGCGGGCGATTCCTCGCTCGGAGAGGATCATCGGCACCCGCGCCCAATCGATACGCCGGCGTCCGCCCGACCGCCCTCCGCGACGGGTGTCCGCTGCCGGTGACTGCGCGATGAACACCAGTGGCGAGCGGGTGATCGCGCGGAAGGCGAGACCAGAGGGCAGGCGGCGGGGACGGGCGCCGATGGCGATGTCCTCGCTGCCGCTCATCACCCGGGAGATGGCGTCCTCGGGGTCTCCGGTGTGCAGCT
>SKYU01000098.1 GCA_007127715.1 Gammaproteobacteria bacterium | reverse complement strand
CGTCTTCCGCATGGACTACGACGACAAGCAGGAGGAGCAGAGCGTGGCAGTCGAGTTCGGCACCGGTCAGCAAACGGTCGTGGCCAACGCCGCCTCGGCGACCATCTGGGGCGCGGAACTGGATTTCCTCTATCTTCCCCCGCTGGATGGCCTGACCATCCAGGGCAACGTGGGCTGGCTCAATGCGAGTTATGACGAGTTCGTCGCCGATATCGGCTTCGGCGGCGTAACCGACAACAGCGGTCTGGAGTTCCGCCGGGCGCCACGCTGGAACAGCAGCCTGGCTGCGGTCTACGAGTGGGAAACCGGCCCGGGCACTGCCTGGGTGCGCGCCGGTTGGCGTTATCTCGGGAGCCATGAGGTCAGCCTGCTGAACTCGCCGCAGACGTCCAACTCGGCACAGCACCTGGTCGATGCCTCGATCAACTACCGTTACGGCAACGCCCAGTTTTCACTCTATGGGCGCAATCTCCTGAACGAGGACGGCTATACGGTCGGATTCGACGTCGGTGGCCTGGCCGCCGGCTCCCTGTGGACCTACACGGCCACCCGGCCGCCGCGGACCTGGGGCGTCCAGATAACGTACGACTTCTGAGGCCAGAGAGCCCGGTAAGACCAGCCCCCCACCGTAGGGTGGGGGGGTTTTTTTTATGCCTGAACATCTGTCGGGACAGGTGCGGGCAGCGCGTTCCGGGCCTGGGTCGGCGTGCGCATACCGATCGGCAGCAACTACAATCAGCCTGCTGCCAAGGGCTGCCATCCCACTCTGTAAGGTTACTGATGACTTCCGGGAGAAACCACCATGTTCAACCACCTCATGATCGGCTCGAACGATATCGAGCGCTCGAAGTGCTTCTACGATGCGGTGCTTGGAACGCTGGGTGCGGGCGAGCCCATCCGGAACGCGGCCCCGAGCGGCCACATCCGACTGTTCTACCGTCACGAAGGCGACACCTTCTGCGTGACCCAGCCGATCAACGACGAGCCGGCGACGGTCGCCAACGGCGCTACCATCGGCTTCAAGTGCAGCTCCGCCGACATGGTCCAGACGTTCCACGATACGGCTGTCGCGCACGGTGGTACGTCGATCGAAGACCCTCCCGGTCTTCGCCAGGGCCCGATGGGCCCAATCCACCTTGCCTATGTCCGCGACCCGGACGGCCATAAGCTCTGTGCCTTTTTTCGGCCTGAGAACTAGCCGTCACTCGAGAGTGGTGCACCGTTCGCCTGACGACTTGGCACGACGCTCAAGGCTTCAGCGGTGCGCAGTGTCAGCTGTCGTCTGAAGCAGTCGCAGATTTGGCTGGTCTGCATGTGGCAACCTCGATCCGGCCCGCCTGGAACTCGCTCCGCAGCGCGCGCTTGTCGATCTTGTTGACGCTGGTCTTGGGCAGATCCGCAGTCACCGACCAATACTCAGGAATCCAGAACCGTGCCACCCGGCCATCCAGAAAGGCCTGCAGCTCTGCCGGGTCGATGGTCCGGCCCGAACGGGGCACCACCAGCGCCAGGGGACGCTCCTCCCAGCGCGGATCAGGGATACCGATCACCGCGACTTCGTCGACCGCGGGGTGCTGCGAAAGCTGGTTCTCCAGATCCACCGACGAGACCCACTCGCCACCAGACTTGATGACATCCTTGCTCCGGTCGGTGATCTGTACGTAGCCTTGGGCGTCGATCGTGCCGACGTCGCCGGTACGAAGCCAGCCATCCCCGGTAAACGACTCCGGCGACGCACCCCCGTGATAGCCGCCGGTCACCCAGGGGCCACGCAGCTGCAGCTCCCCGACATGCCGTCCGTCCTCCGGGCACGGCATGCCGTGCTCATCGACGATCCGAACCTGCATGCCTGGCACCGGGCGTCCGCTCTTGGCACGCCACTCGAACTGCTCCTCCGGAGCTGCGTCCCGGGGCGGAATGGAGAGGCAGCACATCGGGCTGGTTTCGGTCATCCCCCAGCCCTGCAGCATGGGTACCCCCCAGCGGTCCTTGACTCGGCGGATGAGCCCCGGCGACACGGCCGAGCCGCCGGAGACGATGGCACGAAAACAGGACAGATCCAGGGGCTCGGACTCATCCTCCCGCAGCAGGTCGTTCATCAGCGTCGGCACCAGCGCCGTGATGCTCGGACGTTCGAGATCAATCATCCGCCGCAGGTCGGCGGGTTTGAGATGCTCGCGCGGCAACAGCAGGTCAGCGCCCGAAAACCAGGCCGAATAAGGCAGGCCCCAGGCGTTGGCATGAAACATCGACGGCAACAGCAGCACGCGATCGTCCTGCCCTATTCCAAACGTATCGCGACCCAGCGTCCCCAGCGTGTGCAGGAAAACACTGCGATGGCTGTAGACGATACCCTTGGGATCGCCCGTGGTACCCGTGGTGTAGCAGACCACGGCCGCATCGCGTTCGTCGTGCTGCGGCCACTCGTATCGGTCCACTGACGAGACCAGAAGGTCTTCATAGGCGACAACGGTGGCCGGCTGTTCCGGCAGATCACCGGGTACACCCCCGACGATGACGATATGCTCAAGCGTGGGGACCTGATCCAGCACGGGGGCGAGCTGCGGAATCAGGGTGCGATCGACGATCAGCACGCGGTCGCCGGCGTGAGCCATGATCCGCGCGACCTGTTCAGGCAACAGACGGATATTCAGCGTGTGCAGAACGCTGCCCATGCAGGGCACTGCCAGGTAGGCCTCCAGGTGCTCCTGTCGGTTCCAGCAATAGGTCGCGACGCGCTCGCCCCGGGACACGCCGAGGGCTGCGAGCCCGGCGGCGAGCGCTTCCGCGCGTGCCGCGACATCAGCAAAACGGCTGACCTGGAATCCCTCGCCGTCGAAACTGGCTACGCGGGCGTTCGCGTGCAACCTGCGCCCGTGAGCGAATATCATCTGAATGGACAGAGGCATGTCCATCATCGTGGTCTTCATCGCATTCCTCCGTTGGGTGCGTCGCAACGGCGCATGTTGTTGCTATCGCAGCGCGGCGATAATGGCGGCCTCTTCGAGCAGGGCGGGGACGTCATGCTCCAGACCGCGTGAGTAGGGGTCGTCGACCAGCCCGCCCCGGTACAGCACGAATGCGCCTTCCACGATGGCAGCCAACCGCCAGAGCGCGAACACCAGATAGAAGTCCAGGGCGTCGGCCGCAAGCCCGGTGGCTTCGGCCCAGCGCGAAGCCAGTTGCTCACGCGAGATCACACCGGGCACCTCACGGGTGACCGCCTGCACGAACGAAAACCCCGGGGACTCCACCAGACGGTCTCCCCAGAACGCCAGCATCAAGCCGACATCCGCCATCGGGTCGCCGACAGTCGCGAGTTCCCAGTCGATGATCGCGGCAAGCACCGGGCGGTCAAGCGCAAACAGCGTGTTGTCCAGGTGGAAATCACCGTGGAGGACGCCGGCCGCGCGGACGCGAGGCACACGGTCGATCAGCCATTTCGCCAGTTCCTCCACCAGCGGCAGATCACGCACGGCGTCCTTGCGACGGACGGCGGTCCACCGCTCGATCTGGCGGATGACGTAATCCTGCGGCGGCGCGGAAGGCTGGCGTAACGGCAGTGACTGCCAATCGAGCCTGTGAGCTGCAGCGATGCCGTCGATGAGTTCGGTGCCGAGCGTGTTGAGTGTGTCCGCGCTGCGCTCATACGAGTTTGGCAGGGAGGTGGTGATGGAAACGCCCTCGACGAACTCCACCACGATGAAGGGCTGGCCAATGACATCCGTGTCTTCACAGATTGCCAGCGGCTTGGGCACCCGCACCGCACCGGACACCGCCGTGAGCATCGAGTATTCGCGCCGGACGCCATTGGCCGCACTCGCGGATATGGCATTGTCCGGAGGGCGCCGGATGATCACGCGGCCATCGCGATGCTCCACGAGCTGGGTGACGTTGGAGTTCCCGCCACTGAGCCGGCCACCGAGCCGAACCTCGCTGAAACCCAGCGAGCGACCTATCCAGTCGACCAGCTGATCATCCCGCGCCTCTACAGAGCACACATCAGGCCTCCGTCAGTCGGAATGATGGCGCCTGTCATGTAGCTCGAGCCCGCCACCCACCAGATCACCTCTGCAATCTCCTCCTCGCTGCCCATCCGGCGCAGCGGTATCTTGGCAATCAGACGATCGCGCGCGCGGTCATCAAGTTCGGCCACCATTTCGGTCAGCACCAGCCCCGGAACGACCAGGTTCACCCGCAGCTTCTGGCGTGCCAGCTCCATGGCCAGCACGCGTGTCAGGCCGGCCAGTCCGGCCTTGGAGGCGCCATAGGCGCTGTCACCCGGGAAGCCCCGAAAGCCGACAACCGCGCCGACATTCACGATGCTGCCCCCTTCCGGCATGTGCGGCAGGACAGCGCGCACACAGTGGAGCGGGCCGGAGAGATTGGTGTCGATTACCGCCTGCCAGTCCTCCAGGGCGAGCTCCGCAGCCCTACCGCCGCGATGCAGGCCGGCGTTGTTCACCAGCACGTCCACCCCGCCCCAGTGATCGACGACGGCAGCAACGGCGCGGCTGACGGAGCCGGGATCGCTGACATCCGCAGCCAGAACCAGCCCCTGATCCCCTACGGCGCTGGAGAGCCCGGGCACCTCGATGTTCCGCGCCAGCACGGCCACCCTGTCCCCGTGCGCTGTCGCGATCCGCGCTGTCGCCAGCCCCATGCCGCGTGACCCACCGGTAACAATCCATCGTCGACTCATCATTCACTCCCCGGCGACCCGGGCCGCCGCACGCGCTCAGGGTTGGGCTCAGCCGTGAAGCACGCCGCCCCGTCTCAGCGCTTCGATGGCGGAGGCGTCGTAGCCAAGCTCGGCCAGCACCGCATCCGTTCGGGCACCGTCAAGCGAGGCCGGCCTCGGTGTTCCGGGGACCGAGCGACTGAACCGAGGAGCCGGCGCATTCTGAGTCACGCCAGCCACGTCGACGAACGTGCCGCGGGCCTGGTTGTGCGGATGAGCCGCCGCCTCGTCCAGACCGAGGACCGGGGTGACACAGGCATCGGTCCCATCGAACAGCGCTGCCAGCTCGTCACGGGTGTGGCGGGCGACTGCAGCGGCGACACGCTGCTTCATCGCAGGCCAAAGCTCGTCGACCAGGCGGTCGTAGCGGTCGGCATCAAACCCCTGTGCCGCAGCAAACTCGCCGGGGTCGAGTCCGAGGCGCTCCAACATCTGGGCGTGAAACTGCGGCTCGATCGACCCTATCGCCACCCACCGCCCATCGCTGGTCTCATAGGTATGGTAATAATGTGCGGCGCCGGTCAGGAAATTCTCGCCCGGCGCGTCCCGCCAACATCCGGCCTCGCGCAGTGCGAAGGTCGCAGCCAGAAACGAGGCGGCGCCATCAATCATCGCCGCATCCACCACCTGTCCGAGACCCGACTGCTGACGATCGAAGAGCGCTGCCAGAATGCCATAGGCCAGCAGCAACCCTCCGCCACCGTAATCCCCGACGACGTTCATGGGCGGCACTGGTTTGCCCCGCTCGCCCACCTGGTGCAGCAGCCCGCTGAGGGCGATGTAGTTGATGTCATGCCCTGCCGTCTGTGCCAACGGGCCGGCCTGGCCCCAGCCTGTGATTCGACCGAAGACCAGGCGGGGATTGCGCTGCAGACACACGTCCGGGCCGAAGCCCAGCCGCTCCGCGACGCCGGGCCGAAAACCTTCGAGGAGCACGTCCGCGCGTTCCACGGCGCGCAGCAGAATCTCCACCGCGTCGGGACGCTTGAGGTCAAGCCGCAGGATCTGCCTGTTGCGGAGCGTGGGATCAGCGGTCGCTGCTGATGAACCGCCCGGCCGATCGATTCGCAGCACCTCGGCACCGAGATCCGCGAGCATCATCGCGGCATAAGGGCCTGGGCCGATACCGGCGATTTCCACCACGCGAAGACCCGACAGAGGACCTGTACCGCCCTCCCGGCAACCACTCTCGAAGAGCTTCACGACCGGCCGTTGGTCTGGCGGGAATCGCCGTCGCCGCATAGGTGTCCTGTAAGCGAAAAATACCCGTCATATGCCGGATTCTGCATGCGCCCGCCTCCCCCGATGGACTTACTTGTTGTCAACAAAATAGTATTCTCATGCGTACCGTTTGGCAAATGACTCAGGGGCACCATGACCGATCCTACGGAAACCGATTCCACCCGAGAGCTGGCGATCGATGAAAGCGCCCTGGCGGCCTATCTGGCCGGTCGCGTGCCCGGCCTGACGCCACCGATCCGCGTCAGCAGATTCGCGGGCGGACAGTCCAACCCGACCTACCGGATCGACTCACGGGGCAGCAGTTTCGTGCTGCGGCGAAAGCCGCCGGGTCCGCTGCTCGCCTCCGCTCATGCGGTTGACCGTGAGTTCCGTGTACTCGCCGCCCTGGGTCGGTACAACACCGTTCCGGTGCCCCGCGTGCACCTGTACTGCGATGACCCAGAGGTCATCGGCACGCCCTTCTACATCATGGATCTCGTCGTCGGACGCAATTTCTGGGATGCACGCCTGCCCGAGGTCACGCGCGAAGAAAGGCGTGCGTGTTATCGCTCGATGATCGAGGTGCTGGCGCGGCTGCATACCGCGGATCACGAAGCACTCGGGCTCGGCGACTACGGACGTCCTGGCAATTACTTTCAGCGGCAGATCCAGCGCTGGACACGCCAGTACCACGAATCGCCGGACGCCGGCCGGGTGCCCGCCATGGAGACGCTCATCGACTGGCTACCCGCAAACATACCGCCCGGAGACGAGGTATCCATCGTCCACGGCGACTACCGCTGCGACAACATGATCTTTCACCCGGAGGAACCACGGGTGGTGGCTATACTCGACTGGGAACTCTCGACCCTCGGCCATCCGCTGGCCGATCTCGGGTATCACCTGCTCCCCTACCGGATGCCGCCACTGGGTGTCACCGGCATGCTGGGGACGGATTTCGAGGCTCACGGCCTGCCGACCGAGGCGGAGTACGTCGCCTGGTATTGCGAACTGACAGGTCGCCCCGGGATCGATCGGTTGGATTTCTACGTGGCCTTCAGCCTGTTCAGGCTGGCCGCGATCTTCCACGGAATCCGTGGCCGACTCCTTCGTGGGACCAGTGTGAGTCCACGCGCCCGGGAGTACGCCAGCGTCGTCGACGAGGTTGCCGACCTCGCGCTAGCGCAGGTGTCCTGAGTGTGGCGCAGGTCGTGATCGGCGCGGGCGTGGTGCCCGCGCCCAATCATTGTGCCAGTTCGAACACGTAGAGCATGTTTCCACCGGTGGGCTGGTAGATGTCAGGACTCTGACGCGCTGTCATCAGCCGGAATACGCCCATACCGGTCTGTACTGCAATGAATTGCCGTCCACCAGCTTCGAAGGCGATCGGGAAGCCGTGTGCCGGCGCGCCGAGGCGAGTCTTCCAGACCTGTTCGCCGGTTTCCACGTCAAAGGCCTTGAAGTAGCGGTCCAGATCGCCGACGAAAGCGAGCCCGCCCGCGGTGGTCAGTACGCCAGTGAGAAACATGGCGCGCTGCTCATGCCGCCAGCGCTCCTCGAGGGTGGACACGTCGTAGGACACCAGCCGACCGAGCATGCCCTCGGCCTCCGGCATCGGAAACACTTCCGATTCGCCGCCATAACCCCCACCGCCCTCGACGAGATCCACCTCGTGACCGATGAACTCCATGCACAGCATGTGCAGCGGAAACACCAGGGCGGCGGTTTCCGGACTGTAGGCCGAAGCCTGCCAGTTGCGCCCGCCATAGATGCTCGGACAACCGCGGATCGGCTCGTTCACTCCGGCATCGATGATGTCCTGGCGATAGCGGACACGGCCGGTCTCCTGGTCGATCTCGTCGAACAGGTCCTGCGGCATGGTCTCCACCACGCCCCGGAAGCTGCCGTCACGCCGATCAAGCCGCCAGAGGAAACCCTCCTTGCCGCCAGTGAACACCATGGGCTCGCCGTCGACGTCGATCAGGACGCGCTCGAACGCCGTTTCCATGTCCAGCGTCTCCCCGGGGATGTGCTGGAAGTACCACTCGATGTCTCCGGTATTCGGATTCAGCGCAAGGGTGGCGTTGGTATAGAGCGCTGAATCCTCGGCAGTCATCCCCCTGCTCGCCGCCAGCCAGGGCTTCGCCTGGGAGGTGCCGAGAAAATACAGTCCCAGCTCCGGGTCATAGCTGCCGGCGATCCAGTTGTCGCTGCCACCGCGCAGTTCCGGCGGCAGCCCGGCCCAGGTCGCATCGTTAGGGTCGCCCGGCAGGGCGATCGTCGAGGTACGCCACAGCTCCTCGCCCGTGTCCGGGTCGTGGCCAGTGATGAAGCAGCCGTCGGCATGGAAGTTTTCGCAGCCGTTGATGCCACTGACAACAACTCCATTGGCGATGATCGGCCCGGCCGTGTGCGTGTAGCCGTGGATGAAGTCGGTCTTTTCGCTGCGCCATAGCTGGTGCCCGGTCCGGGCGTCGATAGCGACGACCGCCGCGTCGTAGGTCGCCAGAAACAGCTTGTCATCGAAGATCGCGATGTTCCGGGTCGGTCCGCCCAGGGTCCGCGATTCCGGCGGATGCGGGTAGGCATACTCCCAGTAGAGCTCGCCAGTGGCGGCATCGATGGCCTGGATCACGTTGCCGGGATGGGTCAGGAACAGCACCCCATCGTGAACCAGAGGGGTGCCCTGGTTGCTGCCCTCGCGCATGCTCATGGCCCATGCCAGGCGCAGCTGCCCGACGTTGCCGCGGTTGACCTCATCCAGTGGGCTGTAGCCATGCCCATCGCGCGTTCGGCGCCAGCTCAGCCAGGACCCGTCCGGGGGCGAGTTCAGGAGACTTTCGGTGACGGGCGTGAGCGGCGGAGTTTGCCGGTTGACCCAGCGGCCGATGCGCATGGCCGCCTCGGCGATACCTGCAGCCCCTTCCCAGATGTCG
This sequence comes from Gammaproteobacteria bacterium, assembly GCA_007127715.1. Taxonomy (GTDB): domain Bacteria; phylum Pseudomonadota; class Gammaproteobacteria; order Steroidobacterales; family PWYM01; genus PWYM01. The sequence goes on along the minus strand of SKYU01000098.1, from coordinate 1,495 downwards.
CGGGACTCCTCCTCCGCGACCGCGCCGTCCCGGTCGCTCGGCCCCGGCTCGGCGGGCGGCAGAGCCCGCCCAGCCGGGGCCGGTGCGGCTGCCGGTAACAGGGCGGCCAAGGGTATGGCGTCTCCGGCCTGCAGGTCGACGTCCGAGGATTCCGCCCCGTTGGCTGACAGGACGAACGCGGCGATATCACTGAACACGGTGGACTCAATCGATGGAGGCACCGCCATCGACATTTCAGCGCGCAGATACGCCACCAGTTCGTCGCTGTTCTGCTGGCCCCACGAAGCAATGAACCGAGTACCGGTCAGCGGCGGTCCGTGGCCGGTACCGCGCAGTGTGGAATGATGGCACTCGGCACAGAAACGCTGGTAGGCCTGCCCTCCGCGCTCCGCCTGAGCGACCGGAAAGGCTGTCACTGCCGTGGCGTATGTACAGCCAAGCATCATCGTCATCAGCGCCAGACCGTGGCAACCGGCATAAGGCGTCCGCAAATGTGACTTCATCGCTCTCCCCCATTGCCAGCGTGCACCGTGGTGGGTGCACGCACGAACTTTCGCTCACCCAGACCGTAGAGCCTCGTTCTGCGCGCTGGCGCCCGGGCAGTCCCGGATGCATGCCGTGCATCACCAATCGCCGGACTCGCGCCACGCATGCGACCATGCAAAGTTGTTGTCGCCAAGCAAGTATAGCTGGGGCAACCCACCCTTGCACGAACGACAACCGAATCACAGTGACACACCAGTAGGTGGTGGCCGCTGACAGATCAAGGAGCGACTGGACCGACTCGATGACCGTCGCCGTGAGACTCCCCTGCGGTCTGAGCCGCCATATGTGCGGGCGGCGGCTGGACTTGGAGACCCGCACTGCAGAAGGCGTGACTCAAACTTCTTGTTGTCGACCAGCAAGTATCCCTATACTTGAGAGGTTGCGGCGTTGACGCGCATGGCCGCGCTCCGCACGTACCGAACCCGCCAATCAGGCGCTGGCCACAGGGGGAATCACGTATGGCCTGGGATTTTGAAACCGACCCCGAGTTCCAGAAAAAGCTGGACTGGATGGACGAATTCGTCCGCGAGGAAATCGAGCCGATGGACCTCGTGTTCCGTGGTCCTGCGGACCCGTTCGACCCGTCGCTCGAAGCGCCGTCCCGTTACATGGCGCCGCTGAAGAAAATCGTTCAGGAGCAGGGCCTCTGGGCCTGCCACCTCGGCCCAGAACTCGGCGGCCAGGGGTATGGCCAGGTGAAACTGGGGCTCATGAACGAGATTCTCGGACGCAGCCGCTTTGCCCCCACCGTATTCGGCACGCAGGCGCCCGACACGGGAAACCAGGAGATCCTGGCGCGATTCGGTACACCTGACCAGAAGCGTCGTTATCTCGAACCGTTGATGGCGGGCGAGATCGCCTCGTGTTATTCGATGACCGAGCCGCAGGCCGGCTCCGACCCGGGACAATTCACCTGCTCGGCCAGACTCGACGGCGATAAATGGGTCAT
>SKYU01000217.1 GCA_007127715.1 Gammaproteobacteria bacterium | reverse complement strand
GCTGCAGTTTCACAATGTCCTGATCTACATCCTGCTGGTGGCCGCGCTGGGTACGGCGCTGCTGCAGGAGTGGATCGACACCGGCGTCATACTTGCTGTGGTGCTGATCAACGCGCTGATCGGCGTCATCCAGGAAGGCAAGGCGGAGAAGGCCCTGGACTCGATCCGGGCCATGCTCTCGCCGAAGGCCAGCGTGCTGCGCGACGGGGAACGCACGAGCATCGATGCCGCCGAACTCGTCCCCGGTGACATCGTGCTGCTCAAGGCAGGCGACCGGGTCCCGGCGGATCTTCGCCTGATCGACAGCCAGAGCCTGCGGATCGACGAGGCGGTGCTGACCGGCGAATCCATGGCGGTGGACAAGGCTACCGCCGCAGTCGAGGCCGAGGCGGGACTGGGGGATCGGCTGTGCATGGCCTTCTCGGGAACGCTGGTCACCTACGGACGCGGGCGCGGCGTAGTGACGGCAACCGGCGGCGGCACTGAGATCGGCAAGGTCAGCGAACTGCTCTCGGACGTGCAGGCGGTGACCACGCCGCTGTTGCGGGACATGGCGCAGTTCGGGCGCTGGCTGAGTGCCGCCATCGTCCTGCTCGCCGGGGCCACCTTCGCGTTCGGTCTGTGGGTGCGCGACTACGCCGCCATGGACATGTTCCTGGCCGCGGTGAGCCTCGCCGTCGCAGCCATCCCCGAGGGCCTGCCCGCCATCATGACCATCACCCTGGCCATCGGGGTCCAGCAGATGGCCCGGCGCAACGCCATCATCCGGCGCCTGCCGGCAGTCGAGACGCTCGGCTCGGTCACCATCATCTGCTCGGACAAGACCGGGACGCTGACACGCAACGAGATGACGGCCCAGACGGTGGTCACGGCCGAGCATCACTACCATGTCTCGGGTATCGGCTATGTCCCGCAGGGGCGCTTCAGTCTGGGCGATGACGATATCGACCCGGACGACGGTCATCCGGTCCTGCAGGCACTGCTGCAGGCCGCCCTGCTCTGCAACGACACCGAAGTCCAGCAGCGCGAGGGCCAGTGGCAGCTCAGCGGCGAGCCCACCGAAGGCGCGCTCACGGTGCTGGCCATGAAGGCGGGCCTGTCGCGCCGGACACTGGAGACCAACCAGCCGCGGCTGGCCACCCTGCCCTTCGATTCGGCACACAAGTTCATGGCCACCCTGCATGAGGGTGACAGCGCTCGGATGATCCTGATGAAAGGCGCGCCGGAGGCGGTGATGGCCGCCTGCAGCCACGAGCGCCACGCGGACGGCGACCGGGCGCTCGATCGGGACCGCTGGGAAGAGCGGATGCACGAAGTCGCCTCGCGCGGCCAGCGACTGCTGGCGCTTGCCTGCCGCCCGGCCGAGCACCGGGACGAGGTGGTGGACTTCGAGCATGTCGACGAGGGCCTGGTACTGCTCGGGATCGTCGGCATCGTCGATCCGCCCCGGGAGGAGGCGATCACGGCCGTGGCCGCCTGCCAGAAGGCCGGCGTCCGCGTGAAGATGATCACCGGTGATCATGGTGTGACCGCACGGGCGATCGGTCGGCAGCTGGGCATTGGCGACGGCGAAACCGCCATGAACGGCCAGGAGATCGAGCGCATCGACGACGAGGCGCTGATCGATCGGGCAGAGACCATCGACGTGTTCGCACGGACCACCCCCGAACACAAGCTGCGACTGGTCCGTGCCCTGCAGGCGCGGGGCAATGTCGTGGCCATGACCGGCGACGGTGTCAACGATGCTCCGGCGCTCAAGCGCGCGGACGTCGGCATCGCCATGGGTATCAAGGGCACCGAGGCCTCGAAGGAGGCCTCGGCGATGGTGCTGGCCGATGACAATTTCGCCTCGATCGAACATGCCGTCGAGGAAGGCCGCACGGTCTACGACAACCTGAAGAAAGCCATCCTGTTCATCCTGCCGACCAATGGCGGCCAGGCTTTCACCATCGTGGCGGCCATCCTGCTGGGGCTGACCCTTCCGCTGACACCGGTACAGGTGCTGTGGGTGAACATGGTCACGGCCGTGACGCTCGCGCTGGCGCTGGCCTTCGAGCCCTCGGAACCCGGGCTGATGGAGCGCCCGCCGCGCGACCCAGCCACGCCGCTGCTGACACCGCTGCTGATCTGGCGGATCGGCTTCGTCTCGGCCATCCTGGTTGCCGGCACGTTCGGCCACTACCTGTGGCTCACCTCCACGCCGGGCGTCACTGACGAGTTCGCCCGCACGGTCGCGATCAACACGCTGGTCATGGGACAGGTGTTCTACCTGTGGAACAGCCGCTACATCCTCGAACCGGTGATCAACGTGCAGGGGCTGTTCGGCAGCCGCCCGGTGCTCTATGCCATCGCGCTGCTTCTGGTGCTGCAGGCGCTGTTCACCTATGCACCACCGATGCAGACGCTGTTCTCCACCGCAGCAATCGGCGGTGCGGACTGGCTGCGGATCCTGGCGTTCGGGCTCGCGCTGTTCCTGCTGGTCGAGCTGGAGAAAACCGTATTCCGGCGGCTGCTGGGCCGCGCCGGCGCGAACGTGTAACCGCCGTGCAGGCGCCGTGTCTGCGTACGCAACCGGCGGTCAGACGTTGAAGCGGAAATGCATCACGTCGCCCTCCTGGACGACGTAGTCTTTCCCTTCGAGGCGCAGCCGACCGGCCTCCTTCGCCCCCTGCTCGCCACGATGGGCGATGTAGTCCTC
>SKYU01000054.1 GCA_007127715.1 Gammaproteobacteria bacterium | reverse complement strand
GATCGGCAGCACGCCCGCCAGCCGGCTCGCCGCGCGGCGCAGCCGGCCGCGGAACAGGATGCCGGTCCACCCGGCCCAGCTTAGCGCCAGCGCGTCCGCGCGCGACAGCGCCGCGGCGACCACCAGTGGATCGACGGCGCTCAGGTGTCGCGGCGCGACCAGGCAGGGACCGTCGTCCGGCAGACTGGCGGTGCCCTCGATCTTCAGCCCGAAGCGCCAGCGGCACCAGCCCCGGACCATGCCATGCAGCGGGCCGAGCACGATACGGCGCAGGCGCCCGGGCGGTTCGAGCCAGCGCAGGCTGTCGGCGTCGAGCAGGTCTTCGGGCTCGCGCAGCAGCTCGACCAGGTCGCCGCCGTCCTCCGCCGGCGTGGCGCTGGCGGCATCGCGCAGCAGGTCGCGCACGCTCTCCCAGCCACTGGCGGCGGTCTCCGGCAGGTCGACGCCGGCTTCCTCGCGCAGCGCAAGCGTCAGTGTCACCCAGCCAAGCGAATCCAGGCCAAGGTCGAGCTGGGGGCTGCTGTCCGGGGTCAGGCGGCGGTCCGGGTAACGGGCACACAGGCTGTCCCAGACGGCCCGGGCGGTCGGAATCTGCAGCAGCTGCTGGTCTTCCGGACTCATGCGCTCGATCAGCAGCGGCTCGGCAGCGATGTCCGGCGCCTCCCCACCTGCAGCCTGGTAGATGTCCTCGGCTTCGTGGCGGCGAAGCTTGCCCAGGCGGGTGCGTGGCAGCGGGTCGGGCGTGATGCGGAACTCATCCAGCCGATGGTGGCTCGGCAGGCTGCGGCCGGTCTCCTTGACGGCCGTGCGCAGGCGTTCGCGCAGCTCGTCCGGATCGTCGTGTTCGCGCAGCAGCGCGGTGGCCGGCTGCAGCAGGCCGTGCAGGCGCCCTTCGTCCTCAAAGACGCAGGCATCGGCGATGTCGGACCGGGCCTTGAGGGCCGATTCGATCTTCTCGGGGTCGATGTTCTCGCCCCCGGGCATGACGATCATGTCCGAGCCGCGGCCGGCGAGGTGCAGGTAGCCGCGCGAGTCGATCCAGCCAATGTCGCCGGTACGGAACCAGCCGTCGTCGCTGAAGGCCTCGCGGCTTCGTTCGGGCAGGTTGAGATAGCCGTCGAATACGTTCGGACCGCTGGCCTCGACCTCGGCCGGGTGCTCGGGGTCGGCGGGCTCGCGCGTGCGCAGCGAGACCCCGGGCAGCGCCCGCCCGGCGGACGCGAGATCTCCCTCGCCCGGGGCATTGAAGGTCAGGATGGGCGAGGTCTCGGTCAGCCCGTAGCCGCTGGCGACCTCCCAGCCCAGATCGAGCAGCCGGTCGGCAAGCGACGCCGGCAATGCCGCGCCTCCGGACACCACCAGACGCAGCGATGGCGCCATGCGCCGGTGCAGGCTGGCGAGCAGCCAGCGACCGGGCCGGCGCAGGCCCAGCCGGCGAAGTAGCCGCGAGGCGCCGAGAAGGCCGTGGAACAGCCCGGCACCGACCCGTCCGCGGGCGGCCGCACGTTGCTCGATGGCCTGGACCAGCGAATCGTAGAGCCGCGGCACGCCAAGCAGTACGCTGGCCTGGCCCTCGTTCAGCGCCCGCACCAGCTGTGGACCGACCAGCGAGTACGGCAGCACGATGGCCGCGCCCTGCTGCAGGGTGGCAAGCAGGCCCGCGGTGAACGGGTAGACGTGGTGGAACGGCAAAGGCACCAGCACCCGGTCGCGGCCGTCGATGATGCCCTGAGCGAGGATGGCGTTGACGTTGGCCGTGAGGTTGCGGTGGGTCAGCGGCACACCCTTTGGATTGCCGGTGGTGCCGGAGGTGTAGAAGATCACCGCGCGCGATTCTGCATCGACCGACGGCGGCCCTGAATCCTGCCGGGACTCCGCGGCCTCCGGCCCGTCTTCGGTATCGGCGGCGGCGGCCAGCTCCTCGAGGTCGATCGTCTCCACCTCGAGATCCTCCTTGAGATCCTCCTCGAGGTCCGCGAGGATCTCCGCGCGCGGCCCATCGACCAGCACCCGCCGGGCGCTGCAGTCACCGAGCACGTGCACCAGTGGTTTTCCGGAGAGCTGGGCATCGAGCGGCACCAGCACGCTGCCCTGGCGCAGTACGGCCAGCGCGGCAATCACCCAGGCGGCGCTGTTGGCGGCGAACAGGGCCACCGCCTCGCCCGGCTCGATGCCGTGCGCCATCAACCTGCGTGCCGCCATCCCGATCCGGTCGTCGAGACTGCGGGCGTCGAGGATGTCGCTGTCGCTCGCGCGGAATGCCGTCAGCAGCGTGGCCTCTCCCAGGTCGCCGAGGCTCATCGACAGTTGCTGCAGGGTTTCGAATTCTCGTGACGTCATGATCGTTCACTCCCCGTCGCGCCGGTCAGTGCCGGCGGAATTGCGCCCGATCACCTCGGTGAGCGCCGAGGCCAGGATGCCCGCGGGCATGGCAATGATTCCGACACCGGACAGCGCGGTCATGGCGGCGAACAGCCTGCCGAACGCCGTGATCGGCACGGCGTCGCCATAGCCGACCGTGGTCAGTGTGGCCACGCTCCACCACAGTGCCCGCGGGATGCTGCCGAAGGCGTCGGGCTGGTGACCCCCTTCGGCGAGATAGAGCAGGGTGGAGGACAGCAGCATCAGCCCCAGCGCGATGATCAGGCTGAGCCCGAGTTCAAAGCGCCGCGCGACCAGGGCGGTCGAGAGATTGTGCAGCGCCACCGAGAATCG
>SKYU01000012.1 GCA_007127715.1 Gammaproteobacteria bacterium | reverse complement strand
TCGCGCACGTGCGCGAGGCGGGTCTCAAGGTGTGCTGTGGCGGGATCGTGGGCATGGGGGAGACCCGCGAGGACCGCGTGGAGCTGCTGCGGCAGCTCGCGACGCTGCCCGAGCATCCGGAGAGTGTGCCGATCAACCACCTGGTCAGGGTGCCCGGGACGCCACTCGCGGAGGCCGAACCGTTGGATCCGATCGAGTTCGTCCGCACGATCGCCGTCGCGCGGATCCTGATGCCCGCCAGTCGCCTCCGTCTGTCGGCCGGGCGCACGGCGCTGAGCGATGAGGCCCAGGCGCTGGCCTTCTATGCCGGAGCGAACTCGATCTTCTACGGTGAGCAGCTGCTGACCACCCCGAATCCGGAAGCCGACCAGGATCGCGCACTGCTCGGCCGGCTGGGCATCACCCCGGAGCGCGCGGTCGGCCACTGAGGCACCCATGGGCGCCGATCACCCCGACGCCCTGGCACCGGATCCGTGCCGCGTCGCCCTGGGGTTCGACCGCAGGGCTGAGCGCTATCACCGTGAGGCCTTCATCGAGCCGATGCTGCGCGAGCGCCTCCTCGAGCGCCTGGCGCTGGTGCGGCTCGAGCCCCGTCGGGTGCTCGATCTCGGCTGCGCCGACGGCGAGAGCAGCTTCGCGCTCGCCCGGCGCTACAGGCGCAGCCAGGTGATCGCCGCCGACCGCTCGCCAGGCATGCTCGCAGGGCTGCTGGCGCGACGGGGCTGGCGGCTGCGCCGGCGCGTCCGGCCGCTGCTCTGCGATGCCGCGGCCCTGCCGCTGGCGGACGGCTCGATCGACCTGGTGTTCTCCAGCCTGCTGCTACATTGGCATGGGGATCCAGGGCAGGTCTTCAGCGAATGCCGCAGGGTTCTTCGGCCCGGGGGACTGCTCCTGTTCAACACCTTCGGCCCCGACACGCTGCGCGAGCTGCGGAGCGCATGGCGGACGGTGGACGAGGCCGCGCATGTGAACCTGTTTCTGGACATGCACGACCTCGGCGATGCACTGCAGCGTGCCGGACTGGCCGCGCCGGTCATGGATACCGAGACGCTGGCGGTCACTCACGAAACGACGGCAGCACTGTTCCGCGACCTCCGCGCAACCACGCCCGGCAACGTGCTTGCAGGCCGGCCGCGCGGCCTGCTGGGCCGAGCGCGTCACGCGCGGCTGCTGGAGGAACTGGAGCAGTCCCGCCGCGACGGGCGCCTGCAGACGACACTGGAAGTCGTCTATGGCCATGCCTGGGGCCGCGAGCCGCCTGCCGAGCGCCCCGGCACGGGCACCGGCCAGGAAGTCCGGGTACCCCTCAGCAGCCTGCGTCGCACGCCGCGGGGCTGAGCGGCGCACCCGCGAAACTCGCCCCGCACCGACCTCTGCGCGCCAGCCTCAAGCGCCTGTTTCAACGTGGTATTCCGGTGGACGGCCCATTTGCACGGGGGGCTGGAATCGGTTATTTTCTGCGCAACTGGTTCGCCTGGCGCGGGCCGCCGCGGAGACAAACGGAATTGTCTGTGCACCGCATCGAACTCGTCCCCAACGGCTCGCTGTCCTGGCAGACGGCCGCCATCTTTTTCGGCTCGATCGCCGGCGCCTCCCTGTTCATCGCGCTGGTGTTCGCATTTCAGGGCTACTGGCCGATCCTGCCCTTTGCCGGGCTGGAACTCGCACTGCTCGGCTGGGCCCTCTGGCACAGCATGCGTAAATCCCGCCAGCGCGACATGCTGCTGCTCGAACCGCAGCGCATCGTGGTGGAGAAATACCGCCTCGACGGGCATCAGCGGGTCGAATTTCCAAGGGTGTGGACCCAGGCGCGCCTCGAGCCGGGCGGACATCGCCACCACCCCAGCCGGCTGATCCTGCGCGGGCACGGTCGAAGCTGCGAGATTGGCGATTTCCTCACCGAGGAGGAGCGCAGCAGCCTGCAGAGCCGGCTGGCGGAACTGCTCGCCGAAGGCGGGGGAACAGGGCACGGGAAGCCCGTGGGCCTTTGATATACAATGCCGGCCGCGCTGACGCCCCCCGGGAGCGTCACGGCCCAGCTCGGGGCGGATGGAACGGCCCCGCGACACCTCAGCAGAGAGATTGAAGAGGATGCCCAGACCGACCTTCCGCCACGGCCTCAAGGCCGCTCTAGCCGCCCTGACCGCCGCACTGGTGCCCGGGGCCGCGCTGGCCAACGACTGGCAGCTGAACATGCCCGTCGGGGTGACCGACATCAGTGCCGATGTCTACCGCCTGCACATGACCATCCTCTGGATCTGCGTGATCATCGGCGTCATCGTCTTCTCGGTGATGATCTACTCGATCGTACGCCACCGGAAATCCCTGGGCGTGGAGCCGGCCAGGTTCTCCCACAGCACCAAGGTGGAAGTGGTCTGGACGGTCATCCCCGTGTTCATTCTCATCGGCATGGCGATCCCCGCGACGGAGACGCTGGTGCGGCTGGAAGACACCAGCGGCTCGGATCTCACCATCAAGGTGACCGGCTACCAGTGGCTGTGGGAGTACGAATACCTGGACGAGGACGTGCGCTTCTTCAGCCGCCTGCACCCCGACAGCGATCGGGCCCGACAGCTCGGCTCCGGGATCGATCCGTTCAGCGTCGAGAACTACCTGCTGGAAGTCGATAACCGCATGGTCGTCCCCGTCGATGCCAAGGTCCGCCTCCTGCTGACCGCCGGCGACGTCATCCACGCCTGGTGGGTGCCCGATTTCGCGGTCAAGAAG
>SKYU01000017.1 GCA_007127715.1 Gammaproteobacteria bacterium | reverse complement strand
CGCGGGCGCCACCCGGGTCGGCGCCGACGCGGCGCGCTCACCCGTATGCCGGAGGTGGATGGCTGCAGCGATCGACAGGCCGACGGTCAGCCCGAACAGCATCCATACCCAGCCCGGTGTGCCGCCGCCGCGCCTCGCCGTACGTCGCCGCCTGGCCATGATTACATGCGCTCCGGTGCCGAGACTCCGAGCAGCGTCAGGCCGTTCGCGATGACCTGACGCGCAGCCAGGCACAGGGCAAGCCGCGCATCACGCAGTGCCGCATCGTCGACCAGAAAAGGCTGGGCGTTATACCAGGTGTGGAAGTCGTGCGCGAGGTCTCGCAGATAGAACACCAGCGTCTGCGGGGCCCTGTTGAGGGCGGCGAGCTCGATCACCTCCGGATACCGTGACAGGCTGCGGGTCAGCGCTTTCGCCTGCGGTTCCTCGACCTGTTCGAGTGCTGCCAGGCCCTGCTCACGGTTCCACGCCAGGCCGCGCTCCGTCAGCTGGCGCATGACGCTGCAGACGCGGGCGTGCGCGTACTGGATGTAGTACACCGGGTTGTCGCTGGAGCTGGATTTTGCGAGTTCAAGGTCGAAGTCCAGGTGCTGGTCATTCGAGCGCATCACGTAGAACAGGCGGGCTGCGTCGTTGCCCACTTCCTCGCGCAGTTCCCGCAGGGTGACGAACTCCCCGGAGCGGGTGGACATCTGCATCTTCTCGCCGCCCCGATAGAGCGTCACGAACTGCACCAGCCGTACCTCCAGCGTTTCCGGGCGCTCGCCCATGGCCTCGAGACCTGCGCGGACCCGGGCGACATAGCCATGGTGATCGGCGCCCAGGACGTCCAGCAGCAGGTCGAACCCACGGGTCCGCTTTTCGTGGTGGTAGGCGATGTCGGAGGCGAAATAGGTTTTCACCCCGTTTTCCCGGATGACCACCCGGTCCTTCTCGTCCCCGTAGTCGCTGGCACGAAACCAGGTCGCGCCCTCCTTGACGTAGAGCCGGTCGCGGGCGGACAACCTGTCGAGCGCGGCATCGATGGTCCCGTGGGTCGAGAGGCTGCGCTCGGAGTACCAGCGGTCGTAACTGACCCCGAAGCCCTCGAGATCGTCGCGGATGTCGTCGAGCACCGCGTTCAGTCCCTGGTCGAAGATCTCCCGGTACCCCTCCTCGCCCAGCAGTTCGCGTGCACGCACGACCACCGCATCGACATAGGTGTCCTGGTCACCGCCTTCCGGTGCATCCGGGGGCAGTCCATCGCGAAAGGTCTCGGCCGCCACGACGAAACGGTCCCCATAGACCGCGCTGAGAGTGCCGGCGATGTCGCGAACATAGTCGCCACGGTAGCCGTTGGCCGGCATGGCGATCTCCACCCCCCGGGCCTGCAGGTAGCGCACCCACACGCTGATCGCCAGGATCTCCATCTGCCGGCCCGCATCGTTGACGTAGTACTCGCGATGCACCTCGTGGCCGGTGGCCGAGAGCAGGTTCGCCAGGGTCGCGCCATAGGCGGCGTGGCGACCATGGCCGACATGCAGCGGCCCCGTGGGATTGGCCGAGACGTACTCGAGCAGAACACGCGTGCCGCGACCCATGTCGCTGCAGCCATAGGCCTGGCCCCTATCGAGAATCTCGGCTATCTGGGTCCGTCCCGCGGCCTCGCTCAGGGTGAAATTGATGAAGCCCGGTCCTGCGATGTCCACCCTGTCCACCTGCGCGGACGCTGGCAACGCCGCGACCAGCGCCTCCGCGAGCTCGCGCGGGCGCCGTCCGAGCGGCTTGGCCAGGCGCATCGCCACGTTGGTGGTGAAGTCGCCGTGGCGTGGGTCGCGGGTGCGCTCCACATGCGGATCGATGGCTCCGTTGCCCGAGGGATCGGTCGTGAGGTCGAGACTCTTCAGGGCGTGGCGGACAAGGTCGGTAACGTGTGACTTCACGGCAGATCGCTGATGTCTGTGAGGGGGAGGACGCGGGGCCTGCGCGGCGGTCCGCGGGGGCGCGTAGTGTACCGCCCGGCCGGAGGCTTTGGGAAACCCGCAGCCTCGGCGGAGGCTAGATGAGATCGTGGGGATCGACGTCGAGAATCCAGCGCACCCGCCGGGCATCCGGCAGGGTGGCCAGACGGCTGACCAGCTGCCCGAGCAGTCGCTGAAGTGGTCGGTGATCCGGCGCCAGGAACAGCAGCTGCTGTCGGTAGCGACCGGCCCGGCGTTCCATGCCCGCAGGTGCCGGGCCCAGCACCTCGGTGCCCGCGACCCCGAAGCCCCGTGCCAGCTCGCGCGCGGCCTCCAGGAAGGCCACGGGGGCGCGTCGCCCCGGTGCCTCCGCACGCAGCAGGGCCAAGCGCGTGTAGGGGGGCCAGCCAGCCCCCCGGCGCTCGGCCAGCAGGGCAGCGGCGAAGCCGGCGTACCCCTCCTCGCAGAGTCGCGCCATGAGCGGATGCCCGGGGAAGCGTGTCTGGATCAGCACCTCGCCCGGGCGCTCTCCGCGACCGCAGCGGCCGGCGACCTGCACGATGGTCTGCGCGAGGCGCTCGCTCGCGCGGTAGTCGCTGGAGAACAGTCCCTGGTCGGCATCGAGGATCCCCACCAGGCTGATGCCCGGAAAATCGTGCCCTTTGGTCAGCATCTGCGTGCCCACCAGGATCCGCACCTCGCCCCGCCGCACCGCATCGAGCTGGCGTTCGAGGCTGTCGCGGCGGCGCATGGTGTCCCGGTCGATACGGGCGGCGCGATGGTTCGGGAACAGGCTTGCCAGGGCCTCCTCGATGCGTTCGGTGCCCTGGCCGACCGGAGCCAGGCCTGCAGAGCCGCAGGCGGGGCAGGCGTCCGGAAGCCGCTTCTCGTGACCACAGTGATGGCAGCGCAGCCGGCTGTCGCCCAGGTGGACGGTCATCCGCGCATCGCAGCGCGGGCACTCGACGATATGCCCGCAATCGGTGCACCAGAGGGCGGGCGCAAACCCGCGACGGTTCAGGAACAGCAGGACCTGCCCGTCGGCATCGAGATGGCGACGCATTGCCGCGAGCAGCGGCGTGGACAGCCCCTGCTGCTGGCGGTGATGCCCGAGATCCACCAGCGACAGGGTGGGCTCGCAACCGCCCCCCACTCGTCGGGGCATCTCCAGCAGCCGGTAGCGCCCCTCCCGGGCGTGGCGCAGGGACTCCAGCGACGGCGTCGCCGATCCCAGCACCAGAGGCACGCCCAGCTCCCGGGCGCGCACCACCGCCAGATCGCGGGCCGAGTACCGTACCCCCTCCTGCTGGCGGAACGAGCTGTCATGTTCCTCGTCCAGGATGATCAGTCCCGGCCGCGCCAAGGGCACGAACAGTGCCGAGCGGGTGCCGACGAGCACCGCCGCGCGCCCGGTCCTCGCCGCCCGCCAGGCGGCCAGGCGTTCGGTATCGGTCAGGCCCGAGTGCAGCGCACAGACCGCATCGCCGAACCGTGATCTCAGCCGTGCCAGCAACTGGGGCGTCAGACCGATTTCGGGCACCAGCACCAGCGATTGGCGTCCGGCCTGCAGCCGTTCGGCCATCAGCCGCAGGTAGACCTCCGTCTTCCCGCTTCCGGTCACGCCGTGCAGGAGATGGACGTTGAACCCGTCATCCGGTCGCACCGCACCGACCGCAGCCGTCTGGTCGGCGGTCAGGGGAAGGCCTTCGCCCGGTGCCGGCCAGACGGCCGCTGACGCGGTGTCGGTCAGCTCGCAGCGTTCAGCAAGCCCGCGGGCGAAGAGCGCCGAGGCGGCCCGCCGGTCGGGCGCCTCCAGCTGTGTGGCGGGTACCGGCCCGGCCGCCTGCAGCCGTGCGAGCAAGGCGGCCTGGCGGGGCGCCCGCCTAAGCGCCGAAGGGCCGCTGGCCGCACCTGCCGGTGTGGTGCGGATGGCCTGTTCCAGCGCCTCGGCCGGCGCGCCTTGCCGCAGACCTGCAGGCAGCATGCTCCAGAACATCTCGCCCGGGGGCTGGCGGTAGTACTCGGCACCCCAGCGCAGCAGCACCAGCAGGTCAGGGGGCAGCAGCGGCGCAGAGTCGAGCACCCGGAGCGCCTGTCGCAGGCGGGCGCGCGGCACCTCACTGTCGGCGGCGGTCTCGACCAGCAGGCCCAGGCGCCGTCCCCGGCCGAAGGGCACCTCGACCCGGACGCCCGCTGGCAGGTCCGCGGCCGCCATGCCCCCGGGCGGGAGGTAATCGAAGTAGCCGTGGATGGGCGCCGGGATGGCCAGACGGAGTATCGCGGTGTCAGCGGCCGGCACTCGGGCCTCCAGGCGGTGGCGCTTGTCCACAGAACCTGTGGATAAGTCTGTGGGTGAAGCGGGGCAAACCTGTCCCCGTCCAGCCTGTCACGCGGTGTCCGCTAAAATGATCATTTTTTGATCGATTGGTATTAGTCAATATTTTTCAGAGGGTTACGATATTTCACTTTAATGACATCTGAGCTAGTCGGCCTAGGCGTTTGACTGATGCGCCGGGTGTGCATAAACCGCCGGCTTGCGCGTTTGTCAACCCGCCATGCCACTGCTGCGTTAGCGCGCTCAGGACGAGGACCATCAGCTGGCGGCCGTCCGGCGCCGGAAGTCACTATGATGCACCTGACCCTGTGTGACATGGCAAGCGAGGAGTGCGCCCTGGACTCGACCGCCGATCTCGATGCCTTCCTCGCAGGCGTGGAACGTTCCGCGTTCCGGATGGCCCGGCAGTACACCGGTGATGACGACGAGGCGCTGGATCTCGTCCAGGACGCCATGTTGCGCTTCGTCAGGCATTACGCCGGCCATCCGAGTGATCAGTGGCGGCCACTGTTCTACCGGGTGTTGCGCAACCGGCTGCACGATTGGCACCGTCGCGCCCGTGTGCGGCGGCGTCTGCTTGCCTGGTGGCCAGGCGGCGGCGTGGCCGGTCAGGCCGGGGACGACGGTGCGGTGGTCGACGCCCTGCCTGGGCCGGCGAGCGAAAAGCCCGATCGCCAGGCCCAGTCGCAGGCCGCGCTGATCGCGCTGGAGGCCGCGCTCAGGCGCTTGCCGGCGCGGCAGCGCGAGGTTTTTCTGCTGCGTTCCCTGGACGGCATGGATGTGGCTGATACCGCGCGGGCCATGGGGGGGAGCATCGGCAGCGTGAAGACGCACTACCATCGTGCCGTGCAACGGCTGCGAGAACTGCTTGGAGATCATTGGCATGACTGAGCGTGACGATGAGGCCGTGCTGCAGCGCGCACGCCAGCTTTTTCGTGCCCAGGAGCGCGCCCTGTCGGCGGAGACGTGTCAGGCGCTTGCGGCACGTCGACAGCGCGCCCTGGTCGCGGCAGCAGGCCGACGCCGGCCCCGCGCGGTCAGCGCGCTCGGTCCGGCGCTGGCGGCTGCCCTGGTCCTGGCGATCTGGCTCTGGCCGGGGAGCCCCGGCGAGTCACCGCCCGAGGCTCCTGAGGTCATGGCGTTGACCGACCTCGAGTTGCTGCTGTCGGCGGAAGACTGGGAACTGGTCGATGATCTCGATTTCTACCTGCTGCTTGCCGAGCTCGACGAGACACTGGGTCGTGGCTGAGACACGCGCAGGCCATGCGCCCCGATGTGCCGCCCTGGTACTGGCGGGGCTGCTTCCAGTCCTGGCGGCCGTCGCCGGTGAGACCGAGCTGTCGGACGAGGCGCTGGACGAGACGTTTCTGAGTTTTCTGGCCGAGTGGGATGCGCTGGTCGGCGATGCAGAATGGATGGCGGACGGGCAGGTATCCAGGGACAGCAGGCCTGCCGAGGCCCCGCCGCGGGCCGGAGAGACGGATGATGATGACAGCGATTGCACGTGAGATGGCGGCCCGGGTGGCGTCGGCACTGGCGTTGGGCATGGTGCTCTGCATGCCCGCCATTGGCGCGCAGGCGCCTGCCTGGGACGAGCTGACCGCCCCGCAGCAGCGCGTGCTGCAGCAGGCGCAGTCAGGTTGGGATACGCTCGAGCCCGAGCGTCGGGCGCGTCTGGTCGCCGGCGCCGAGCGCTGGTTGCAGATGGACCCCGAGGAACGCGCCGCGGCACGCCAGCGTTACCAGCGCTGGCAGGCCATGAGCCCGGCCGAGCGCGAGGCGATGCGTATTCGTGCGGAGCGCTTCCGGGCGCTGAGCCCCGAGGAGCGGGCCGCAGTGCGTGAGAACCGGCAGCGTTACCGGGAGATGGACGAGGCCCGTCGGGAAGCGCTGCGGGAACGCTGGCAGCGCATGTCTCCCGATGAGCGTGAGCAGCTGCGCCAGCGACGTCTGGAGCGCCGGCCGGACGGGGTGCGTCCAGAGCGCCCTGCCGGCCCCCCACAAAGACCAGGGGACCGGCCACCGAGGCAGCGGCCGGCCCCCCCACCGCGCCCCTAGAGTTCCTTGACCGCCTGGATGAGCTCGGAGGCGGCGGCCTGGCCGTCGCCGTAGAGCATCCGCGTCTGATCGAGGAAGAACAGTGCGTTCTCGATCCCCGAGAAGCCGGCCCCCTTGCCGCGCTTGACCACGATCACGTTCTTGGCCTTGTCGGCGTTGAGAATCGGCATGCCGTAGATCGGGCTGGAGGGGTCGGTGCGGGCGACCGGGTTCACCACGTCGTTGGCACCGATGATCAGCGCCACGTCGGCGGTTTCGAACTCCTGGTTGATCTCGTCGAGGTCGTAGATCATGTCGTAGGGCACGCCCGCCTCGGCCAGCAGCACGTTCATGTGGCCCGGCATGCGCCCGGCCACCGGGTGGATGGCGAACTTCACCTTCACGTCCCGCTCACCGAGCAGCTGGCAGAGCTCCCAGACCTTGTGCTGGGCCTGCGCCACCGCCATGCCATAGCCCGGCACGACGATGACCTTGTTGGCGAAGGCCATCATGACGCCCACGTCCGAGGCCTCGATTTCCTTCATGGTGCCGCCGGTTTCCGTCGCGGCTGCCGTCGCGGTATCGCCGAAGCCGCTGAACAACACGCTGCCAAGCGAGCGGTTCATCGCCTTGGCCATGAGCTGGGTGAGCAGCGTGCCCGCGGCGCCCACGACCACGCCCGCGATCATCAGGGCCGGATTGTCGAGCACCAGCCCCTTGAAGCCGACCGCAAGCCCGGTCAGGGCGTTGTACAGGGAGATGACCACCGGCATGTCGGCGCCGCCGATTGGCAGGGTCATCAGGACACCGAACACCAGGGACAGCACCACGAACCACAACAACACCGTGTTGTTCACGTCGTTGCCACTGAAGGTCACCCAGAGCCCGAGCAGGACGGTCACCGCGAACAGCGCGATATTCATTTTCTGCTGGCCGCTGAAGCGCAGGGTCTTGTTCATCAGCCCCTGCAGCTTCGCGTAGGCGACGAGCGATCCCGAGAACGCCACCGCGCCGATCAGCACGCCGAGCGCCGCGATGCTCTGGATCAGCAGCGACATGTCCTTGCCCTGCAGCAGCGCAACGATACCGATGCCCGCCGCGGCGCCACCGCCCATGCCGTTGTACAGGGCGATCATCTGCGGCATGTCCGTCATGGCCACCCGCTTGGCGCTCCACCAGGCGAGTGCACCGCCGATGGCGATACCGAGAATGATCAGGAAGTAGTTCAGGAAGCCCTTCAGTTCAGGGTGAAAGAAGGTCACGACCGTGGCGAGCACCATGCCGTAGCCGGCCCAGATGATGCCGCGCCTCGCCGTGACCGGCGAGGACATCTGCTTCAGGCCCAGGATGAACAGGACCGCCGCGACGAAATACGAGAGGTTGATGATCATTTAGCCACCCCTCTTGCTGGACTTGAACATCTCCAGCATCCGCTCGGTGACGACGTAGCCGCCGACTGCGTTGCCGGCGCCGAGGATCACGGCGATGAACCCGACCCAGCGCTCCAGCGACGTCTCGGCGTGTCCAAGCGCCACCATCGCACCGATCAGCACGATGCCGTGTACGAAATTCGAGCCGGACATCAGTGGCGTGTGCAGGATGACGGGCACCCGCGCGATCACCTCGTAACCGGTGAACGCCGCGAGCATGAAGATATACAGCGCAATGAAACCTTCGATCATGATGTCGCCCCTTCAATGGCCTTGGCGGTCGGCGCGTGGCGGATTTCGCCGTCGTGGGTCAGTGCGGCCCCGGCGAACACCTCGTCCTCCCAGTCGATCGACAGCGCCCCGTCCTTGAGCGCGGGCTGCAGGAAATTCAGCAGGTTACGCGCATACATTGCGCTCGCGTGGGTGGCAAGCGAGGAGGGGATATTGACCGGCCCGACGATGCTGACGCCGTTGTGCACCACGGTCTCGCCGGGCTGGGTGAGTTCGCAGTTGCCGCCCGTCTCGGCGGCGATGTCGACGATCACGGCGCCGGTTTTCATGCGCTCCACTGCATCTTTCGAGATGATGCGCGGCGCCGGCCGTCCGGGGATGGCGGCGGTGGTGATCACCGCATCCATCACGGCGATGCGCGCATCCAGGGCTTCCTGCTGCCTGGCTTTTTCCTCGTCGGTGAGTTCCCGGGCGTAGCCGCCCTCGCCCTCGGCCGACACGCCGGTATCGACGAACTTGGCGCCGAGCGACTGCACCTGCTCGCGGGTGGCGCTGCGGACGTCGTAGGCCTCGACGATGGCGCCGAGCCGCTTGGCGGTGGCGATGGCCTGCAGGCCGGCGACACCGGCGCCGATCACCAGCACCTGCGCGGGCCGGATGGTCCCTGCCGCCGTGGTGAGCATGGGCATGAACTTGTCCATGGTGTTGGCGGCGATCAGCGCGGCCTTGTAGCCGGCAATGGCGCCCTGCGAAGACAACGCGTCCATGGACTGGGCACGGGAGATCCGCGGAATGAGCTCCATGGCGAAGCTCGTGAGCTTCCGGTCGCGCAGTGCCTGCACAAGCGCCTGCTGGGCGTGCGGCTGCATATATCCGACCAGCACGGCGCCGGGCTTGAGATGCTCCAGCAGCTCGGTGCCCGGTGGCTGCACGGTCAGCACGATGTCCGCATCCCTGAGCGCGGCCGCCGCATCCTCGACGATCTCGCAGCCCTTGAACTCCTCGTCCGGGATCTGTGCGCCCTTCCCGGCGCCCGCCTCGATGCGGATGGTGGCACCCAGCTTGATCAGCCGCGCGGCCACCTCCGGCACGAGGGCCAGACGTCGTTCACCGGGCGCGCGCTCCGCGGGCACGCCTATGGTCACTGGCATGTGAATCTCCCTTGAATATGACTTCGGCCCGGCAGGGCAGGCGGCAACATAAGCCAGATCGCCGCCGAGTGTCCAATTGACGTTTGTATCGTAACGGGACTCATGATAAGACACATCAGGCATTGGCGGCACGGATGGCGGCATGCATAACCCTCCAGGCAGACCCAGGCAGGAAGCGAGGCGCACGATGGCGCTGCTCTCGCAGCAGGTGTTGCGCACAGACGTCGCTGGCATGCCGCTGGAGTGGATCGACTACCGGGAGGCCGCACGCCTCTACCATACCGCCCAGGTTGCCTACGCCTGCGGCAGCCCCCTGTTCTGCGTTCGCGGCGGGGTAAATGCGCATACCGGGCGGCGCAGCCGCATCGAAGTCAACTCGATCATCGCCACCCAGGGTGGCGCCCTGTCCCTGGATCGCAACTCCGTCAGTTACTCGCCCCCGCTGAACAACCGCACCCTTTTTCGCCGGGATGGGCACCTGTGCCTGTATTGCGGTCACCGGTTCATGACCTCCGAACTCACCCGTGATCACGTGACCCCCATCAGCCAGGGTGGGCGGGACCGCTGGACCAATGTGGTGACCGCCTGTCGGCGCTGCAACAACCACAAGGGGGGACGCACGCCCGAGCAGGCCGGCATGCAGCTGCTCGCCGTGCCGTTCAAGCCGAGTTATGCGGAATACATCTTCCTCAAGGGCCGCCGTGTGCTCGCCGACCAGATGGCCTACCTGCTGGCGCATTTCCCGCGGTCAAGTCCGCTTCACCGGCGGCTGAGCGTTCATCTTGCGCGTGGGGAGGGCTGGCAGGACCCTCCGTGAGCGAGCGTGCACTGCTCGTCGACGCCAGTGTCTACGTCTTCCGCGCCTGGTTCTCGCTGCCGGCGACGATGACCGATCCTGCGGGCCGCCCGGTCAATGCGTTCTACGGGTTCGCCAGGTTCCTGCTCGAGCTGCTGGCCACGGAGCGACCGGTGGCCATCGCCTGCGCCTTCGACGAAAGCCTGACCACCTCTTTCCGTAACGAGTTCTACCCCGCCTACAAGGCCAATCGGGAGCCCGCGCCCGAGGATCTGAAGCGCCAGTTCGCCCTGTGTCGACGGCTCTGCCGGACGCTTGGCGTGCTGGAACTCGGTGATCCGCGCTTCGAGGCCGATGATCTCATCGGCAGCCTGATGCATCGCCATCGCCAGGCGTTTCCGGGTTTCGTCATCCTGACCCGCGACAAGGATCTCGCCCAGTTGCTCCGGCCGGGCGATCTGTTCTGGGACTATGCCGCAGGACTGCGAATGGACACGGCCGGCGTGGAGCGGCGTTTCGGGCTGCCGCCCGAGGGCATCGCCGATCTGCTCGCGCTCACCGGAGACGCCGTCGATAACATTCCGGGGGTTCCGGGCATCGGCCCCAAGACGGCGGCGGCCCT
>SKYU01000140.1 GCA_007127715.1 Gammaproteobacteria bacterium | reverse complement strand
TGGTAGAGCGCCTGGGCGGCGACCTCGCCGGCATGGTTCACCCGCATCAGTCCGGCGACGTGCTGGCGCTCGGTATCGTCCAGCGGAGCCTCGGGCAGGGCCTCGCCCGGATTGGCCCGGGTGGCGGTGGCCGGCACCGCCAGGGTCCGCAGCAGGTTGTCCGCGCCCGCGAGCAGGCGATCGACGGGCGTGAGGCGACGTGGGGTCATGGCAGTGTCCGCGCGGTTTGCAGAGGGTACGCGCGAACTGTACCATCCCCGGCCTTCGCGGCGCAGCGGTCCCGGGAGCCCTGGCGGTCATGACATCTTTCATCACGCGATTCGCGCAGGTGCGCGTCCAGGGCCTGCTGGCCGTGACGGCCTTCGGTCTGCTCGCGGTGCCGCCAGCGCTGGCCGATGAGGATGAGGCTGAGGAGGGTCCATGGTCGGGCAGCGCGCGGCTGGGTTACCTTTCGACCAGCGGAAATTCCGAAACCGACAATCTCAATGTCCGCGTGGTCGCGGAGTACGCGTCCGGCAAGTGGCTCCATCGGGGCGTGGCCGCGGGCGTCGGGGCGCGCGAGGATGACCGCACCACTGCCGAGGCTTACGAACTCGGCCTGCGAACCACCTACGATTTCAACGAGTTCGATTTCGTATTCGGTCGGGCCAACTGGCGCAAGGACAAGTTCAGCGGTTTCGACCAGCAGTTCAGCCAGTCCATCGGTTACGGCCGCCGGCTGATCAACCAGCCCCGCCAGCATCTGAACGTCGAACTCGGTGCCGGTGCCCGCCAGGCCCGACAGCGTGACGGCACGACCGTGAACGAGGCGATCCTGCGTTTCGGCAGCGACTATGAGTTCCGCTTCAACGATGTGGCCTCGTTCAACTTCGACATCGCCATAGAAAGTGGCCAAGACAATACCTTTACCGAGGCCGTGGGCGCCTTCACCACCAAGCTGCTGGGCCGTCTGGCCAGCGTCGTCTCCTACACCGTCCGGAACAACTCCAGGGTGCCCGAGGGCAACACCCGTACCGACACGTTCACCTCCATTTCGCTGGAGTACACGTTCTAGACGGCACGCGCTCGAGCGGCGGCCGCCGGCCTGAGCGCAGCCCCGCATCACGACAGCGCCGTTTGCTTGCATGAAGCCCCGTCAATGGGTATGCTTTCCGGCTTTTCGACGGGCAACAATCTTTTTCCGAGGACCCGGTTCATGAAAACCTTTTCGGCCAAGCCCCATGAGGTGCGACGCGACTGGTACGTCGTCGATGCCTCCGGCAAGACGCTGGGGCGCCTGGCAACCCAGATCGCCACGCGGCTCAAGGGCAAGCACAAGCCCGAGTACACGCCGCACGTGGACACGGGCGATTACATCGTCGTGATCAACGCGGACAAGATCCGGGTGACCGGTAACAAGCTGAAGGACAAGGTGTACTACCGCCATACCGGTTACATCGGCAATATGAAGTCGATCACGCTGGAGAAGCAGCTGCAGAAGGCTCCCGAGCGGGTGCTGCAGACGGCGGTCCAGGGCATGATGCCGAAGAACCCCCTGGGTCGGCAGATGCTCCGCAAGCTCCGGGTGTTCCCGGGGCCAACCCATCCGCATGCGGCCCAACAGCCCATCGCGCTCGACATCTAAACGCCTCACCACGGGTAGCTGAATCATGACCCAGTCTGTTCCCTACGGCACCGGCCGGCGCAAGACTTCCACGGCGAGGGTGTTCCTCAGGCCGGGTACCGGCAACATCACCGTCAACTCCAAGCCGCTGAACGAGTTCTTCGGGCGAAAGACCGCACAGATGATCGTGCGTCAGCCCCTGGAGCTGACCGACATGAGCGACAAGTTCGATGTCTCGGTCACGGTCATCGGTGGTGGCACCACGGGTCAGGCCGGCGCGATCCGCCACGGTATCACCCGTGCGCTCATGGCCTACGACGAGACGCTGCGGCCGAGTCTTCGCCGTGCCGGTTTCGTCACCCGCGATGCTCGCGAGGTGGAGCGCAAGAAGGTCGGTCTGCGCAAGGCTCGGCGTGCCGTCCAGTTCTCCAAGCGCTGATCACACGGATCCGCACCAGCAGTATTTGGGGGATCGTCTAGTGGTAGGACATCGGACTCTGACTCCGAGAACCTAGGTTCGAATCCTAGTCCCCCAGCCACATCCCCTTGAGGGTCTGAAACCTGCCACCACCCGTGGCAGGTTTTTTTTCGCCCTGGCGTATGGCTCTGTTCGGTAGCGTCCCCTCAGGGCCGCCTCGCGGGCTCGAGGCGCTCGACACCACGCGCCGAAGCGATCAGCAGGACATCCGCGGGCCGTCGGGTGAACAGGCCGACGGTCACGATGCCGGCCAGCTGGTTCAGCCGCCGCTCCATTTCGGCTGCATTCAGCAGGTCGAGTCCATGGACATCGAGAATCTCATTGCCGTTGTCGGTGATGAAACCCTTGCGCCATTCCGGGCGGCCACCGAATTTCACCAGCTCGCGGGAGATGTAGGCCCGCGCCATGGGGATCACCTCCACCGGCAGCGGGAAGTCGCCCAGCACGCCCTTGAGCTTGCTGTCATCGATGATGCAGACAAAACGCCGCGAGGCCGCCGCGATGATCTTCTCTCGGGTCAGCGCTCCGCCACCGCCCTTGATCAGATGACCCTGCCGGGTCGCTTCATCGGCGCCATCGATATAGAGATCGAGATCGCCGGTCTCGTTCAGCGTCTTGGGCTCCAGTCCGATGGCTTGCAGTCGCTCTGTCGAAACTTCCGAACTCG
>SKYU01000126.1 GCA_007127715.1 Gammaproteobacteria bacterium | reverse complement strand
CGGGCTCCGTCCGGCGTTTCTTCGACCGCGTGCGCCCGGATCTCGCGATCATCATGGAAACGGAGCTCTGGCCGAATCTCTTCAACGAGTGCGGCCGTCGCGGCGTGCCGCTGGTGCTGGCAAGCGCGCGGATTTCACCGCGTTCCGTAGGCCGCTACCGGCGGCTGGCCAGCCTGTTTCGGGAGACGCTGTCGCACGGCATCGTGATCGCTGCGCAGAGCGAAGCGGACGCGACGCGGTTCCGCTCCATCGGTGCATCGACCGAGCGAACGCACGTGACGGGCAATCTCAAGTTCGACTTCGAGCTGCCCGAGGAGGTGCGCCGGCTCGGGCGCGAGTTTCGCGCTGCCCAGGCCGGGGCGCGGCCCGTGTGGGTCGCGGCAAGCACCCATGCCGGCGAAGAGGCCATCGCTCTGGCGGCCCATCGGCAGGTCCTGTTGCGGTGCCCCGAAGCCGTGCTGCTGCTGGTGCCGCGCCACCCGGAGCGCTTCGGCCCGGTGGCCGAGTGGTTGGAGCGCGAGGGCGTGGGCTACGTGCGCCGCAGCACCGGGAGACAGCTTCGCGCTGACCAGGCGGTGTTCCTTGGCGACACGCTGGGCGAACTGATGATCTTTTACGCAGCCTCGGACGTGGCGCTGGTGGCGGGCAGCCTGGTGCCCGTGGGCGGGCACAACCTGCTCGAGCCGGCTTCCCTGGGGCTGCCCGTGCTGGTCGGCCCACATACCTTCAACAGCGAGGACATCGCCCGGCAGTTCCTGGCTGAGGGGGCCGCCCGCGAGGTTCGCGACGCCGACATGCTGGCCGAGGCGGTGATCACCCTGCTTGGCGACCGCGCGGCACGCGAGGCCATGGGTCAGCGGGGGCGCTCGGTGGTCGAGGGCAATCGAGGCGCCCTCGCCCGGCTGCTGGACCTGGTCGACCCGCTGCTGGGTCGCTGATGCCCCCGGGCGCCTGTCCGCACCCGGCAGCTGCGCGGGCGGGGCTCAGCGCTCCAGCCAGCTGTCGATCTCTTCGAGGTCCTGGAG
Source organism: Gammaproteobacteria bacterium (assembly GCA_007127715.1). GTDB lineage: Bacteria > Pseudomonadota > Gammaproteobacteria > Steroidobacterales > PWYM01 > PWYM01. The sequence continues at coordinate 9,568 of SKYU01000126.1, read as the reverse complement.
TGCCAGGATGCCCGAGGAGCGCTTGAGGCGCAGGACGTTCAGGATGTAGTCGTAGCGGCTGCGCGCGAAGGTGGTTTCTGCATCGAACAGCCGCCGGCGCGCCTCGAGGACATCCACGGTCGTCCGGGTTCCCACCTCGAACCCGGTTTCGGTCGCCTCGAGTGCGGTTCGCGAGGACGTCACGGCCTGCTCCAGTGCGCGGACCCGGCTGATTTCCGTGACCACGCCCATGTAGGCGTCGCGCGCCTGGCGTTCGGTCTGGCGGGTCACCCGGTCCACCGCTTCACGCGCCGCGCGATGGCGGAACACCGCCTCACGCACCTGCGAGGACGTGCCGCCACCGCTGAACAGCGGCACGCGCAGCTGCAGTGAGATGGTGTCGGATTGCTGGTTGCTGTCGAAGGGCGTGACCGGGCCGCCGTTGTTGGCGCGGTCGGCGCGCGTGGTGTTGTCGGTACGGCTGGCGACGAGATCGAGCGTCGGGTAGTGGCCGCTACGCCGGATACGCACGTCATCACTGGCGATTTCAGATGCGATCCGGGTCGCCACCAGCTCGAGATTCTGGGCCAGGGCCGTATCCACCCAGGCGTTCTCGGAAGCCGGCGACGGAGGCACGAGCGGGAGTTCGGGGCGCGGACCGACCAGCCGGGTGACATGCTCGCCAGTCAGTTCGCGCAGGGCTTCCCGTGCCGAGGCCAGCACCCGCTGGGCGGCGATTTCGTCGGCGACGGAACGATCGAAGGCAGCCTGGGCTTCCTGGACGTCGGTGATGGCGATCAGCCCGACCTCGAAACGTGTCTGCGCCTGCTCGAGCTGCCGCTCGATGGCCCGCTGGGTGGCCTGGGCTGCACCCAGCGTGTCCTGCGCGGCGAGAACCTCGAAGTAGGCTTCCGAGACCCGCAGCATCAGATCCTGTTTTGCGGCTTCGAACTCGGTTTCGGCGCGGGCGATGCGTTTGTCGCTCTGGCGGAAGTTGATCCACTGGTCCCAGCGGAACAGCGTCTGACGCAGTTCGAGCTGCCAGTTGGTCGTGCGCGCATCCTGCTCGAACGCGGTTTCGATGGTCTGGAGTTCGTTGTCGATCGGGTTGAAGTTGAGGAAACGCTGACTGCCCTCGGCGTCGCTCCAGCTGCGCGAGGCACTCCCGGTGACCTGCGGCAGCAGGGCCGAGCGGGCCTGGGGGCGGGTCTCGAGTTCGGCCTGGAAGATCGCTTCGGCCTCGCGGATCCGTGGGTCGCTCTGCAGGGCGCGCTGGTAGACGTCCAGCAGCCGTTCTTCGGCATGGCTGGCGGGCAAGCCGGCGGCGAACAGGGCGATGGCGAGCGGAACGACTAACCGAAGGCGCATGGGGCGTGTCCTGCGATGGAGGTGTTATGGTCCACTATAACACTATATCAGTAGACGGGGAAGCGGTTCAGTAGACGGTGAGTGTCGGATCGAGTGTCTCGGCCCACTCGTTGATGCCGCCCGCGAGGTTGTAGACGTCTTCGAAGCCCTGCTGCTGCAGATACTGCACCACCTGGCCGCTGCGTCCGCCGCTGCGGCACAGCACGACCAGCGGGCGGTCACGATCCAGTTCCGCCAGTCGCCCGGGCACTTCGCCCATCGGCATGTGCACCGCGTTCGGCAGGCGCGAGATGGCGAGCTCATGATCCTCGCGCACGTCGATCATCACCACGCGGCCGTCGCGTTCATCGTCTTCACTCCAGCGCTGACGGTACTGGGAGGGGGTGAGTTCCTTCATGGTCTCCTGGCCTCGTGTGTTCAGAAGCGGAATCGGGGCGGACGCGGCGCGTTGCGCAGCGGAGGCACGACCGTCTCGAACAGCGACTCCTGCACCCATTCGCCGGTGACGCTTTTCTGGATGAGCCTGGCCTCCATCACCGGTGCCTGGCCGACGATGCAGAACAGCCGCCCGCCCGGGTTCAGCCATGCCACGAAACGCTCGTCGAACAGCGGCAGCGAGCCGGTGAGTGCAATCGCGTCGAAACCTGTGGTCGGCCGGAAGTTGAACGCATCCGCCGTCTGCAGTTGTGGTCCGGTCTCGCCGAGGGCGGCCAGCCTGCGCTGGGCCTCGACCACCAGGTCGTCGTGGATGTCCAGGCTGAGCACGCTGCCGGCCAGGCGGGCAAGGCAGGCGGTCACGAAGCCACTGCCGGTGCCGATCTCGAGCACGCTGTCGTCCGGGCCGAGCGCGAGCGCCTGGAGCATGCGGCCCTCGATTTTCGGGGCCATCATCTCCTCGCCGTGGGGCAGGGGGATGGCGGTGTCGGCAAAGGCAAGCTCCCGGTAGGCCTCGGGTACGAACTGCTCGCGCGGAACGCCACGCATGGCGCCGATCACACGCTCGTCGAGAACTTCCCAGGCGCGCACCTGCTGGCCCAGCATCTGTTCCCGGGCAAGCTCGATGGTCATCGTGGTGGCTCCAAGCACTGGATAAAGACGTGTAAGGGTACGGAGAACGCATCGGGGGTACAAGGCAGAGCCGAGCCGTCGCGCCGGCCCCGCGCAGCGGCATTATGGTGAAAGTACGGGCCCGCTGCTCGCAGCATCGGCTATTCTGCGATGCTGGCCGGGACACTCGCGCGGCGTCTTGTCGGACGTACGCTCGGGCGCCGGGAATTCAGGGTGCCGGTTCGCCGGTCTGACGGAACCTCCATCATGGCACAACGCCGGCGGACAGCAGCAGGGACAGACGCGGCATGAGTGAGGCCGCGGTGCTGGTGTTCGCGGCCGTTGCGGCACTGGTGGTGATCCTCCTGGTGGTGGCGCTGCACTCCGCCCGTCGGCGACGGCAGGCCGATCTCGCGGTGCTCACGCAGGCCGCCGAGCAGGCGCTGTCCACCACCGAAATCGCCGAACCCGCGAGGCCCCGCGGCGATCCGGCGTTCGACCAGGCGGTCGTCGCCATGCATCGCCTCGCCGTGCAGAGCGCCCGCGAGCGCGATGCAGTGCGTGCCGGGGACTGGCGGGTGCTGGAGCCCTGGCTGGCGACCCAGCCCGAGGTGACACTGGTCCATACCGACGATGAAGTGGTGTTCGCCAACGAGGCCGCAAGGGCCCAACTGGGCGACGAGGCCACGCCCCCGGTAGGTCGTGCTTTCATCGATATCGTCCGCCCCGCCTGGCGGGCCCAGGCCCGTCGCCTGCTCGCCGAGCTGCCCGATATGCCCGCGCCCGACGCGCTCGCCAGGCTGGAGGTGCAGCTCTCCGGGCGCGGCGACGATCCCCTGACGGTAGAGCTCGCCTGTCGGCGGGTGCTGCACGACGGCCGCCCGGCCGTGCTCACCGTGGCGCGCGACATCGGCTGGCGCAAGGGCCTCGATGCGGGCCTGCAGCGTGGACGACTGCAGGCCCGCCTCACCCTCGACTCCATCGGCGAAGGTGTCATCACCACCGACCCCGATGGGCAGATCGTCTACATGAACGAGGCGGCCGAGCAGCTGGTCGGCGTGGCGCGCAACGCGGCCGGCGGCCGCCGGCTGACCGATCTCATCGCCCTGGTCGACGAAGTCGATCGCAAGTCCCTGGGCGACCCCGTGGCCCGCAGTCTGGCGGAGCGCCGCCGGGTCAACCTCGGGCGCCGGGCCGTACTGCTGTCCAAGACCGGAACCCGCGAGTGTTCGGTCGATCTGACCGCCTCTCCCATCCGTGACCCGTCCGGCCAGCTCACCGGCTGCGTGGTCGTCCTGCACGATGTCACGGAGATGCGCGGGCTGACCCGTCAGATGTCCTACCAGGCGAGCCATGACGCGCTCACGGGTCTTCTCAACCGCCATGAGTTCCAGCGCCGCCTCGAGGAGGCGCTGGTGTCGGCGCGCTCCGAGGACGGCTCGCACGTGCTTTGTTATCTGGATCTCGACCGCTTCAAGGCGGTCAACGACACCTGCGGCCATGTGGCCGGCGACAACCTGCTGCGCGAGCTGGCCGGCCTGATCCGCGAAGAGGTCCGGGACTCCGACTCGGTGGCCCGCCTGGGCGGCGACGAGTTTGGCATGTTGCTGGTGGGCTGTCCGCTGGACAAGGCCCGCCAGATCGCCGAGGACGTCTGCCAGGCGGTGGCCGGCTATCGCTTCGTCTGGCAGGACAAGATCTTCAACGTCGGCGTGTCGGTCGGCCTGGTCGAGATCGGCAAGGAGAGCGGCGCTCTGGAGGATGTGCTCTCGGCTGCCGATTCGGCCTGCTACGTGGCCAAGCAGCAGGGGCGTGGCCGGGTGCACGTCTACTCCTCGCGTGACGAGGCACTGGCCCGGCAGCGCGGCGAGATCCAGTGGCTGCAGAAAATCCAGGCAGCGCTCAAGGAAGGGCACTTCGAGCTCTACACCCAGGCGATCATCGCGCTCGGCGGGCGGGTGGCCCAGGGGCCGGCCGTGGAAGTACTGCTGCGTCTGCGTGACGAGGCCGGCGCGGCCATCTCGCCGGCGCAGTTCATGGCCTCGGCCGAGCGCTACCATCTCATGAGCCACATCGACCGCTGGGTGGTTCAGACCACGCTGGCGGCCATCGGCAGCGGCGCGATCCGGCTGCCGGATCGCCGCAGCTGCAGCATCAATCTCTCGGGCCAGACGCTGGGGGATGAAGGGTTTCTAGAGTTTGTCGTGGAATGCCTGGATCACACCGGTGTGGCGCCAGAACAGCTGTGCTTCGAGATCCCCGAGGCTTCGGTGATCGGCAACCTCGACCACGCCCGACGCTTCATCAACGTGCTGCATGGCATGGGCTGCCGCTTCGCCCTCGATGACTTCGGCAGTGGCATGGGCTCGTTTGCCAATCTCAGGAGCCTGTCACTGGACTATCTCAAGATCGACGGGGCCTTTACCCGCGACCTCGAGGAGGACACCGTCCACCGTGCCATGGTCAGCGCCGTGGTCGAACTGGCCAGGACCCTGCAGTTCAAGGTGGTGGCAGAGCAGCTCGAGGACCAGGACGCCTTCGAGGCCGTCCGCAGTCTCGGCGTGGACTTCGCGCAGGGCTACGTGGTCGCCCGTCCGGAGCCGCTGGCCAAGGCACGCACCGCCTAGAGACGTTCCTCGACCGGCAGCACCACCGCCTCGGTTCCGCGATGCGCCTCGCGGGCATCCCGGAACGCCCTCAACGACTGCATCAGCGCGGGCACCGCGTCATCCTCGACCAGTGCCTGGACGACAGTGAAATTGCCAGGGAAGACCTGGGTTCCGAAGTGCTTTCCGCGCGGGTCACGGCCATGCACGCGGGGGTAGCGTGCGTAATTGCGGATCTCGTGTCGGTCGAGCAGCGCCTCGATCTCCTCCATGTATTCGAACGGAAAGCTCAGATGGACGAACTTCATGCGCGGGATTCCTGGCGGGTGCTACGCGGCGGTTGAGCCATGCGCTTGCGCCAGCGCGCCTCGAACTGGCGCAGATAGGTGTAGAGCACGGGGACGACCACCAGCGTCAGCAGCGTGGAGCTGAACAGCCCCGCCGCCACGGCCACACCCAGCGGTGCCCGTACCTCTCCGCCTGCACCGAAGCCAAGGGCGATCGGCATCATGCCCAGGATGGTCGAGATGGCGGTCATCAGCACCGGGCGCAGACGGGTGGTGCCGGCTTCGAGCGCGGCTTCCATGGGCGCTCGGCCACGTGCCACCAGCACGTTGGTGTAGTCGATCAGCAGGATGCTGTTCTTGGTCACCAGGCCCATCAGCATGATGATGCCGATGAACACGTAGACGCTGATCGGCATGCCGAGCAGCCACAGCGAGCCGAAGGCGCCGACCGTGGCCAGCGGGAGGGCAGCCATGATGGTGAAGGGCAGGGCGAAGGACTCGAACTGCGCGGCCAGCACCAGGTAAATGAACACGATCGACAGCACGAAGGCGATCGACAGGTAGAAGAACGATTCCTCGAAGTCCTGCGCCTGGCCCGAGAAAGTGTAGGTGACGCCGATGGGCAGTTCCCGCTCGACATATTCGGCCAGTGCGGCCGTGGCATCGCCCAGCACCACGCCGGGCGGCGTGCTGGCGCTGATCGTTGCGGCGCGCATGCGGTTGTAGCGGTTGATGGTGCTCGGGCCGACGGCCTCGGTCATGGTGACCAGGTTGTCGATCGGCACCAGACCCTCGCCGTTGCGCAGGTAGATGTTGCGCAGCACCTCGGGCGTCAGATTGCCACGTCCGGCGATGTCCAGGATCACGTCGTAACGCTTGGCATCGCGCTCGACCTGCGAGATCGGCCCTTCGGCCATCAGGTAACGCAGCGTGTCCGCCACCTGCATGGCCGTCAGTCCCGCCTCGCTGATGCGATCCCGGTTGAGCTCGACCAGGACCTCCGGGGTATTGAAGCGCAGGTTGGTCCGGGTGCCGACAAACTTGTCCCGTCGCTCGCCCATCCAGGCCATCAGGCGCTCCTGGGCCTCGCCGAGCACGTCGAGGTCCGGATGCTGCAGGATCAGCTCGATGGGCTGGCCTGCGAGCCCGCCCGGTCCGAATTCGAAGACGAAAGCGCGGCCATCCGGAATCCGCGCGAGGCGCTCACGCATGTCCTGCATGATCTCGACCTGGTGACGATCGCGGTCATGGCGCGGCGTCAGGCTCAGGAACGCCACGCCGGTGTTCGGATTGCCGGGCCCGCCGGCGCCAAGTCCGATACCCACGAACTGGTGTTGCACCTCGGGCATCTCGGCGAGCATGGCCTCGATACGCCGGGCGAAGCGGTCGGTTTCCTGGAGGCTCGCGCCCTCGGGAGCCTCGAAGCTGATGATGAATCCCGCGCGGTCCGGTGAAGGGGCAAACTCCGCCGGGCTGTCGATCAGTGCCGCGATGCCCAGGACGAAGGCGCCCGCGCCGATGGCGACGGTGGCCAGCCGGTGGCGCAGCGCTGCGGCGAGCAGTCGCGTGTAGCCGCGTTCGAGCTGGGCGAAACGCCGCTCCGACCATGCGAACAGCCGCCCCTGAGGCGCGTTGCGATCCAGCAGCAGCGCGCAGAGCATCGGTGTCAGCGTGAGCGCGACGAAGGTCGAGGCGAACACCGTGGCCGTCACCGTGATGCCGAACTCGAGGAAAAACTGGCCGATGATGCCGCCGGAAAAGGCTACCGGCAGGAACACCGCTGCGAGTGCCAGCGAATTGGCGATATTGGGGAAGGCCACCTCGGTGGTGCCGATGCGCGCCGCAGGCTCACGCTCCGCGCCCTGCTCACGGTGACGCTGGGTGCGCTCCAGCACGACGATCGCATCGTCGACCACGATACCGACCACCAGGATCAGCGCCAGCATGGTGACCTGGTTGATGGAGAACCCCAGGGTGTTGATGACCGCAAACCCCGCGAGCAGGGCTGCGGGAATGGCCACGGCAGCCACCAGCGTGCCCTTGAAGGTGCGCAGGAACATCAGCACCACCAGCACGACCAGGGTCGTGGCGAGGAAGATGGTGGTGATGAGGTCGCGGATGCTCTCTTCGACGAACTCCGTGTCGTCGCTGGAAATGGTGTAGCGCAGGCCCGCCGGGAACTCCGGCCCGAGGACCTCGAGCGCTTCGCGCACGGCGCTCGACATGGCCACCGCGTTGGCCCCGGACTGCTTGATGATGCCCATGCCGACCGTGGGCTCGCCAGCAAACCGCGCCACCTGGCGGTCGTTCACGACATCGTCGATCGCCTGACCCACGTCACCGATTCGCACCGGCGCGCCGTTGACCGTGGTGATCACCAGCTCGTTGATCGGGCCGGCATCCGAGAACTGCCCGCGGGTGTTGATGCGGAATTCCCGCGCCGCACCCTGCACCCGCCCGGTGGGGATGCTGATGTTGTTGGCCTGGATGGTGTTGACCACGTCCTGGACGGTCAGCTGGTGGGCGGCGAGTCGTTCCGGGTCCAGCCGGACCCGCGCCGCATAGCGCCGCGAGCCGCCGATGATGATCTGGCCGACGCCCGGCAGGCTCTCCAGCCGGGCCTTGAGCACGTCTTCGGTGTAGCGCGTCAGATCGACGCGGTCCCAGCGCTCGTCGCCCTGGATCGCGACCCACATGATCGGCTGGGCGTCGAGATCGAGCTTGCGCACGATCGGCGCCTCGGCGTCGCGTGGCAGGCGGCGGCGCACGCGATCGACCGCATCGCGGACATCCTGTGTGGCCACTTCGAGGTCGCGCGAGAGTTCGAACACCACTACGATGCTGCCGACGTCCTGCCGGGCCTCGGAGCGCAGCTGGCGGATGCCCTCGATGGTGTTGATCTCCTCCTCGATGACGTCGATGATCTCGCTTTCGATCACCTCTGGGGCGGCGCCTGGCAGCGCGACGTTCACGCTGACCACCGGAAACTCGACATCCGGGTTTTCCTGCACCGGCATCTGCAGATAGCCGTAGCCACCGAAGATCGCCAGCACCAGGAAGATCACCGTCGTGAAGACGGGGCGCTTGATGCAGAAATTCCAGATCATGCTGCGCCCTCCCGCTCAGCGGGTACCGGCCGGCTCCGCCCCGCCGGCGACCTCGACCCGGGTGCCGTCACTGACCCGCTGGTGGCCCAGACGGATCACCTCGTCACCGCGCTGCACGCCCTCGAGGATGCTGACCACGCCGTTATCGCGCAGGCCTGTGCGAACCTCGCGGCGCACGGCCCGTCCGTCCTCGACCACGAACACGATGAAGCCGTCTCGCGTGCCGATCAGGGCCTCTTCCGGCAGCACCGGCAGGTCATCCCGGCGCTCGATGATCACCCGTGCCGTGGCGAAGCTGCCCGGGCGCAGGCGGCCATCGGGATTCGGGATCGTCGCCCGCAGCGCCAGCGTGCGGCTGCGCTCATCGACACTGGGGCTGATCACGTCGAGTTCCGCGGCGAAGCGCTCGTCGGGGAAGCTCGAGACCATGATCTCCACCTCGTCATCCAGCGAGACCCGTCCGGCATAGCGCTCGGGAATGCTGAAACTCATGTGCAGCGGGTCGGTACGGTAGAGGGTGGCGATCCGCCGGCCCACTTCGACGAAGGCCCCCTCATCAACGGCCTGCTCGGAGATCTCGCCGGCGAACGGGGCGCGCAGCGTCATCTCGGCGATCTGTTCGCGCAGCGCGGCAATGTCGGCCCGCAGACCGCGGACGTCCGCCTCGGCGGCCTGCATGTCGGTCAGTGCCTGCTCGTAGTCGCCTTCGGAGATCTGGCGCTGGGCCCGGAGGGTCTCCGCCCGGGCGTGCACCCGTGTGGCGTTGCGCGCCCGGCTCTCGGCCGCGGCGAGGGCTGCTTCGCGGGAATTCAGCTGCTCGCGCAGGCGCGTATCGCGCAGCTGCACCAGGATCTGGCCGGCCTCGACCCCGCCGCCCTCGCGGAAGGCCAGGCGGGTGATGCGCCCGCCCACCTCGGGGCTGATCTCGATTTCCGCGCTGGCCCGCAACGTGCCGACGCCGCGCACCGCCTCGGTGATGACCCGGGTCTCCGCCCGGACGGTCTCGACGACTGCGGCCGAAGGCGGAGCGTTCTCGGGGGGAGCGTCACCGCCAAGCCAGGCACGGGCCATGACCAGGGCGGCGGCGAGCGCCGCGGCGATGACCAGACCTTTGACCCATCGCCGGGGGGGCGGGGCTGAAGTGTGGGACTGTTCTGACATGCGTGACCTGCTG
>SKYU01000134.1 GCA_007127715.1 Gammaproteobacteria bacterium | reverse complement strand
TGTATCGCTACAACACCTTCAATGGTGGTGCGACCAGCTTCCGCTCGAACGCCCAGGCGGTCTGGTACGCAAGGATCGGTATCCGCTACGAGTTCTGACGCCAACGATTGACGTTCCCCAGTTGCGGCCGGCTTTCGCCGGCCGCTTTTTTTTCCAGCGACAGACGTCTCCGGGGTGTCAGTCGACCTCCTCGAGCCGGCCGCTATCGACGTCGTAAATGAAGCCGCGAACGGTCACGGCATCCTCACCCTCGGTCGGAATCCACGGATGACCGAGAATCGCCGCCACGCTGCGGCGAACGTCCGCCGCGAGTCTTGCCATGTTGTCCTCGTCACGCGGGGCATCCAGGGGTTCCGGCGTCCCGCGAAACGCATGAAAGGCGCTGGGCGAGGCGGCGCAGCAGCCCGGGCTCGTGAACTTGCGCCCGGTTGCCTGCGCGAGGATGCCTGCGGCCTCCTCGTCTCCCTCCAGTCCGGCTTTCAGCAGCTCGTCGGTGAATGCCAGCATGCCGCAGCGGGTGTGATGAATCAGCACGATCTCGTTGGTATCGAGCAGGTGATGGGAGATGACCAGGCTTCGCAGCGTATCCTCCGTCACCACGCCACCGGCGTTGCGGATGATGTGCGCATCACCGGTCTTCAGCCCCAACAGGTCCTCGACGTCCAGCCGTGCATCCATGCAGGCGACGACCGCGAGACGCCGCGCCGGCTGAATCGGCTGCACTCCGGGGTGAGTGGCGTCGTGAACGGCGGTTCCGTCGGCGTACCGTGCATTGTTTTCGAGAAGACTGTCCGTGATACCACTTGGCATGGCTGTGATCTCCATGGGGATGACCCGTCGATTACACAGAACTTTCCATGCCTCGCATGCTGCTTATGAGCATGTCCTTATATCGATCGCGAAAAACGACTCTGTCTGGTGGCGCGCATACGGCTGAGGGGCAGGCAGACACGCCTTGATCCGCGCAGGCCCTGCCACGCCTTGGACAGCCCCCGTGGACGGGGCTATGCTGGGCGCCGGCCGGAGGACCCCGGTCAGCCGTTCAGTCATGGAGAGCCGTATGTTCAGTGTCCGCGCCGGTGTCCTGTCTTCCATCCTCTGTCTGGCATGGCTGCTGCTCGGTCATGCGGTTGCGCAGGCCGAGGCAGGCGCCGCCACGAACGCGACGAACGGCGACGGACCGCGGGTGGTCGCCATCCATGCAGGCCGGCTGCTGGACACCGAACAGGGGAACGCGCTGGCGGACCAGCTCATCCTCATCGAAGATGATCGGATCGTCGCCGTCGGACCGGCCGCAGAGGTCCCGGTGCCGGCGGGCGCTCAGTGGATCGACCTGTCGAATGCCACGGTGCTGCCGGGCCTGATCGATGGCCATGTCCACCTCACCAGCCGGCATGATCAGCACGGCTACCGTGGCCTGGCGGTGTCCACTCCGCGTGCCGCGCTGACAGGCGCGGCCAGTGCGCTGCACACGCTCCGGGCGGGCTTCACCACAGTGCGCAATGTCGGCGCCGGTGGGTTTGCCGATGTCGCATTGCGCGATGCCATCAACGACGGTGATGTGGTGGGGCCGCGGTTGCTGGTGTCGGGGCCTTCCATCGGCATCACGGGTGGACACTGCGACAACAACCTGCTGCCGCCGGAGTTCGCCGTCTTCTCCGACGGTGTGGCCGATGGACCATGGGCCGTACGCCAACGGGTCCGCGAGAACCTCAAGTACGGCGTCGACCTGATCAAGTTCTGCGCGACCGGCGGCGTGCTCTCCGCGGGCACCTCGATCGGCGCCCAGCAGTACACCCAGGAAGAAATGGACGCCATCGTGTCGGAGGCCCGGATGCTCGGTCTGCGGGTCGCCGTACATGCCCATGGCACGGAGGGCATCAAGGCCGCCATCCGGGCCGGGGCCGACTCCATCGAACACGCCAGCCTCATCGACGACGAGGGGATCCGGCTCGCCCGCGAGCGAGGGACCTTCCTGTCGATGGACATCTATGTCAGCGACTTCATCCTCGGCAGCGGCGAGGCGATGGGCATTCTCCCCGCGTCGCTGGAGAAGGAGCGTATCGTCGGGACCGCCCAGCGCGAGAGCTTCCAGCGTGCCTTCAATGCCGGCGTCCGCATGAGCTTCGGGTCCGATGCTGGCGTGTTCCCGCATGGCCACAATGCCCGTCAGTTCGCGCGGATGGTGGAATGGGGCATGAGCCCCATGCAGGCCATCCAGACCGCCACCGTGAACACGGCCGAACTGCTCGGCATGCGTGATGACGTGGGCGCGATCACGCCGGGTCGCTACGCCGACATCATCGCCGTCGCCGGTGACCCGCTCGCCGACGTGACCGAGCTCACCCGGGTGGGTTTCGTCATGAAGGGCGGACGGGTGTACCGCAGGGACCTGCTCGATGCCGGACGGGTGGCGGCTCGCTAGGAAAGCATGGTGTCGGGCGTCGCTGCCGGACTCCTCCATCACCCGCGCAGCAGCTTTCTCCTCACCGACCCCGACACCATGTCGATGGCGAGCACCACCAGCACCGTCAGAACCAGCACGGCCGCCGCCATCTCGAACTGACGGTAACGAAGCGTATTGAGCAGCAGGCCGCCGACCCCGCCGGCTCCGACCACGCCCAGCACCGCAGAGGCCCGCAGGTTCAGCTCGAAGCGGAACAGCCAGTGGGCCATCAGTTCGGGCAGCACCTGGGGCAGCAGTCCCAGTCTGATCGCGGCAAGGCGCGAGCCGCCGGCGGCCTCTACCGCTTCCATGGCGGCCAGGTCCGCGGATTCCACCACCTCGGCACCGAGTTTGGAGAGCATGCCGACGGAGTTGATGCCGAGCGCCAGCGCTCCGGCGAACGGCCCGAGACCCACGATGGGCACCAGATACAGCGCCCAGAGGATCTCCGGCACGGCCCGGATGGTGGCAGAGATCCCCTTGATGACTTTTGCGGCCCATGGAAACAGCGTACTGGCGCCGAGAATGGCCAGCGGCAGCGACAGTGCCGCGCCGATGATGGTGCCGATCCAGGCCAGCTGGATGGACTCCACGATCGCCGGCAGCACCCGCGTATGGCCATACTGCCAGTCGACCGGCCAGAAAAATCCCAGCACCTGGGCCAGCTGCGCGGGCAGGCGCGCGAGCCGCTCCGGCGAGGCCTCGATGGCCCACAGCGACCACAAAAGAAGACCCCCGACGATCAGGGTGGTCCAGCTGGCGAAGCCGGGCCGCCAGCGTCTTGCCGGTAGCGGATGCGCACTCATGTGAGCCGCCTGCGTACCGCAATGCTGAATTGCTCGATCAGCAGCACCACCACCAGCACGGCAAGCACGATCATGGTCACCCGCTCGTACTCGAAGTTGGCCCGTTGCGTCTCGAGGATCATGCCGATACCGCCCGCACCGACCAGGCCCAGCACCATCGAGCCGCGCACGTTCAGCTCGAAGGCGTAGAGCACGTAGGCCGCGTACTGAGGCCAGACCTGGGGCAGGGTGCCGAGGCCGATCATCTGCAGCCAGCTGCCGCCGCTGGCGCGCACCGCTTCGGTGAGATTGAGGTCGATGGCTTCCACCGACTCCGAAAACAGCTTGCTGATCACCGCGACGCTGAATACCGACAGTGCCAGCGCGCCGGCCAGCGGCCCGAAACCTACAGCAGTGGCGAACAGCATGGCCCAGAACAGGTCGGGCAGGGTGCGCAGGATGTTCATGAAGTTGCGGTCAAGAATCCACGTCAGCCAGTTGGGGCTGACCGGTCGGGCTGCCAGCACCGCTACCGGAATGGCGATCACGGCACCGACGACCGTGCCGATCAGGGCGATCTGCACGGTCTCCAGAAACGGCCCGATCAGCCGCGGCAGGAAGGCGAAATCCGGGGGCCAGGATTCCCGGAGCAGCCGGCTGCCTCCCGCCGCGTTGCAGACCAGCTCGCTCACCGAGAAGCCGATACTGATGCCCGACCACGCCGTCATCGCGCCCAGCCCGATGAGAATGGTCAGCCACAGCCCGAGCCGACGCGGCGGTGGCGCAGGACGATTCACGTGCTGGCCTCCTGCAGGAAATCGTCCTCCTCGGGGCGTCGGCCATAAATGCGCTGGAAATCGGCATCGGTGACATCGCGACCCGCGCCGTCGAACACGAGCCGACCCTGCTGCAACCCGATGATGCGCTGGCCATAGCGCCGCGCGAGGTCCAGGAAGTGCAGGTTCACCAGGGTGGTGATGCCCAGTTCGCGATTGATGCGCAGCAGGTCTTCCATCACCTGGTGGCAGGTGACCGGATCGAGCGAGGCGACCGGTTCGTCGGCAAGAATCACCTCCGGTTCCTGCGCCAGCGCACGCGCGATGCCGACCCGCTGCTGCTGACCGCCGGAGAGCTCGCCCGCGCGCGTGTAGGCCTTGTCGACGATGCCGACCCGCTCCAGCGCGGAGAAGGCCAGTTCAACGTCGGCGCGTGGCCAGAGGTTGAGGACGCTCCGCCAGCCCGCGACGCGTGCCACGCGACCGATCAGGACGTTGTTCAGCACAGATACGCGTCGGACCAGGCGGAAATCCTGGAACACCATGCCGATGCGTGCGCGCAGCTGACGCAGGTCTCGACCCTGGCGCCGTGGCACCGGCTGGCCGGACACCTCGACCGTACCGGTGCTGAGCGGCGTCAGTCCGTTGATGGTGCGCAGGAATGTCGATTTGCCAGCCCCGGACGAGCCGACGATCACCACGAATTCGCCCTGACGGATGTCCAGGCTGACATCCTGCAGGCCCACCACGCCGTTCGGGTACGTTACCCCTGCGCCGCGAAAGCGGATCATCACGTCGTTCGAAGCAGCGGTCGCGGACATGAAAGGCTCCTAGCGGCGCATGAAATCGTAGGCGGCGGCCACCGGGTCGTAGACCCCCGGGGTTGCCGGGATGAAGTCGTCGATCTCATAGATGATCCACAGGACGCGCTGTTCGCGGGGCAGCTCCGCCTGTTCACGGGCAAGATCGACAAAGGCGTCGCGAATTGCGCGCTTGAGGTCGTCCGGCAGATCAGCGCGCAGCAGCACGCCGTCGTTGGGGATACGCGGGGAGTGGGCGAATACGATCACCCTCTCACCGACGTCGGGGAACTGTGGGCGGACCATGCCGCGCGCATCGTCGTAGGAGACACCGACGGTCACGTCACCGCCGTAGACCGCCAGCACGGCGGCGTCGTGGGCCCCCACGAACAGTCGCCGGAGTTCGCGCTCCGGATCCATGCCCAGTTCGACCAGCTGCAGCGATGGAAACAGGAAGCCCGATGTGCTGTTGGGGTCGGTGAACGCCACCGAGCGCCCGGCGATGGCCTCCAGCCTGCCCTGGCAGCTCAGCATGCCACGGGCGTCGGCGACCGGCTCGCTGTCGCAGAGCGTCGGATCGTTGGTCATCCACTGGGATCGATAGCCGGTCTCGCCATTGCGCACCGAAATCAGGACGGGTTCGATGTCGTAGCGGCGCATGCCGAGCATGGCAGCGAAGGGCGGGAGCATGCCGATGTCGGCCCGCCCGCTGCCCATGGCTTCGACCACACCGGTGTAATCCTGGGGCACGAAAGCCCGTACCGACAGCCCCAGTCGTGCTTCGAGAAACTCCGCCAGCGGCCCGAGATTGTCGACCATCGCCTCCGCCTCGTTGGCCGGTACCAGGCCGAGCACGAGCTGACGCGGCCAGCCGCGCTCATCGACCTCCGGCGGCGGGCAGCAGCCGGCGCCCAGCAGCATGCCGAGGAGAGCGATCAGCAGGAGGCGGGCCCGGGCGGCGGTATTCACAGGGGTCGTAATCGGTATCCAAAGTTCCAGAGCATAGCCGCCTGGCGTGACAGAATGACGACATCATCGCCGACTTGCGCCCCTGGGCGCCGGGGCTTAACGTCGCGGCCTCACGAGGCAGCTGCGGAGGGAGAATAGCGATGGCAATGCTACCGGAAGCCCGGCGGCAGCGGACGCGTTCCGCAGCATTGGTCCCTCTGGTGCTCGCTGCGCTGCTGGCCGCCGCGCAACCCGGGTGGGCGCGACCCGCCATCGTGCTCGATGGCGAGTTCGACGACTGGCCGGCCGGGATACAGGCGTTGGCGGACCCCTGGTACCTGTACCTGCGCCTGGTCCTGCCGGAAGCGGTCAGCCTGCAGACCTCTGCGCTGGCCACCGAAGTGCTGATCGACCTCGACGATGACGCCGCTACCGGCCAGACGGTCGCACCCGCGGGTGAGGAAGAGGCGCTCGGGGTGGATCTGGCCCTGTTGTTCGCGCCAGTCGCGCGACGTGACGAGGCTGGTATGGGTAGCGGGGCGGCCGCGCGGGTCTACCGTCGCGACGGCACACCGAGGACCCTGCGCCACCAGCAGGTCGGCTTCGCGGCACTGCCGACCCACGTGTCCGACGCCTTCGAACTGCGGGTCTCACGGCATGTGCTCGAGGACCGGAGACTGGGAGCGCTGCTGCGCGCCGAGGGACGGGCGCGGATCGTGGTGCGTCGGCTGGACTCGGCTGGACGCGCGGTCTGGACCTCTGAGGTGCTTGCGGTGACACGGCCCGCGGCAGCCGAGGGACCCTGGCGGGCGGACGAGGGTCCGCCGGCGCGCCCGGCCGACGCGGTGCGTATCCTGTCGGCGAATGTCGAGTGGGCCAGTCCACTCGAGGATCCCGCGCCGTTTGCCCGGCTGCTCGCCGCCTCCCGGCCCGACATCGTGCTGCTCCAGGAATGGGACCGTATCGAGCGTGATGCCCGTGGCCGCCCGCCCCCCAGACTGTCGGCGGACTCGATTGCCCGCTGGTTCGACACCCACGCCCCCGCAGAGCGGCCCTGGGAGGTGCATCGGACCGGTGCTCTGGGGGTGGCCATCGTCTCGCGCGTGCCACTCCAGCCCATCGGCGGGGCGCCCATGACGTACCGCCTCGCTGCGGGCGAGGAGACGTTGCTGGATCGGAGCGTGCGCTATGTCGCGGCGCTGGCCGACACACCGATCGGGCCGCTCCTGGTTGCGAACATCCACCTCAAGTGCTGCGGCACGGCCGGGTCGGCCGAGGACCTGCAGCGCAAGGCGGAAGCCGTGACCGTCAATCTGGAGCTGCGCCGCGCACTTGCCAAGACCGGTGCGGCTGGCGTGGTCGTGGGCGGGGACTTCAACCTGGTCGGGGCCACCGCGCCCAAGGACATCATCGCCGCGGGTCTGGATCACGCCGGGGGCGACCTCGTGGCCGTCCGCGCGCTCACCCTGGCCGGTGATTCAGCCACCACCTGGCGAGACCCACGCTCGCGATTCTCGCCGTCACGACTGGATTACCTGCTTCACCCGCCTTCGCTGACCGTACCCGTCAATGCCTTTCTCCTGGATACCGCAGGTCTTGGCGAGGCCGCCCTGGCCCGGCATGGGCTGAGCGCCGGAGATGCCGCGTACAGCGATCACCTGCCGCTGGTGGTGGACCTCGCGCGTCGGCCGCGCTGAGACGCGGTCGACGGTCGCCGTCCGGGGGCGGGCGTAGACTGGCCGGTCAATCTGACTGGAAGACGGGAGTGCGCGTGGGGCCGATAGGGGCGAATATCCGGGCACTCGGGCGTCGTCTGCTGAGCAGGCGCTCGGCGGGCGGCACGCCCGGCGCGGCGCCAGGCCCGCAGGCCGACCTGGTGGTCGAACCGCTGTCCGACCGTACTGCCGACGCCGCGGCCGCCGCCCTCGCAGACAGCTTCACGGATGATCTCTACCTGGCGCTGGCACGGCTGCCCGGCAGGGTCGTGGTGAGGGGGCTCGGCGGCCGTGGTGCAGCCCCCGCCGATCGCGTACCGCCCGCCCCGGAGGCCTCGGTAGTCGTGCCGTTGGCCGCCCGCTGGCGGCTCTCCGGGGAAATGCACGGGGAGCCGGCCGGCGGAGGGATTCGTCTGCGTCTCGATCTCCGGCCGGCATCGGGCCGGACGCGTTGGACCGGTCACTTCGCGGACAGTACGCCGGATTTCGCCGCGGTACTGGAGACTGCCCTGACAGAAGTGGCCGATGCGCTTGACGTCGCGCCCGCCCAGGTGCCGTCGGTGACCGATCTCCATGGCATCCGCGGAGGTCCTGCGTACCTTGCGGTGCTGCAGGGTCGCCACTATGCCTCGCTGCCCGGGCGCCGACGTCAGGAGCAGGCACGGCGGCTGTTCCGGGAGGCGGTCACGCTCGATGCGGATTATGCGCGGGCCTGTGCGGAGCTGGCCGACTGCAACGCGCGGATCTACGCCTATTCCGTGGCGGAGGAGAGTCTGCGCGGCGAGGCGGCCGAAGCCGTCTCGCGTGCCCTGACGCTGGCCCCGGCGCATCCGGGCAGCCATGTTGCGGCCGGCCGGGTGGCCATGCTGTTCGATCGCTGGGGGGATGCCCAGACGCACTTCAGCCGTGCGCTTGCGCTGCAGCCGAATCATTACAACGCGCTCTACCAGTTCGGTCGTGCCTGCATGCACCAGGGGGAGCACCTGCGGGCGGCGGAGCTCTACCGTGCCGCCGCCGGTGTGATGCCCCACGAGTACCAGGCCACCCTGCTGGCTGCACAGGCCTATGAACAGCTGGGCGATGCCGTGCAGGCTGCCGCCTGGGCCCGGGAGGGTGTCGCTCGCGTCACCCGGCATCATGAGGCCTTTCCCGACGATGGCCGGGCGCTGTCGATGGGGGCCGCGGCATTCCTGCGTCAGGGCGACCATGCCGCGGCGCGTGACTGGATCAACCGGGCCCTGGCGCTGGATCCCGACGACGTCGCGGTGCATTACAACGCGGCCTGCCTGTACGCTCGGCTGGGGGACGTGGACACCGCGCTGGACTGTCTCGAGCGACTTGAACTGCGCCAGATGGCCAACCGTGCCTGGGTGGAAAACGACCCGGACCTCGCCGGCCTGCGCGGCCATCCGCGGTTTCAGCGCCTGCTGCGCGCGCTCAGCGCCTGAGCGTGCGCAGCGTCGGCCGCGCGTGCATAGGTACAGGGAGATCGCGCGTTCGGCCCAGGACTCAGCGGGACGCGCGAGCGATCAGCCACCAGGCGAGCGCGCCGATGGCGGCGAGCCAGGCCAGCGTGGCGCTGTGGCCCAGCAGCGCAATCATGCCGTCGGCAGTCAGCTGGCCGTCCAGCACGAGATCGCGCTGGCGTTGCCGGACGTAGAGGGCCCGACGCAGGACCCACGCCTGGTGGAGCGTGCCGGCAAGCGCGATCAGCGCCCCGGCGCCGAGCACCACCGGCAGGGGCGTCAGCCGGTCGAGGCGCCGCAGCAGCAGCCACAGGGGCACGCCGACACCGAGCGCCAGCGCATAGGCGCCGGGCAGGGACTGCGCGAACGCAATGAGGTTGAAGCCAGAGGGACTCAGCGACCAGATGGCCACGGGTAACAGCGGCGCAAGTGCGAAACCCCCGACCACCCGCAGGGCTGAGCGGCTCATGGCAGCTCGCGCATCAGCAGCAACCGCTTGTCAGCAGGACGGCCGAGCGGGAGCGCGTCCCGCGCGAGAACTGGATGCGGGGAAAACCTCATCACGTGACCGGTCGGCTTGTGATCGGACTGCGGGCGCGTGTAGTGTGATCGTCTCGAAGCATCATCATTGACCATGCTCAGGAGTTTTCAGTTGAAGATCAAGCTGTCTGCCGCCTTGGTGGCGATGTTCTGGTGCGCCCTGGCGGCCGCGCCCCTGGTGGCCGAGGAAGCCGCTGTCGTGGGCGAGGGTCGCGAGGTCGCGATCGAATACACGCTGACGCTCGATGATGGCAGCACGGCCGACAGCAATGTCGGCGGTGAGCCGCTCGTGTATACCCACGGCGCCGGCCAGCTGCTGCCGGCGCTGGAAGCCGCACTGGACGGGCTGAGCGCCGGCGAGGCGCGCGAGTTCCGTCTCGACGCTGCGGAGGGTTACGGTGAAGTCGACCCGAGGGGCTTCCAGGAGGTGCCGCTTGATCGCGTACCGGAGGAGGGCCGGCAGCCCGGAGAGACGCTGGTCGGCGTCGATCCCGAGGGTATGCCCTTCCAGGTGCGGGTGGCCGAGGTCCGTGAGGACGTGGTGGTGCTGGACTTCAACCACCCCCTGGCGGGGCAGGCGCTGAACTTCGCCGTGAAGGTGCTTGCCGTGAACTGATCCGGTGCCGGCGGGGTTGCGGCGTTGAATATCGGCTCGCGGGTGCGCGACCCGCAGGCCCGTTACCCCGCCATGCGCAGGACCACCCTGGTCGGCGCGTTCACCAACCTCGGCCTTGCGGCTCTGCAGCTCGCGGGGGGCGTCGTCTCCCAGTCCCAGGCACTCGTTGCCGACGGGCTGCATACGCTGTCGGACCTGATCGGCGACACCGTCGTGCTGCTCGCCGTGCGTGAATCCAATCGCCCGGCCGACCAGGCGCATCCCTACGGCCATGGTCGGATCGAAACGCTCGCCTCCGTGCTGGTGGGCGGCCTGCTCGCGGCCGTGGCGTTTACACTGGCGTTGTACGCAGCGCGCGGCCTGATCGATGCGCCATCGCTGGTCGCCCCGGAGCCGCTGGCGCTATTGTTCGCGGCCGTCGCGGTCCTGACCAAGGAGGCGCTGTTCCGCTACACCCGGCGGATGGCCGCGCGCTTGCGTTCCACGCTCCTCGTTGCCAACGCCTGGCATCACCGCTCGGATGTCGCCTCCTCGCTGGTGGTGCTCGCTGGGGTCATCGGTGCCCTGGTGGGGTTTCCGTGGCTGGACAGTGTGGCTGCACTGATCGTGGCGGCGATGATTGCCGTGATCGCCGGACGCCTGGTCTACCGGGGACTGGCGGAGCTGATCGACCGCGGGCTTGATCCCGAGCGCCTGGCCCGCATCGACGCCGCCATCCGCGGCGTCGATGGCGTGCAGGACCTGCATCTGCTGCGCACGCGCCGGATGGGAGGCAGCGCGCTGGTCGATGTGCACATCCGGCTGGCGTCGCGGATCAGTGTGTCCGAGGCGCATCATGTCAGCGAACGCGTGCGGGCCCGCCTGCTGGAGGCCGACGATGACGTCGCCGACGTCACCGTCCATGTCGACCCCGAGCTCGACGATGCACGCGAGCGCCTCAGCCTGGGACTGCCGTCCAGGAGCGAGCTGCTCGCCGAGCTCGCCATCTGCTGGCAGGGCCTGGCGCCCGCCGAGCGCATCCAGCGCATCGATCTTCACTACCTCGACGGCCGTGTGCATGTCGAGCTGTTTCTCGCTCCGGGGACGGGCGGGGATGGGCGTGGCGCGGCATGGCAGGCCGCAAGACTGCTTGCCGCGACCCGCCGCCATCCAAAGGTGGGCGATGTCCAGGTGTGGCTGTCACCGGGCGAGGCCGAGGGCCGCCGACCGTCGGGCGGCCGTGAGGGTGACGGGGGTTCGGGGCGGCGCTCAGGCGCTGGTGATCAAGTCACATAAACGCTCGATCCCGTCGAACGTCGGTTGGCAATACCGTGCCAGGAAGGCCGTGTCCGGCAGGGTGCCCGGGGGCAGGTCGTCCAGGGCTGCCATGGCGCGCCCGCCGTCGAAATCCACGCAGGCGATGCGCACCGAGAGCTCGTGCTCCGGGCGCCCGAAGGCCGTGCCCGGCAGGAAGGCCACACCGGTGCGCTCCAGTGCGCGCTCGCAGAGGTCGGCACTGGTCAGTACCCCCTTGGCATTGAGCTGCTCGCGCAGCGGCGTGAAATTGGGGAACACGTAGAAGCCCCCACGGGGCTCGGTGAGTTCCGCGCCGAGTGCCTCGAGTCGCCGCCAGGTATGGCGCATCAGTGCGGCGAGAATCCGCCGGTTCCGCGTCAGGTAATCCTGCATCTCCGGGCTGTCCTCGAAACCGCGAATCGCCGCGTACTGGATCGGAGCGGCGGTGGCCGTGAAGGTCTCGCTGGCCACCGCGGCCATGGTGTCCACCAGCCACTTCAACGACTCGGGGAAGGTGAACGCGCCCAGACGCCAGCCGCCCGCACCCGCCCACTTCGACAGGCCGTTGCTGATGATTGTGCCCTCCGGGTAGTAGCGTGCGATGGAGACATGCTGGCCCTCGAAGTGCAGGCCGCTGTAGATCTCGTCGGACAGCACCAGCAGGCGGTAGCGCCGTGCGATGGCGGCGATGGCCTCGAGCTGCGCGGGCGGGTAGGTCGTACCGGTCGGGTTGCCCGGGTAGTTCAGGATGAGCAGGCGGGGGCGCTCCGGGTCAGCCGCGCACAGACGCTCCAGGGCTTCCGGCGTCACGCCCAGCCCGGACTCGATGCGTGTCGGCAGCCAGTGCAGATGACGTCCGATGATGCGCGCCTGTGGCGCGTAGGACACCCAGCTCGGGGCGGGGATCACCAGGTCACCGTAATAGACCAACTGGACCAGGAACATCAGTTCCTTGGTGCCGGGACCCACCAGCACATGCTCGGGGCGATAGTCGAGACCTTCCGTCCGCCGGTAGTACTCGACGATGGCCTCGCGCAGTGCAGGCAGACCTTTCACCGGGAGATAGTCCTTCTCCCCGGCCGACTCCCGGAGTGCCGCCACCATCGGAGCGGGGACGGGGAACGGCGACTGGCCGAGCCCGAGCCGCACCACCTCGCGGCCCTCGCGGCGCAGCGCCTGGCTGCGCTCGTTGATGGCGATGGTGGCGGAGTGTTCCAGGCCCCGTACGTTGAGGTTCAGGTGGACCTGGGGCGGGAAACGCGGGCTGTCCGTCATCGGGGTTCCGTTATCATGGCCTGGCACGAGTCTAGCTCGCCGCTCGAATCAGTTCATCACAGGGGGAGAACCATGGACACCGTTTCCGAGGCCGAGATCCGCGAACTCATCGCCCGCCAGAAGTGCTACGACGTGCTGACCCGCTATTGCCGGGCGCTGGATCGCTGCGACGTCGAGCTCATGAAGAGCGTCTACCACGAAGATGGCTTCGACGATCACGGCATTTTCCAGGGCAATGCCCAGGAGTTCGCGGAATACATCATCCGCGAGATCCAGGAATGGTTCGAGGTGACCACGCACGCCATCTGCAACGTCCACATGGAGATCGACGGCGATGTGGCCTGTACCGAGAGCTATCTGCTCGCCTACCACATCGTGCGTCCCGACCGGATGGACGACATCTTCGGCTCGACCTACATGCAGCAGTTCAATATCGCGCCCGAGCAGCGTGGGCGTCATCTCTATATTTTCGGCGGGCGTTACGTCGACCGTCTGGAACGGCGTGGCGGCGAGTGGCGCATCGCGCGGCGCCAGGTGGTGATGGACTGGAACGAGAACGTGCCCTCCACCCTGATTCTCGACGAGGGGATCAACGCGAGTCTGACGCTGCGTGGCAGCCGATCCCGGCAGGACCCTGTGTTTCTCAATCGGCCCTGACATCGGCACCCCGCAGTACCGAGGCCAGGAAGGCCCGGGTGCGCGGCTCCACGGGTGCACCGATGACCTGGGACGGCGGTCCGTCCTCGACGACGCGGCCGCCGTCCATGAACACCACGCGATCGGCGATCTCCGCGGCGAACTGCATCTCGTGGGTCACCAGCAGCATGGTGATCCCTCCCTGGTCGGCCAGATCGCGCAGCACGCCGAGCACCTCGCCGACCATCTCGGGGTCGAGTGCGGAGGTCACCTCATCGAACAGCATCACGGGCGGGCGCATTGCCAGCGCGCGGGCGATCGCCACCCGCTGTTTCTGACCGCCTGAGAGCTGGTCTGGCATGGCCTCGGCGCGCTCGGCCAGTCCGACCCGGGACAGCAGCTCGCGGGCGCGCGTCTCGGCCTCTTCGCGGCCGATACCGGCGACATCGACCGGTGCGCGCCAGATGTTTTCCAGCACGCTCATATGGGGAAACAGGTTGAAATGCTGGAATACCATGCCGGCCTGAAGCCGCAGCCGGCGGAGTTCGCGTTCAGGGGGGCGTCGCGTCCCCTCCCAGAGTGTCTCGCCCATCAGCTCTACCCGGCCGGTGTCGATGCCCTCGAGGGCCATCGCGATCCGTAGCACGGTGGACTTGCCCGAGCCGGAAGGTCCAATGATGGCGAGCTTCTCGCCGCTCGGGACTTCGAGATCGAACGCCTCCAGTACGCGCGTCTCGCCGAAGCGCTTGCCGACGTCGCGGAAGGCCAGTGCCAGGCTCATGCGGCTCTTCCAAGGCGTCCGAAGCGTCGCTCCAGTCCGCGGATCAGCTGTGCCGCCGCCAGGCTCAGCGCCAGGAACATCACACCGACGAGCGTCAGCGGCTCGAGATAGCGGAATGATTCCGCGCCCGTGATCTTGGCCACCTGCAGCACCTCCATGACGGTGATCGCCGAAAGCAGCGGCGTGTCCTTGAACATCGCCACCAGATAGTTGCCCAGCGCCGGGATCACCGGAGGCAGCGCCTGGGGCAGTACCACCCGCCGCCAGGTCTGCCACGGCGAGAAACCCAGCGAAGCCGCCGCCTCCCACTGTCCGCGCGAGACGCCGTTGATGCCCGCCCGGTAGACCTCCGCGCAATAGGCAGCGTAATGCACCCCGAGCGCGAGGATGCCTGTGGCCAGCGGCGAGAGTGCCACCCCGATCTCCGGCAGCACGTAGAACAGGAAATACAGCTGGATCAGTAGCGGCGTGCTGCGCACGAACTCGATGAACTGTCCGACGCTCCAGCCCAGCCAGCGGGGTCCGCCCTGGCGAACCACGGCCATGGCCAGGCCCAGCGTCAGCGCCACGACCATGCCGAGCGCCGTGGCCTGAACCGTGATGACCAGCCCTTCCAGCAGGGCTGGCAGTATCGCTGCGGCGTACGCCCAGTCGAAGGTCACGGCGCGAGCCCTCCGTGGTCGCGACCCCGCGCGAGGTGGCGCTCCAGGCGCCCCATGCCGTGGGTGATGAACCGCGCGGCGAGATAGTAGAGCACCAGCACCAGGATGAAGATCTCGACGGTGCGCAGGGTCTCGGCCCTGAGGATCTGAGCCCGGAAAGTCAGGTCGCTCAGCGTGATCATCGAGACCAGCGCGGTGTTCTTCAGAAGCTCGATCGCGAGATTACCGGCCGGCGGCACCATCGCCAGCGCCGCCTGAGGGAAGACCACGCGCCGCAGTGCACCCAGGCGTCCGTAGCCCAGTGAGGTGGCCGCTTCCCACTGGCCCCGCGGCACCGCGCCGATCGCGCCGCGTACCACCTCGGCACCGTAGGCGCCGCTGTTCAGTCCCAGTACCAGCACGGCCGTGACGAAGGCGCCGAGTTCCACGCCCAGCAGCGGCAGGGCGAAGAAGAACCAGAACAGCTGTATCAGCGCCGAGGTGCCACGGAAGATCTCCACGTAGGTGGCGGCGAGCCAGGCCAGCGGTCGCGGTGCATAGCTGCGGGCCAGGCCCGCCACGATGGCCAGGACCAGCGCGAGCACAGCGGCCAAAACGGTGATCTGCAGGGTCAGCCGCAGGCCCTCGAGCAGCAGCGGCAGCATCGCCAGACTATCAGTCATCGGGTGTCTCCGTGCCGGCGCACAGGTCCGCCGCACTCAGTGCCCCCGGGAGTTCGATGGCGGTGAAGCCGAACGGCTCGACCAGCCGCAGGTGACTGTCCGTGCCGATGAAGCCGGCGAGCCGTTCATTGACCAGCTCCACCAGGGCACGGTCCTCGTGGCGCATCGCGAAGGCACCGAAGCCACGTACCGAGGCCCCGTCGATCACCGGGTCGCTGAACGGTTCGGCGCGCTCAACGCGGTCACTGGCGCCCCGCGCCAGCAGGTCCTGCACGGTCAGGGCCGTACCTGCGTAGGCGTCGATGCGATCCGCCTCGACCGCTGCCAGCGCGCTTGGGGGGTCGGGCAGCACCACGAGGCGCTCGGGGGGCAGCTGCAGGGCTCGCGCATAGTTCAGCTGGATGGCGCCGCTCACGACGCCAAGGCGTGCCTCCGGGTGAACCACCACGTCCTCGTAGCTGTGCAGGTCGAGCGGATTCCCGGCCTGCACCAGGAACGCCTCGCCGATGCCGTAGGTGGGGTTGCTGAAGGCGACCTCCCGGCAGCGCTGCGGGGTGATGTACATTCCGGCCGCGATCACATCGAATCGCCCGGCCTGCAGGCCGGGGATCAATGCGCCGAACTCGGTCAGGACCCCTTCGATTCGGGGCACGCCCAGCAGGCCAAACACGATACGGGCGATCTCCGGTGCCTCGCCCGTCAGGCGCCCGGTGGCCGAGTCCATATACGCGAAGGGGGCCTCGTTGGCGTAACCGACCCGGACCACGCCGCGATCGCGAATGCGCTCGAGCGTCGGACGGTCATCGCGGGCCGAACCGTCACCGAGCCAGCCGCGCGGCAGCAACCAAACGGCGAGCAGCGCGACGGCCGTCCAGAAGGCGAGACTGCCCAGGCGCGCGCGGCGCGCGGTGGGCGCGCTCACACCGCTACGGGTGTGAGCGGCGTGAGATCACGGCGGTTGGCCACAAACTGGGGCCGGGGCGCGAGGCCGCACCAGGGCTCGAGCAGCGTGTTATCCACACTGTTGTAGACGCCGAAGATGTTCGAGCGGGGCGCCGGCGTGATATTCGAGTTGGAACCGTGCATGGTGTTGCAGTCGAACAGGATCACGCTGCCGGCGCGGCCGGTGAAGGTTTCGATCCCCCCGTCATCGGCCAGGTGCGCCAGCGATGCATCGTCCGGCACGCCGTATTCCTGGCGGCGGAGCGACTGCCGGTAATGGTTCTCGGGTGTCTCGCCGACACAGCCGATGAAGGTCCGGTGCGAGCCGGGGATGAGCATCAGCGGGCCGTTTTCCGGGCTGTTGTCGGTCAGGCTGATCGAGCAGGACAGCGCGCGCATGCGCGGCATGCCGTCCTCGACGTGCCAGGTCTCGAAATCGGAATGCCAGTAGAACTCGCGGCCGCGAAAGCCGGGTTTGAAATTGATGCGGGTCTGGTGCAGATAGACCTCGCTGCCCAGCACCTGGCGCGCGGCGCCGAGCAGGCGCGGATCGCGGAACAGGCGCTCGAGGCGGCGGCTCAGGGCCTGGACCTCGAAGATCGAGCGGACCTCGCCACTGCCGGGCTCGGCGATCACCCGGGCGTCGCCGCGTCCGGCCCAGTGACTGCGCAGGTGGTCGAGTTCCGCGCGCAGCGTCGCGACCTCGGCGTCGTCGAGCAGCCCCGGGATGACCAGGAAGCCCTGCTCGGCATAGCGTTCGAGCGCGGCACTGTCGAGCGGGCCGTCACCGGCCTGGCCCCAGATGACCGGCTCCCTGCGCGGCAGCGTCACTGGCGTGGCGGAGCGCCTGGAAGGGTAGGGGTCGTCTTGGAAGTCGGTGTCTGCATTGAAGGGTCTCATGGTGTCCTGTGCTGTCGGTATTGTCCTCGGCGCCGGTGTGTCGGGGCGTGGTGTCGGCCAGTCAGGAGGCGTGCGCGACCTCCGGTTCATCGTCGACGAGCGGGTAGGCGCCGTCCTCGCCGTGGACCTCGCGGCCGGTGATCGGCGGGTTGAAGACGCAGACCATCCTCATCTGGGTCCGGGCCCGCAGAATGTGCTCGTCATGCTGGTCGAGCGCATAGACCGTGCCCGGCTTGATCTGGTGACGCACGCCATCGGCGACGGTCTCCACCTCGCCCTCACCCTCGATGCAGTAGACCGCTTCGAGGTGGTTGCGGTAGCACATGGGCAGTTCCGCGCCGGGCTTGATCAGCGTGTCATGCAGAGAGAAGCCCATCTTCTCGCTTTTCAGCAGCAGCCGGCGGCTGGTCCAGCCGGGCGTGTCGATTTCGCGCTCGGTCCCGAGCGTGCCGTTGAGTGTCCTTACGATCATGTCTGTTGTTTCCGTGGTGTCTGTCGTGTCGATGGGGATGAGGCGGGGGCGTTGCCGACGCCGCTCAGGCCACGCGCCGGCCCGGAGCCTTGCGCCGTGCCACCTCGGTGACGGCCGCATCCACGATGTCCAGTCCCGCGGCCAGGTCGGCGTCCGGAATCATCAGTGGCGGCAGCAGCTTGAGCACCTGGTCGTCGACGCCGGCGGTCTCGATGATCAGTCCGCGTTCGAACGCCGCGCGCGAGGCCTCACCTGCCAGCGACCGGTCGGCAAACTCGATGCCCTGGATCAGCCCCCGCCCGCGAAGCGAGGCCTCCACGGGCAGACGCTCGAGCAGCGCGCCAAGCCGCTGCTCGACCCAGGCCGCCTTGCGCCCGACCTCGCGCTCCAGCTGGTCGTCGGCCCAGAAACCGAGCGCCGCGGTGGCGGTGACGAACGCCGGGTTGTGGCCGCGGAAGGTGCCGTTATGCTCGCCGGGCGCCCAGACATCGAGTTCCGGGCGCATCAGCGTCACGGCCAGCGGCAGCCCGAAACCACTCAGCGACTTGGACAGGCAGATGATGTCGGGCTCGATGCCCGCCGGCTCGAAGCTGAAGAACGGCCCGGTCCGCCCGCAGCCGACCTGGATGTCATCGACGATCAGCAGGACGTCGTGGCGCTTGAGGATCGCGGCGAGTTCGCGCAGCCATTCCATGCGCGCGACATTCACGCCCCCCTCGGCCTGGACGGTCTCGATGATGGCGGCGGCGGGCTTGTCGATGCCCGAGCCTTCGTCGGAGAGCATTGCTTCGAGCAGCTTCAGGCTCTGTTCCTCACCCTCGTCGAGATAGCTGTCGAAGGGCATCAGCGTGGTGTGGGACAGGGGGACGCCGGCGCCGGCACGCTTGAAAGCGTTGCCGGTAACGGCCAGTGAGCCCAGCGTCATGCCATGGAAGGCGTTGGTGAAGGACAGCACGCGCTCGCGTCCGGTGACCTTGCGGGCGAGTTTCAGCGCGGCCTCGACCGCGTTGGTGCCGGTCGGTCCGGGGAACTGCACGCGATAGTCCAGCCCGCGCGGCTTGAGGATGACCTCCTCGAAGCGCTCGAGAAAACGCACTTTGGCCGCGGTCGCCATGTCCAGGCTGTGGATGATGTGATCCTCGGCCAGGTACTCAAGCAGCGCCGTCTTGAGCGCAGGGTGGTTGTGCCCGTAATTCATCACCCCGGCGCCGGCGAAGAAGTCGATGAATTCACGGCCATCCTCGGCGGTCAGCCGCGCACCCTTCGCATGGGTGAACACGCAGGGAAAGCTTCGGACATAGCCGCGGACTTCCGATTCGAGTCGCTCGATGGTTTTGATGCTCATGATGATGATTCCTGTGTCTGGAATGGGGTCAGGGGGCCGATGCGGAACAGCCGCTCGGCCGCGTGGTCGCCGGGAAACAGTCCGGCGTCCATGAAATCGCTCTCCTCGCAGGGCACCCCGTGATGGCGGGCGAGCGCGCGGAACAGCTTCATCGAAGCGGTGTTGTCCGGCGTGACGGTGGCCTCGATCCAGCGCGCCGGGGTCGACTGCTGCGCGAGCAGTGCTTCGATCAACCGCGCTGCCAGGCCCTGGCGCCGCATCCAGGGCGCGACGCCGACCTGCCAGACGAACACGGCCTCGGGTCGGGCCGGCGGGCGGTGGCCGAGTACAAAACCGGCAAGTCGCCCGTCATCGGCCTCTGCAACCACGCAGGTTTCGGCAAAGTCCATGCAGAACAGCACATAGAAATAGGCGGTATTCAGCTCCAGGCCACCCATCTCCCCTACCAGCTGCCACATGGCCTTGCCGTCCTCGGGTCGGGCGCCGCGGAAGCGGACCGCCGGTGCCGTCATCGGGGCTGCTGCCTCAGGCGACATCGGCCACTCCCGTGTCGGCGATGCGGAACCCGCCGTGGAAGGCCTGTGCGGCGACGGCGCGGTCGTCTGTATCGACGAGACAGCACACGGCATGCTCGGTTGCAAAGGCGTAGTGCACGGCAATCTCTTCCTGCTGCAGCAGCCGCTGGGCGAAGGTCAGTGTGCTCGGATCCCGTCCGGCCTGGCGGCCGACGGCCGAGACCGAAGCCACGGTCCCCTGAACCTTCACGCCTTCACCGCAGTGGGTGTCGATCGCATCGCACAGCCCCGTGACATCGGCCAGCTGATCGGTGGGCAGCAGGTAGACGCCGCGGCCACCGCGGATCAGCTCCGGCGCGAAGCAGTCGTACTCGTCAAGCAGCTCGCCGAGCGCCTCGCGGTTGGCGAGCTCGGTGTAATCGACCCGCAGCAGCGCGCCGTGCGTGGCGATGCCGGCGATGCGGCTGCGCCCGCCGGCGGCCTGCTCCGGGCGGACCACCGTCTGCCCCCCGTCGCCATGCGCGCGGCGGGCATGCACGGTCACGCCGTGTTCGATCGCGACATCGATGGCACGCTCGTTGAGAACGCCGGAGCCGTGATGGGCCAGCGTCTTCATCTCCGTCAGGCTGAGCATGCGCAGCCTGCTGGCATCCGGCACCACGCGCGGGTCGGCGGTATACACCCCATCCACGTCCGAGTAGATCTCGCAGCGGCTCGCGCCGACGGCGGCGGCAATGGCCACGGCCGTGGTGTCGGAGCCGCCGCGGCCCAGGGTGGTGATGTCTCCAGCCGGGCTGGCGCCCTGAAAGCCGGCGACCACCACGACCCGGCCCTCTGCCAGCTCACGGTGCATGCGGGTCGGGTCGACGTTACGAATGCGGGCATTGAGGTGCGCGTCGCAGGTGCGGACCCCCGCCTGTGCCCCGGTCAGTGCGATGGCGTCGATGTCGAGGTCATGCAGGGCGAGCGACAGCAGCGAGGCCGACTTCTGTTCGCCCGCGGCGAGCAGCATGTCGAGTTCGCGATGCTCCGGGGTCGAATTGAGACGTCCGGCGTGAGCCAGCAGCCGACTGGTGGTGTTCCCCATGGCGGAGACCACCACCACGAGCCCGGCACCGGCGCGGCGGGCGTTCGCGATTCGTTGGGCGACAGCGCGCAACTTGCCATCCTCGGCGAGCGATGAGCCGCCGTATTTCTGAACGATGATGTCCATGTGCTTCGTGAGCCTTTCTTTGTGTTTGCGAGTGCGTGCCCCGTGGCGAAAACCGTGGGGCGGCGAGGCGCGTCAGTTACCGACGGGCGGGATCGGCGCCAGCGCCGAGCCCTCCTCCTTGACACGCAGGATGTCGACCAGCGCTTCGAGGCTGCCGTTGAGCGCCTCGAGCTGCTGGTCATCCAGGCGGGTGAGGGCGTCGAGCAGCGCGCCCTCGGCGGGACGTGGGGCACTGGCGAGCAGCCGGGCACCGTCGTCCGTGGGGAACAGCCGGACCACGCGCTGGTCCGGACCGCGGCGTTCGCGCCGCACGAGACCCTTGGCCTCGATCTTGTCCAGGAGATTGCTCGCCGTGGCCGGTTTGATGGACAGGCGCCGCGAGATGTCGGAGACGCGGATCCCGGGCTCCCGGAAGACTTCCCAGAGTGCCCAGAGCTGCGCGGCGGTCACGCCGCATTGGCGCTCGACCCAGCTGGAATGGGCCTGAATGGCCCGGACCACCACGCGGAAATGGCGCACGGCGGACATTATCCGATCCTCCCGGCCCGCCGGCTCGCTGGCGGCTGTGATCCCGGCAGCTGTCTCCGCCACCGGGTGCGCGTCATTGCGCGCGGGGGATGATTCACGCTTGTCCTTATCGGTATTCATGACAGCCAGGAATTATATGCCGTCAAATAGTTTTGTGCAAAATTATTAGTTGGATGGTCGCGATGCCGCGTGTTGCGTTGCAACGAAATTACTTATTAACAGCTCATGCGGACTGCCAGCGGGAGACGGTCCTCGGCACCCCTGGCGAGGCTCCTGCGGTGCGATGCCCAGGCCCTGCAGGCGGCCGGAAGTGCTTTATTCTGCGCGAGTTTCGGTCTAAGATGCCGCGCTTTCGCGTGGGACTCGGCGCCCGTGGCCAAGGGGTGGTTGCGGGGGTCGCCACCGCCACCCGGGCGGTGCGTCAGTCCGGCGACGCGTGTCAATCACGCGACCAGGTGTCGACAGGGAATTTGGCGTCGAGCGGTTCGGGAGTCTGCCGTGACCAGGTACATGTTCAGTCTGACAGTGCTGCTGGCCGTCGTCTGGCTGCTGTTCTCGGGGATGTGGACCTACGTCATCATCCTCTCGCTGGGCGTGGCCTCGGTGATGGTGACGGTGTGGCTGGTCGGGCGCATGAACCTGCTGGGCCGCGACAGCGAGATCTTCCACATGCTGCCGGCGGCCCTGCGCTACTGGCCATGGTTGATCGGCCAGATCGTCCTCGCCAACCTTCAGGTGGCGGGCCGTATTCTCAAGGGGCGGGATTCGATCGACCCCCGAATCGCACGCATCCGGATCCAGCAGCGGACCCATGTGGGTCGCGCCATCATGGCCAACTCGATCACGCTGACGCCTGGCACGGTCACCCTGAAGGTCACCGAGGAGGACATCGAGTACTACGCGCTGACGCCGGATTTGGTCGAAGACCTCGAGGCGGGTGAGATGAACCGTCGCGCCCGGCAATTCGAGGAGCAGCTGTCATGATGTTCTTCGCGGTCGCGTTCGCGATTCTGGTGACCCTGGGGTTCGCGCTGATCCGCGCCTTCGTCGGGCCGACCATCCACGACCGGATCCTGGCGGTCAATGTAGTCGGCACCAAGACCGTGTTGATGATTGCGGTCGTGGGTTTCATCGTCGGACGGCCCGAGTTCATCGATATCGCCATCGTCTACGCACTGCTGAACTACATCGGAATCATTGCCGTGTTGCGGGTGTTCGAGTCGGGCAGCCTCGCCAGCGAGCCGGTCGACGAGCCGGAGCAGAGCGGAGGGGAGCGTTGATGGGCGTGGTCCTCGACATCCTCAGCTGGATCCTGCTGCTCGCCGGTTCCGTCCTGCTGATCATCGGGGGCATCGGCCTGATCCGCATGCCCGATTTCTATTCCCGGATTCAGGCGGCCGGCCTGACCGACACGCTGTGCTCCATTCTCATCCTGCTGGGGCTGACCCTGCAGGCTGACAGCATTCCGCTGGCGGCCAAGCTGCTGTTCACGCTTGTCTTCCTGTTGTTCACCGGGCCGACCGCGGCGCACGCACTGGCAAAGGCGGCGCGGCATGACGGGCTCGAGCCCTGGCGCCGCGCCTCAGGAGGTGCGTCATCGAAGCGCTGATCCACGTCGTCCTGCTGACGTTCCTCGCGATCATCGCGTTGGCCATCGTCCGCATCCGCAGTCTGCTGGCGGTCACGATGCTGACAGGGATCTACAGTCTGGTCGTGGCCGTGCTGTTCGTGCTGATGGACGCTCCGGACGTCGCCCTGACCGAGGCTGCGGTGGGTGCCGGTCTGATGGTCATCCTCATGCTCGGCACCATCGCCCTGACCACCCGTGAGGAGCGGCCGCACAGGATGCGGCATAACCTGATGGCGCTCCTGGTGGTCGCGGTTACCGGCGCCGCGCTCATCTACGCCACCCTGGATATGCCCCGCTTCGGTGATCCCGAGGCGCCGGCACACGTGCATCTTTCACCGAGGTTCACCCAGGAGTCGCCCGAGGAAATCGGCATTCCCAACATGGTGACCTCGGTGCTGGCCAGCTACCGTGGCATCGACACGCTCGGCGAGGCCGTGGTGGTGTTCGCCGCCGCTGTGGGGGTGTTGCTGGTGCTGGGCAGTGGGGCCGTACGAGGTCGGAAGACTTCCGGACGCTCCCGGGGCGAAGGCGGAGACCAGGCGCCATGAACCGCTACATCGTGCTGCGGGTCATCAGCAGTCTGATGATTCCGATCATCCTGATCTACGCCTTCTACATCCAGTTTCACGGGGAGTACAGCCCGGGCGGCGGATTCCAGGCGGGCATCGTGTTCACTGCGGCCTTCGTGGTCTACACGCTGCTCTACGGACTCGAGGCTGCGCAGCGGGCGATTCCGCCGGAGGCGGCGCATGCGCTCTCGGCCATCGGTGTGCTGCTGTTTGCCGCTTTCGGCTTCGCGACCATGCTGCTCGGCGGCAATTTCCTCGAGTACAAGGTGCTGCTGCCGAACGACCAGGCGGGCGAGACCTTCGGCATCATCGGGATCGAGCTCGGTGTCGGCATCACTGTCGCCGCAGTGGGTCTGACGCTGTTCTACTCCTTCGCCGGACGGAGGACTGGCGAATGACCTGGTTCGGGCTGTACAGCTACTGGATCGTCGTCGTGCTGATGATGGTCGGCTTCTACATCGTGATTGCCCAGGGCAACCTGGTGAAGAAGATCGTCGGCCTGAACATCTTCCAGACGTCTGCGTTCATCTTTTTCATCAGTCTCGCCTGGCGTGAGGACGGTACTGCGCCCATTGCGCTGCCGGACGTCACCGAATACGCGAATCCTCTGCCGCACGTGCTGATTCTGACGGCCATCGTCGTCGGCGTGGCGCTGACGGCCATGGGCCTGGCACTTGTGGTACGCGTCCACGAAGCCTACGGCTCGATCGAAGAAGACGACATCCACCGGCAGGACGAACAACAGTGAGCGAACATCTGCCTGCGCTCCAGGTGGTGATCGCGCTGACCGCCGCCCCCCTGGTGATGATGATGAACCGGTTCCCACGGCTCGCCTGGGGCGTGACCCTGGTGACCTGCTGGGCCACACTCGTCGTCGCCGTACTGCTGCTGCTCCAGGTCTCAGACGGCAGCGTGATCCACTACGAAATGGGTGGCTGGGCGCCCCCGTGGGGTATCGAGTACCGGGTCGACGGCGCCAATGCGTGGGTGCTGCTGATCATCGGCCTGGTCAGCGCGGTGGTCATGCCGTTCGCCCTGCGCAGCGTTGAACAGGAGATTCCGGCAGACCGTATTGGTCTGTTCTACTCGGCCTTCCTGCTGGCCAACGCCGGTCTGCTGGGTATTGCCATCACGAACGACGCGTTCAACATCTTCGTGTTCTTCGAAATCTCCGCGCTCGCCTCCTACGCGCTGATTGCCATGGGGCGCGACCGCCGCGCGATGCTCTCGTCCTACCAGTACCTGATCATGGGTACGGTTGGCACCACGTTCCTGCTGATCGGCATTGGTTTCCTCTACATCATGACCGGGACGCTGAATATCAGCGACCTGGCCATGCGCCTGCCCGAGGTGACCGAGACCCGTACCATCCGCGCCGCCTTCGCCTTCATTGCGGTGGGGATTTCGCTCAAGCTCGCGCTGTTTCCACTGCATCTGTGGCTGCCGAACGCCTACAGCTTCGCCCCGTCGATGGTCACCGTGTTCCTCTCGGCCACGGCGACCAAGGTGGCGATCTACGTGCTGCTGCGCTTCATCTACACCGCGTTTGGCTTCGAGTTCAGCTTTGAAGAGCTGTCCGTCGCCTGGGTGCTGATGCCGCTGGCGCTGCTCGGGATCATCATCCCGTCGGTGATCGCTGTCTTCCAGGAGGACGTCAAGCGGCTGCTGGCCTACTCCAGCGTGGCGCAGGTCGGTTACATGATCCTGGGTATCAGTTTCGCAACCGCCCTTGGGCTGATGGCCTCCGTCGTGCACCTGTTCAACCACGCCATCACCAAGGCTGCCCTCTTCATGGCCGTGGGCTGCCTGGTCTATCGCCTGGGTGGCGTCTCACTGTCACGGATTGCGGGCGTCGCCGAGCGGATGCCATGGACCATGGCGGCCTTCGTGGTGGCGGGCCTGAGCCTCATCGGGGTACCGCTCACCGCCGGATTCGTGACCAAGTGGCATCTGCTGCAGGCGGCGCTCATGGAAGGCCTCTGGCCCGTTGCGGTTGTCCTGCTCGTCATCTCGCTGGTGGCGACTGTCTATATCTGGAAAGTGGTGGAAGCCGCCTATTTCCGCCCTGCGCCCGAAGATGCCCGGGAAATCCGCGAAGCGCCCCTGTCCCTGCTGGTGCCGACCTGGGTGCTGACCGCGACCACGATCATCTTCGGGGTATGGGCACAGTTCCCGATTTCGGCCGCGCGTAACGCTGCCGAAGCCCTGCTCGGGGTGCCGCAGTCATGGTAAGCGATGCTGCACTGATCTACTGGGCCATGGCGGTCCCTCTGCTTGGCATGCTGGCGCTGATCGCGGCCAGCCGC
This sequence comes from Gammaproteobacteria bacterium, assembly GCA_007127715.1. GTDB lineage: Bacteria > Pseudomonadota > Gammaproteobacteria > Steroidobacterales > PWYM01 > PWYM01. The sequence goes on along the minus strand of SKYU01000134.1, from coordinate 3,867 downwards.
TGGGCTGTGCTGCGTGATGCACTGGTGGTCGTCACGGCTGCTGTCATGTTCGGTGTCGTGTTGCAGCTGCTGCCGCGCGTGCTCGCCGGCGAGCGGCCGTCGGCGACGCTGTTCGAGCTGTTCCCGGGGCTCGAGATCGCCTTCATGGTCGAGCCCCTCGGGATGGTTTTTGCGCTGCTGGCCTCGGGTTTATGGATCATCACGGCACTGTACGCCATCGGCTACATGCGTGGTGCCAAGGAGCTTCACCACACCCGATTCCACGTCTATTTCTGTATCGCGCTGTTCAGTGCCACCGGGATCGCCTTTTCCGCGAACATGTTCTCGCTGTTCGTGTTCTATGAAATCCTGACGCTGTCCACCTATCCGTTGGTGGCACACAAGGGTAACGAGGCGGCCAAGCAGGGCGCGCGAACCTACCTCGGGCTTCTGCTCGGAACCTCGATCGGGCTGATGCTTCCGGCGCTGATCGCAACCTGGTGGCTTGCCGGGACGCTCGAGTTCACGCCAGGCGGCATCATGGCTGGGCGGGTCGATCCAGCGGTCGGGACGATCCTGCTCGTGCTGTTCATGTACGGCATCGGCAAGGCGGCGTTGATGCCCTTTCATCGCTGGCTTCCCTCTGCAATGGTCGCGCCCACTCCGGTTTCGGCCTTGCTCCACGCCGTGGCGGTGGTCAAGGCTGGTGTGTTCACGGTACTCAAGGTGACCGTGTATCTGTTCGGTCTCGATTACCTCGAGCTCCTGGGTAGCACGGACATCATCCTCTACGTTGCCGTATTCACCCTGCTGTCGGCTTCGCTGGTGGCGATCCAGAAAGACAACCTGAAGGCACGGCTCGCCTACTCGACCGTCAGTCAGCTTTCCTACATCGTTGCGGCGGCAATGCTCGTCAATGAATTCGCCGCGCTGGGCGGAGGCATGCATATCGTCATGCATGCCTTCGGGAAGATCACGCTGTTCTTCTGTGCCGGCGCCATCTATGTCGCGACCAAGAAGACCGAGATCAGCGACATGAATGGTCTGGGTCGGCGGATGCCGGTCACGTTCTGTGCGTTCTTCCTCGGCGCGCTCTGTGTGATCGGCGTGCCGCCGCTTGGTGGCGTCTGGAGCAAGTGGCACCTGCTCATGGGTGCATATGACTCGGGTGCCCAGCTGGTCGTGCTGGCGCTGATCATCAGCACGCTGCTGAATATTGCGTACCTGATACCTCCCGTGGTACGCGCATTCCTCCTGCCGCCGCCGAAGGGCGAGGAGACGGCTGGTGTGCGCGAGGCGCCACTGCTGTGCGTGGTCCCCCTCAGTCTTACCGCCCTGGGTTGTCTCGCGCTGTTTGTGATGGCCGGGCCGTTGGCCGAGTTGTTGCGCCCCTACCTGTCCGTGGCGGGCGGATGAGCGGTGCGAGCGCATCTGACGGAGTGAACTGAGAATGGATTTGGGCAGACTGCTGCAGGCGTTGGTGGAGCGCGGTGTATTGCTACGCCGGATCATGTACGTCGTGCTGGCGGGCCTGGTGGTCGCCGATATCCTGATTCCCTCCAAGTACGATCGGTTTCCGTGGGAGAGTATCGGCGGCTTCGGGGCGTTGTACGGCTTCTTCGGTTGCATCCTGCTGATCGTGATCGCCAAGGTGCTGGGTCACGTGCTGCTGTACCGGCCGGAGGACTATTACGATGAGTAATGTCCTGCATCCCTCGATTCTTCTGTTTACCGGAGCGCTGGTACTGACGCTGCTGCGTGGGCGCTGGCAACAGGGGTGGTTGCTGCTGGTTGCCGCGGCGCTGGTGGGGGTGGTGTTTTCACTGCCGGCCGGCGTATATGGCGCCACCGAGTTTCTGGGTATTCAGCTCACGCCGATGCGGGTGGATGAGCTCAGCCTGGTGTTCGCCTCGGTATTCGCGCTGATTACCCTGGTCGGTGCGGTCTACGCCTTGCATGTCAAGGATACGACCCAGCATGTCGCCGCGCTGGGCTACGCCGGTTCCGCGATGGGTGTCGTGTTCGCCGGTGATCTGGTGACGCTCTATGTGTTCTGGGAGCTGATGGTCTTCACGTCCGTCTGGCTCATCTGGTGCCGTCGGAACCCGACATCCATGGCTGCCGGATTCCGCTACCTGCTGGTGCATGCGGCCGGCGGTGTCGTGTTGCTGGCGGGGATCATCCTGTTCTATCTCGATACCGGGACCGTCCAGTTCGCCGAGATCGACAACACCGGGATCGCCTTCTACCTGATTCTCGTTGGGTTCATGTTGAATGCGGCGGTACCGCCGCTGGGGGCCTGGCTGACAGATGCCTACCCCGAGGCCACCGTCACCGGTGCCATCTTTCTCAGCGCGCTGACGACAAAGACGGCGGTCTATACGCTGATCCGCGGTTTTCCAGGCACGGAACTCCTGGTGTGGTTCGGCGTCGGCATGGCGTTGTGGGGTGTGACCTACGCCGCGCTCGCGAACAACATCAGGCGTCTGCTGGCCTATCACATCATCAGCCAGGTGGGTTACATGGTCGCCGGCGTCGGGATGGGTACCATCATGGCGCTGAACGGGTCGGCATCCCATGCGTTCACCCACATTTTCTACAAGGCCCTGTTGTTCATGGGGGCGGGTGCGATCATCCACATGACGGGGCGCGCCAAGCTCACGGAACTTGGCGGTCTTTATCGATACATGCCGGCCACCTTCCTGCTGTACATGGTCGGTGCACTTTCGATTGCGGCATTCCCCCTGTTCAGTGGTTTCGTGAGCAAGACCATGGTGCTGGAGGCTGCTGCACTCGACCAGCGTGCCTGGGTCTGGCTGCTGCTTTCGCTGACCGCTGTCGGCACGTTTCTCTCCACCGGTCTCAAGCTTCCCTGGTTCGCTTTTTTCGGGCCCGACAAGGGGCTTCGACCGGCAGAGGCGCCGGTGAACATGCTGGTGGCGATGGGGATCGCGGCGTTTTTCTGCATCTTCATCGGTATCTACCCGCAATGGCTGTACGCGATGATGCCGGCGCCAGTCGATTACCAGGCGTACACCTCCGGTCACGTCCTCTGGGAACTGCAATTGCTGCTGTTCACCGCTGTCGGCTTTTTCGTGCTCATTAAATATGCCGGAGGCCAGCCCAAGATCACGGTCGATACGGATTGGTTGTATCGCAGGGCGATGCCGGCCGTTGTCGGGGGTATCCACCGCACGGGTGGCGCAATGTGGCGGGCGGTCCTCGGGGCCCTGATGCGCAAACTGACGGCGCTGGTCGCGACGGTATCGGCTCACCATGGTCCGCAGGGAATACTGGCCAGGACATGGCCAACCGGCAGCATGGTATTGTGGGTGGCCATCCTGCTGGCCGCCTCGCTGTTGATCTATTACCTGTGACGCGGCCCCGGCATCAGGTGCCCGTCCAACCAGGGGAGTGACATGGAGACGAGTGACAAGACCGCGCGACAAATCTTTGAAGACGTGAAGGCCAATCCGGCCCGGGCGCGCTTCGGATTCGGCAAGCGCCCGGCGCTGGTGAATATCGATCTGCAGAAGGCCTATACGGCGGTGGGCAAGTTCAAGACCGCCTACCAGACCGATCCGCGCCAGCTCGAATACGTCGATCGTCTCGCCGCGATGTTCCGCGAGCGCAATCTGCCGGTGATCTGGACCTATGTCGCCTACATGGAATCGGGGGAGGATGCCGGCGTCTGGGGCACCCGCACCGACACCCCCGATTCACTGCAGAATATCAAGCACGGCTCCGAACGCTCCGAATTCGATGACCGGCTGAACATCGACCGCACGCGCGACATCATCATGCACAAGCGCATGCCCTCGCCGTTTCACGAAACCAACCTGCAGTCGCTGCTGGTCTGGCATCAGATCGATACCCTGGTGCTGACCG
>SKYU01000009.1 GCA_007127715.1 Gammaproteobacteria bacterium | reverse complement strand
GCGAAGGCCAGCGAGTTTGGTCGCCCGCTGGTGGCCAGTCCCTTCACGTTGTCGGTGCTGGTGGGGATGAGCGTGAGTGACGTCAGTCAGAAGGCGATCGCCAATCTGGGCTGGACGGACATCAACATGACCCATCCGGTGTATGCCGGTGACACGCTGTATGCCGAGTCGGAGGTGCTGGGCAAGCGCGAGTCGAAGTCGCGCCCTGGTGCGGGGCTGGTGACGGTGCGCACGCTGGGGCGCAACCAGGAGGGCAAGGTGGTGTGCAGTTTCGAGCGGACGATCCTGGTGGCGCGGCGTGGGCACGGGGTCGAGGATCGGATCGAGTATTGAGGCGTGGGCGAGCCTCTCGCCATGCAGGGAGCAGGGGACGATGACGGTATCGGAGCAGGATGTGGATACGCTGGCGGGGCAGACGTGGTCTGAGGAGGACGAGGCGGCGCTGCTGGATTCGATCGACCGCTGGGTGGAAGGCGAGGTCCGGCCGATTGCCAGGGAGTTTGACCAGGCCGACCGCTATCCCGAGGCGCTGGTCGAGCAGATGAAGGAGCTTGGGCTGTTCGGCGCGACCACAGGTCAGGCCTACGGGGGGCTGGGGCTTTCTGCGTGGACGTATGCGCGGATTGTCGAGCGGATTGCGCGGGCGTGGATGGCGCCGACGGGGATCTTCAACTCGCACCTGATCATGGCTGCCTGCGTGGAGCGTTTCGGTACCGAGGCCCAGCGTGAGACGTGGCTGCCGCGTTTTGCCAGCGGCGAGCTTCGCGGGGGTCTTGCCCTGACCGAGCCCAATGCCGGCACCGATCTGCAGGGCATCCGAACCGTGGCGGTTCGCGACGGTGACGAGTATGTCATCAACGGGACCAAGACCTGGATTTCCAATGGTATCCATGGGAGCTGCTTTGCTCTGTTGGTGAAGACCGACCCGGAGGCCGAGCCGCGTCATCGTGGCATGAGTCTGTTCATTGCCGAGAAGGGCCCGGGTTTCACGGTGGGCAAGAAGCTGAAGAAGCTGGGCTATCGCTCCATCGACAGTGCCGAGCTTGTGTTCGAGGACTACCGCATTCCGGCCGACCGGCTGGTCGGCGGCAGCGAGGGTCGCGGGTTCCAGCACGCCGTTGGTGGTCTCGAGCTTGGTCGGATCAATATTGCTGCGCGCGGTGTGGGGCTGGCCCGGGCGGCGCTGCTCGACTCGGTGCGCTATGCGCAGGAGCGCAAGACCTTTGGCAAGCCGATCGCCAAGCACCAGGCGATCCAGCTCAAGCTCGGTGACATGGCCACGCGGGTCGAGGCGGCGGCGCTGCTGACGCGCCAGGCGGCGACCAAGTACGATGCCGGCGAGCGCTGTGACATGGAGGCGGGCATGGCCAAGCTCTACGCCTCGGAGGCGGCGGTGAAGAACAGTCTCGAGGCGCTGCGGATATTCGGCGGCTACGGGTACTCGGTGGAGTTCGACGTGGAGCGCTACTACCGTGACTCGCCGCTGATGTGCATCGGCGAGGGCACCAACGAGATCCAGCGGATGATCATCGCCCGCCAGCTGCTGGAGCGCCACCCGCTGTGAACCTGCCGCTGAAGGGGCTGAGGGTCCTCACGGTCGAGCAGTTTGGCGCCGGGCCCTACGGCTCGATGTTCCTGGCCGATCTCGGAGCCGAGGTCATCAAGCTGGAGGCGCCCGGCCGGGGCGATGCCTCGCGACAGGTGGGCCCGCACGAGCTCGGCGAGGCCGACAGCCAGTATTTCCAGACCTTCAACCTCAACAAGCGCAGCCTCACACTCGATCTGAAATCCGCACGCGGTCAGGCGGTGCTGCATCGGCTGGTGGCTGGCGCCGATGCGCTGCTCAACAACCTCAAGGGCGATCAGCCCGAGAAACTCGGCCTGACCTACCCGGCACTGCGCGCGCATAACCCGCGGCTGGTCTGCGCACATCTCTCGGCGTATGGGCGCGACAATGCCCGCACGGCCTGGCCGGGGTTCGATTACCTGATGCAGGCCGAGGCGGGGTTCATGGGGCTGACCGGCGAGCCCGACAGCCCGCCGGCACGCTTCGGGCTCTCGATCATCGACTTCATGACCGGCATCACCTGTGCACTGGGGCTGCTGGCGGCGGTGATGGCCGCGCGCGAACATGGCGAGGGCCGCGATGTCGACGTCAGCCTGTTCGACGTCGCCCTGCACCAGCTGAGCTATCCCGCCACCTGGTATCTCAACGCCGGCGAGGTCACCGGCCGACTGCCCCGCAGCGCACATCCCTCGACCGTGCCGACGCAGCTGTTTCCGACCGCCGATGGCTGGATCTTCGTGATGTGCATGCTCGAGCGGTTCTGGCAGGAACTCATCCAGGCGATGGGACGTGAGGATCTCGCAGCCCGCCCGGAGTTCACCGACATGGCCGCCCGACGGACCCACCGCGACGCGCTCACCGAAGTGCTCGATGCAGAGTTTCGCAAGCGCACCACCGCCGAGTGGCTGGAGGCACTGCAGGGCAGGCTGCCGGTTGGCCCGGTGCTCGATCTGCCCCAGGCCCTCGACAACGCCTTCGTGCGCGAAGTGGGAATGCTCCAGGACGTGGCCCATCCGCTGGCCGGCAGCCTTCGCACCCTGCGAAACCCCATTCGCCTCGACGGCGAGCGCCTCAGCGGTGAGGCCTGCCCGCCACTCGGCGCCAACAGCGAGGCCCTGCTGAAAGAGGCAGGATTCACGGCCGAAGACATCCGCGCACTGCGCGAGGACGGCATCATCTGAAACCCCTGAATACGCAGTGGAGGACATGTGAGCAGCGACGACAAGGCAGCATTGCCCATCATCCAGCGGGATCACCGCTTCGTCCGCGGGACTATCCGCTACACCAGCAACAAGCCCGAGCGTAAGGGCGAAGAGCGTGGTCGCGAGTATTTCTTGATCACCACGCACAGCGACGGCAAGCGGACCGCCAGCGCCCACTGCGAAATCGATGACCGTCCGAATGTCATGCGCGATATTGTCTATGGTCTCGATGCCGACTGGCTGCCGACGGATTGTTCCGTGCGTCTGAGCGTCGGTGACCGGTTCATGGGTTCGGCGTGGTTTCGCTTCGCACCTGATCACGCGGAGTGCGAGGCCTGGACCGCTCACGAGGGGCGGGTACACCAGCGCATGGAGCTCGACGCTCCGCTGCTGACGTTCCAGAACCACGCCATCGTCTGCGATTCGTGGCACTTCCGGCTGTATGACCGAAGCCAGGGACCAGGCATCCAGGGCATCGACACCGTGCTGCTCAGCTCGCCGGATCACCGCGGCGCGACGGGGCCCATGCTGTTTCGCATCGGCATGGGCATGGAGTACGTCGGCGAGGAGGTGCTGGAGGTCGAAGCCGGGCGGTTCGATGCACTGCATTTCCGCTTCGTCTCCGCACCCGGCCTTCCCCAGGAGCACCCGGACTACGACGTCTGGTGCACCAACGACGGGGAGTTCCTGTTCCTGAAGGCCCAGGCCGGCGGGTACATGCAGACCGTCTATGAGACCGTAGAGCTGCACTACGGCCCCTGATTCAACGACACTCTATCTGGAGAATTCAGCATGGCTGATCTGAAGGGCAAAGTAGCCCTGTGTACCGGCGCCGGACGGCGCGAGGGCCTGGGCGAGGCGATTCTCAAGCAGCTGGCCGCCGATGGCGCGCGCGTGGTGGTGACCGATCTCGGGACGCCTCAGACTCACATGGGCGCCGAGCACATCGGCAGCAGCGACGAGATGGAAGCGGTGGCCGAGGACATCCGTCGCGCGGGTGGCGAGGCCATCACCGTGCCGCTCGATGTGCGCGACGAGGCGCAGGTCGAGGCCGCGGTGGCGAAAACGGTCGAGGCCTTCGGGCGGCTGGACATCCTGGTCAACAATGCAGGCATCGGGTATCTGATCAAGCCCGTCACGGAGATGACGCGCGAGGAGTGGACCGCGGTGCTCGAGGTCAACCTGATGGGCGCGTTCCTGTGTACCAAGCACGCCGCGCGCCAGATGATCAAGCAGGGCGAGGGCGGGCGGATCATCAATATCGCCAGTCAGGCGGCCAAGTCGGGCCACCCGCACATGAGCGCATATGTCTCGTCCAAGCACGGCATGGTCGGCCTGACGCGCACGACTGCCGTTGAACTCGGCCCTCACGGCATCACGGTCAACGCGGTGTGCCCCAACCATGTGACCACCGGGCTCGGTTCGGTGCAGAACGAGTACTTCGCGCGCTTCAAGGGCCTGAGCGTCGAGGATTATCTTGCCCAGATGCGCAACAACATCCCGATGCGCCGCGTGGGTCTGCCGAGCGACACGGCCAACGCGGTGGCGTTTCTCTGTTCCGAGGCGGCCGCTTACATCACCGGTGAGGCGATGAACGTGAGCGGCGGGGTCGAGATGCATTGAAACCCGCGCCCGCGTCAGCGGCGCAGGGGGAAGGATATGCGGACCGGGACAACAGTTGTGGTGTCGGCACTGATGGCCGGACTGACAGTCGCACTGCCGGCGTCGACTGTGGCGCAGGCGGCCGACGCACCGCAACTGGAACGGATCAATCCGCCCGGCCTGAGCCTGCCTCAGGGCTATGCGCAGGTCGTCACCGCCGAGGGCGGTGGGCGTTGGGTGTTCGTGGCCGGGCAGGGGGGGATCGCGGCGGACGGCAGTGTGCCCGAGGATCTCGGTGAGCAGGCCCGAATCATGTTCGAGAAGGTGGCGATCGCGCTGACGGCGGCGGATGCCTCCCCCGCGGATGTCGTGCGCATCGTGCTCTACATCGTCGACCTCGAGAACATCGATCCATCGCCGATCTACGCGGCGGTCCGGGCCTTTTTCCCGCCCGAGGCGCGACCGGCCTCCAGCGTGGTCGGCGTCTCTGCGCTGGCGGTGCCCGGTATGGCCGTGGAAATCGATGTCACCGCGCTGACGGCTGCAACGGGCGCGTCGGCTACGCGCGAGGACTGACGAGCCCTGCCGCCGGGATCCGTTTCAGCCTGTCCCGGTGGCTCAAGCTCAACGCCGGTCGCGGAGGGCGTCGGCCGCCTCGTGCAGGGCCCGTGCCAGGGTCAGCGCCGGCGGCGGCGGTGAGGCGTCGGCCCGGTAGGCCATCGAGATCGGCCGGGCCCACGACAGGTCGCTACCGCCCAGGGCGATCAGCTGTCCGTGCTCGAGCTCAGGTCGGACAAGCCCCTGGGGCATCAGGCAGAGGTAGTGATCACTCGCCAGCAGCGTGCGCACCAGCTCGAGCGAATCGGTCTCCAGCACCGGCTCGGGCGGCACCAGCCCGCGCTTCTCGAAGCCTTCGCGGAAAAGCTCTTCGACCACGCCGAGATTGCTCCCCCGCAGCCAGGGCCAGGTGGTCAGCGCCATGTGGTCGGGGGCAGGCTCGCGCGCCAGCGGATGATCGGCCGCGGCGATGACCCGGTAGTGCTCGTGCACGAGGACTTCGCGGATGACCCCCTGGGGTTCGGCGTCGCGTGTGTCCACGCCGACGCATAGATCCAGTTCACCCTGCAGCAGGCGGGAGAGCAGCTGATGCTGCAGGCCGGTCACCACCTCGATGCGCAGCGCCGGCAGTCGCCGTCTTACGGCAGTTACGGCGTCGGCCACCAGCAGCGCGGCGGCCGTGGGGCTCGCGCCGACGTGGACCCGTCCGGAGGCGGCTTCCAGCGCCTCGGCCAGACGACTTCGAAAGACCGACAGTTCATGGTCGATGGCCCGGGCAGGCTCCAGCAGCAGCTGACCGAACACCGTGGGCCGTGCGACCCGGCTGCCGCGCTCCAGCAGGCGCACGCCCAGGGTGTCCTCGAGAGCCTGGATGCCCTTGGACAAGGCCTGCTGCGTGCGGCCGAGGGCCTCCGCGGCGCGTGAGAAGCCACCGTACTCGACCACAGCCAGAAAATAGCGGAGCTGCTGCAGTTGCATGACCAAGGTTCTGAATGACACCCGAGTGCCTTAAGCTACAACTTCAGGTTGTCAAACGCACCATTTTTCGTTGGCGCCAGGCTGTGGCTGCGGCCTAGCCTGTTCAGACCGTTCAGTCTGAGGGGACCTCACCATGGCCAGCCCTGCCGCCGTCGACACCTGGGATATCGAGACCGATCTGCTGATCGCCGGATACGGGCTGGCGGGTGCCTGTGCGGCCATCGAGGCTCACGACCTCTCGCCCGACGCGCGGATCCTGATCTGCGAGAAGGCCCCGGAAGCCGAAGCGGGCGGCAACAGCCGGGTGGCGGGCCAGTCGCTGCTCATCTCGCACGACGCCAGGGCACTGGCCGACTACCAGCGGGCCATGAGCCGGGCCAATCCGGTGCCCGAGGAGATGCTGCAGTGGTGGGCCGAGGAGATGGTCGGGCTTGAGCCCTGGATCCAGGCGCGGGCCAGCGAGGCGGGCGCCGAGTTCATCCGCGGGACGGGCTTCAGCGAGCGTGACGCGGTGCTGGAGTTTCCGGAGTTCGGCGCCCGCGCGGCCGTGGCCTATACGGCCACGATCCTGCCGATTCCCAGTGGTGTCTGGCTGGCCTTCGATGCCAACGTCCGCCTGCGCGAGCGGATCGAACGCCGCTATGAGACTGCGGTCGTGGACCTGGTGCAGGACCCCGACACCCTCGAGGTGCTGGGGGCGATCATCGCGCAGGGCGACCGGCGCCTGGCGGTGCGGGCGCACCGCGGTGTGGTGCTGGCGATGGGCGGCTACGAGGCCAGCCTGGACATGCAGCGCAACTACTACGGGCTCGCCGAGGCCTGGCCGCTCGGCACCCCGCACAACACCGGCGACGGCATCCGCCTGTTGCAGAAGGCCGGGGCCTCGCTCTGGCACATGCGCAACCAGGGACAGTCCAGCGGTATCTGGCCGGGTATTCAGGTGCCGGAGTACGACACCGCGTTCCTTCGAACTTTCTTCTGGCAGAGCTTCAGCTGGCTGGAGATCGCCGCCGATGACCGGCGCTTCTACAACGAGACCGCCGAGCTGCAGCTCACCCATTACAAGGAAAAGCGCCACGGGCACTGGGTGGATACACCGCATCATCGCGCAGGCCCCGTGCACATGCTGTTCGACGAGACCACCCGCATGCACAACCGCCTGATCACAACGGTGATGAGCTGGAATCCGGTGGTCCTGGGCTATGACTGGAGCGAGGACAACAGCGCCGAGATCGAACGCGGGTGGATTCTGCGCGCCGACAGCATCGAGGCCCTGGCCGAGGCCATGGGGCGGGATCCGGCTGCCGTTCGGGCCACCGTCGAGCGCTACAACGCCGCCTGTGCCGAGGGTGCGGACGCGGAGTTCGGCCGTGACCCCGCGACGCTGATGCCCCTGGCCACGCCGCCCTACCATGCCGTACGGATCGCCCCTGCAGTCGTCTGCACCGGCGGCGGTGCCCGCCGTAACCAGCACTCGCAGGTGCTCGATCACGACCATGCGCCGATTCCGGGGCTGTACGAGGCCGGGGAGCTGGGCTCGATGGTGTCCGATCTCTACCAGAACGGCAGCTATCTGACCGAGGCGATGATCAGCGGCCGTGCCGCGGCCCGGCATGCGCTGTCGTAAGCGCCTGGCCGTCGTGACAGGAGAAGCACACACATGAAGGTCAAGACACCCGCGATGAAGCTCGATGTCCGTGTCGACCAGGTGGTGGCGCGCGACGGCCTCATCGTGCTGGAAGGCGTGGCCGGCATGCTGCCATGCCAGACGGAGCTGACTCCGCGCGAGGTCCGGGCCCTGCTGTTCAAGGTGCTGCGCCCCCGGCTGCTGTGGCTGGCGTTGACTGGCGGACGCGGATCGACGCAGGCCGCCTGAGGCTGCGGTAGACTTGCGGGTCAGGATCTGGCGGGACGTGCGCCCGCTGTCACACCCGGAGTCGAGATGCGCCTGACTGTCGCCCTGCTCATGCTCGCCGCCTGGCTGCTCACCGGCTGCGCGCCCCCCGAGGAGGCGGCGAACGGCCGCATCAGCCTGGCCGTCGGGGGGACCGAGGTGGCCGGGTCGCCCGGCTCGGAGAACTGGCAGCAGTTCCAGGCTGTGGTCGAGGCCTCGTCCGAGCCCTTCGACCTCAGGATGCTGATCCGCGGGCAGCTCGGCTCGGAGGAGCAGCTGCTCTCCGGGCTTCGCCGCGGCCGGGTGCAGATCGCCAGCATGTCGGCGCTGGCCGCCTCGGCGCTGGTGCCGGAGCTGACGGTGCTCTACGCCCCGTTCCTGTTTGCCGACGAGGCGGAAGCCGACTACGTGCTGGACAACCACCTCGCCGAGCCGCTCGAGGCCCTGCTGGCCGAGCAGGGGCTGCATGTGGTGCAGTGGCATGAGATCGGTTTCCATCACGTCTATGCCCGCGAACCGCTGCTGTCGCCAGCGGACTTCCGTAACCGCCGGTTCCGGGTCTCGAACAGCATTGCGGCCCAGGTCTTTGCCCAGTCGCTCGGTTCGGATGTGATCTCCATGGGCTTTGCCGACGTGGTGCCGGCCCTGCAGACCCGGATGATCGACGCTGGCGAGAACGCTGTGCCGTACTACGCGCGCACCGGCATCGCCGAGCAGGCGCCGCATTTCGTACTGACCGGCCATGCACTCGGCATGAACCTGGTGCTGGCCAACCGTGACTGGTGGCTGGCGCAGCCCCCCGACGTGCGTGAGCTGCTGACCGCCGCCTTCCCCGATCGCGAGGCCATCCGCCGGCAGGTGCGGGCGGCCAATGCCGCCGAACTCGAGGCTGCCGGCGACATCGGCTTTCGCGTGCACGTACCGGACGAGGCCACGCTCGAGCGCTGGCGCGAGGTGACGATGCCTGCGCATGAGCTTCTGCTGGAGCAGGCGGGCGGGCGAAGTCGTGACATCTACGCCGTCGCGCTGGCCGGGCGGGACGCCTGGCGGGCGCGCTGAGACTATTGCTGAAAGGAGTCGGCATGAGCGCCAATCCCGCGGTGGACACCGCGCCCAAATACCCCCTGCTGTTTTCGCCACTGGAGCTCTCGGGCCAGCGGCTGCGTAACCGGATCTGTCATGCCTCCATGACCACCAAGTACGGTGCCGGGTTTGCCGTCACCGAGCGCCTGCTGAACTACCACGCCAACCGCGCCCGGGGCGGTGCCGCGCTGATCGTCACAGAGCCGCTCACCGCGCTGCACTGGCAGAACCGGCCCTACAAGGTGCGGATCGATACCGACGAGGCGCTGCCGGGGCTTGAGCGCTGGGCGGAGGCGGTGGAGAGCGAGGACTGTCGCCTGCTGGGCCAGCTCCAGGACCCCGGTCGCGGCCGCCATGAGCGCGGACGCAACCCCTATGCCTACGGCGCCTCGGCCCTGGCGGACGATCTCAGCTGGACCGTCCCGCATGTGCTGGAGAGCGGAGAAGTCGAGGCGATGATCGCCGAGTTCGTCGCCGGTGCCGAGCGCCTGCATCGGGCGGGCTTCAGCGGGGTGGAGATCTCGGCGGGTCACGGCCATCTTTTCCACCAGTTTCTCTCGCCCTGGTCCAACCGGCGTGACGACCGCTACGGCGGCGATCTCGAGGGCCGTACCCTCATGCTGCGTGAACTGGTCGAAGGCATCCGTCAGCGTTGCGGCAGCGGCTTCATCATCGGGCTGAAGCTTCCGGGCGACGACAGCGTGCCGGGCAGTATCGATGTCGAGGAAGCCGGCCGGATCACGGCCCGGCTCGCCGACCCGGCACAGGTCAGCTATTTCTGTTTTGCTCAGGGGAGCCACTCGCGCGCCCTGCACAAGCACATCCCCGACCTGTTCGGTCCCCGGGCTCCCTACACGGAGCTGACCCGGACCCTGCGGGCCTCGGCGAACGGTATCCCGGTGATGGCATTGGGCGTGATCACCGATCCCAACGAGGGCGAGGGGATTCTCGAGAGCCAGGCCGCCGAACTCATCGGCCTGGGCCGCCCGCTGGTGACCGATCCCGCCTGGCCGAAGAAGTCGCTGGAGGGGCGCGAACCCGAGATCCGCTACTGTGTGGGCTGCAACACCTGCTGGTCGGTGATCATCGAGGACGGCGCGGCGATTGCCTGCGACAACAATCCGCGGGTCGGTGAGCCTGACGAGGCCGACTGGTGGCCGTCGCCCGCGCAAACACGCCGTCGCGTGGTGGTGGTGGGCAGCGGGATCGCCGGCATGGAAGCCGCCTGGCTGGCTGCAGCGCGCGGCCACGAGGTGACCGTTCTGGGGGCCGGCAGCGAACCCGGCGGCAAGACCCGGCTGCATGCGGCGCTGCCCGGGGGCGAGAACCTCTCCTCGATCTACGATTACCAGACGCTGGCGGGCAAGCGCGCGGGGCTGAAACTCGAACTCGGCCTGCGCGCCGGTGTGGACGACGTGCTCGCACTGCAGCCGGACGCGGTGATTCTCGCCACCGGCTCGACCATGATCTGGCCGCACCAGCTCGACCCCGCGCTGCGCGAGGATGACATGATTCCTGACCTGCGCGCGCTCATGCCCGGGCTGCTGGATTACGGTGGGCGCGAGGAGGGCACGGCGGTCATCTACGACCACGACCACACGGCCGGCACCTACGCCTCGGCCCTGCACCTGAAGCGCATCTTCGATCGCGTGGTGATCGTCACTCCGCGGGAGCGCGTGGCCCAGGACGAGCCGCTGGTGACCCGCCAGAATCTCTATGAGCGGCTGTACAAGGCGGGCGTGGACCTGGTGCTCTGCAGTGATCTGGCGCCGGGAACGGACTTTGCGGACGGGAATCTTGTGGTGCACAACGTCTACACCGGCGAGCCCACGGTGATCGAGGATGTGGCGCTGTTCAGCTATTCCACACCGCGGGTGCCGGACGCGTCACTCGAGAAGCCGCTGCGCGAACACGGACTCGAAGTGCAGCTGGTAGGCGACTGTTTTTCGCCCCGGACGGTACTGGCCGCCACGCGTGAAGGTTATCGGGCGGGTATGTCGGTCTGAGACCGAGCCCGACCAGAGGACGCCCAGCATGTCGGAGACCACCGGATCCCGCCTCTACTATGGGTGGGTGATCGCCTTTACCGCGTTCCTCATCCTCAGCGTCTCCAATGGCATGACGCTGACGGGGCCCACGGTGTTCGATGAGCTGATCATCGATGAACTCTCGGCGCTCGGCGTCGTGACCGAGCTCAACGCAGCCCACGGCGTCGAGGTCGATCCGCAGGCACTGCGGGCGCTGGCGGAGGACGGACGCATCCGTGCCGCGCTGCCTGCACTGCGAGAGCTGCTGGCTGCCGAGGGCGTGATGATCGATGAGGCCGAGCTCGCGGCGATCATCGACCGCGGGGCCGTCTCCGTGGGCGCGCTCAAGTTGCGGGATCTGATTACCCTGTTCACCGCCGGGGCGCTCGGGTTTTTCGCAGGCGCGCTGGCCGATCGGGTCGGCGTCAAGCCGCTGATGGTGGCCGGCATGGCCCTGCTCGCCGGCGCCTACTGGTACTACGGCCAGGTGCAGACGCTGGCCGATGTCTACATCGTGCATTTCCTGTTCGGTGTGCTGCTGACGCTGGCGGGGCTGATCGTCAACGTGATCCTGGTGTCGCGCTGGTTCGTCCGCAAACGCGGCCTGGCCATCGGCATCGCCCTCGCCGGCACCAGTATCGGTAACGCCGTACTGCCACCACTGAACGCCTGGCTGCTCAATTTTGGCGACTGGCGGGACGTGTTCACCTGGGTGGCCGTGCTGCCGGTGATCATGATCCCGCTGATCTTCCTGCTGGTGCGGAACCAGCCGCCGGCGAGTTCCACCGGGGCGGCGGCCAGGGCCGCGGTGGCCGCGACCCGGTACGGCATGACGCTGGGGGAGGCGCTGCGAAGCCGGAACTTCTGGATGCTGGCTGGGCTGGCGATGTGCACCTTCTACTCGATCCTCGCCATGGGTACGCACACGTTCCTGTTCATGCGCGATGAGGGGTACTCGGTGATGGTCGCCTCGACGGGATCGTCCATCCTGTTCATCGGCGGGCTGGTGGGCAAGCTGATCAGCGGTCACGTGGCCGAGACGCTGGGACGTCAGCGGGTGCTGCTGGTGGGCCTTGGGCTGATGTTCTCAGGCGTGGTGTGCATAGTGTTGACCAGCATGGTGCACAGTCCGCAGCTTCTGTGGGTGGGCCTGTCGCTGTTCGGCTTCGGCTGGGGCGGCATCTATACCCTGATCCAGCTGCTGTGCGCCGATCTGTTCGGTCTGAAGTCGCTGGGCAAGATCATCGGCGCGATCACGGTCCTGGATACCTTCGGCGGCGGTCTTGGACCGTTCGTCACCGGCATCCTCTACGACAGCTCAGGCAGCTATGTCCTGCCGTTCATGGTCATCACCACGCTGCTGGCGATTGCCATCGTCTGCGGTGCGCTGCTGCGTACCGATGTGGTGGACCGGATGCGCCCGCCCGGTGCGTCAGAGGCCGAGCCTGACGAGGAGGCTGCGGAGATGCCTGCGCGGCAGGTCGGTACCGCGCAGGCGGCCGGGGCAACCGGTCGGGCTCAGTAACCTTCCCAGGTGTCGGAGACCTTCTCCTCGTCGATCAGGGTGCGCATGTGGATGCGGCCCGCCTTGATCCACTGCCAGATGCGACAGCGGTACTTGCCGCAGTCGCTCATCTGGATCATCTCGTAGAGATACAGGTCGGGCTCGCCCTTGCGGGTCCAGTTCAGCATCAGCGTGCGGTTGAAATCGTCCAGCGGTACCTCGGCGGCCCAGCCATGGATGAGATCAGTGTCGAACCACACCCGTCCATCGCGGTAGCTTGCCGGGAAGTCGCGCACCTCGGTGCGACCGTCCGCCCAGGTGTAGTGGTTGGTCTGGTGGTAGGGGTAGGGACCCTCGGCCGGAAACCGGCACACCAGTCGTGACTTGTGCTCATCGATCTTGTTGCCCTGCGGATCGGTATAGCGGTAGTAGCCGTCCCATACGCCTTCGTTGCTGGCCAGCAGTGGCATGGCTTGCTTGATATCGGACACCTCGGCCCTCCTGTCGGTTGATGAACCGCGCGACCGTTCGCTTTTCTTTGCCGTCGCGCTTGCGTAGAGTCTGGCCGCGCCAGACCCCCTAAGGATACCCGTCTCATGACTCTCGAGGCTCGCGATCAGGCCACGCCTGACCCCCTGTCGAACGCGGCACCGGTGAAAACCGCGGCCGGACTGCGCCATGTGCGTTACGAGATTCGCGGCGTGCTTGCCCGACGGGCGCTCGAACTGGAGAAGATGGGTTACGAGATCACCTCGCTGAATATCGGCAATCCCGGGGTCTACGGCTTCCGTACGCCAGAGACCATGCGTCTGGCGATGATCGAGAACATGCAGCAGAGCGAGGGCTACTGCCACCAGAAGGGTATTTTCCCGGCCCGCGAGGCGGTGGTCATGCAGCAGCAGACCCGCGGGGTGATGACCGCCTCGGCCGAGACCGTGTTCATCGGCAACGGCGTCTCGGAGTTGATCGACCTGTGCCTTCGGGCCCTGCTGGATCCGGGTGACGAGGTGCTGATCCCGAGCCCGGATTACCCCCTGTGGACCGCAGCCACCGTGCTCAACGGTGGCAGGGCGCTGCATTATCCCTGCCCGCCCGAGCGGGGCTTCCAGCCGGATATTGCGGCGATGGAAGCGCTGATCACGCCCCGGACCCGGGCAGTCGTCGTGATCAATCCGAACAACCCGACCGGCGCGGTGTATACGCGCCAGACGCTGGAGGCGATTGCGGCACTGGCGGAGCGCCACCGGTTGGTGGTCCTGTCGGACGAGATCTACGACCAGATGACCTACGAGGACGCCGAGTTCGTTCCGATGGCCACCCTGGTCCGCGATACGCTGTGTGCGACCCTGAGCGGCCTGTCGAAGGTCTATCGCGCCTGCGGCTACCGTGTCGGCTGGGCCTCGTTCAGCGGTGATCTGGAGCGGGCGCGGGCGTACCTGAACGCGCTCGAACTGCTGGCCTCACTGCGTTTGTGCAGCAACGTGCCCGGGCAGTGGGCGGTGCAGACCGCACTGGGGGGTTACCAGAGTATCCGCGAGCTGATCTCGCCAGGGGGGCGGCTGCATGATTCCCGGACAGCGGTCATCGAGTGCGTGGCCGCCAGCCCCTACCTCGAGATGGTGCGTCCGATGGGGGCGATGTACGCCTTCATCCGGGTCCTGACCGACCAGCTTCCGGAGTTCAGCGACCACCGCTTCGCGATGGACCTGCTGGAGTCGCGCCATGTGCTCGTGGCGCCGGGCACCAGTTTCAACGTGCCCTACAGCGACCATTTCCGGATCACCACGCTGCCCGACCGGACGGTGCTCGAGGATGTCTTCGGTCGGATCGACGAGGTGCTCTCGGGCTACGCGCGCCCCTGAACCGGGGTTCCCCCGGGGTTCGGATCAGCCGGCTACAGGCGCCCGCCCAACCCGAACGGGCGACGACCGCGATCATCGGGCGGACCCAGCAGCGTCATGGCATCGCGGAGCGTGGCCGGGGCGTCCCCGCGCGGGGCGACTTCACCCTGGAGATCCCAGCGCAGTGCCCGGTCTACCCGCAGAACCGCCTCGAGCTCCAGCAGGCCGGCGACATCCCTCAGCTCGGCGGTCACGTCCTCGCCCTCCAGCCTGAATACCGCTTCGAAGTCGCCCAGCGGCTGGCGACCGAGTTCCTGCAGCGACAGGCTCCCGACGCCCAGCCGTGCGCTCAGGCCCAGCGGCCAGCCCGCCTGGATGACCAGCGACTCGAGCTGCAGGCTGAGATTGCCATCAGCGCCGGCGAACCCCGCCGGCGTCGCCAGCCGCGCGAGGCGGGTGGCGCCCTGGCCGTCTTCGACGTGCAGGCGTCCAGCCAGCGGCGAATAGGCCACGCGGGCGCGGAGGAAGCCCTCGTCCAGGCGCCCTTCGACCCGCGCCTGCAGCCGTCCGCGAAACATCGCCAGCGGCTCGACCTGCCAGCGCAGTCCGTAAACGGGAAACCCCTCGACCACCACAGTGGCCGCGCTGCCGCGCCACAGCGTACCCTCGATTCCGCCGACGGCAACCGGCGTGGCAGCCACCAGCCGGGGAAGCACCACGCCAGCGGGCAACGTGACCAGCAGCACGATGAGGTACACGGCGACACCACCCGCCGCCAGCAGCCACGTCCAGCGGGTCACGAGCGGCGTTCCAGCACCAGCGTGGCGTTGACAAGGCCTGGGCCTCCGGCGGCATCGAAACTGGCCGACTCCACGCCAATACCGAACCGCCGCTCCAGGTCCACCAGCCAGGTGACGAGGCTGTCGAAAGGCGCGCCTTCGAAACTGACCCGCAGGCCCTGATCGGGGGTGGGCTGGTTACGTCGAAGCGCGCTGCCCAGGCCCGCCTCGCGGCTGGTCCGGTCGATGATCACGACCAGGGATTGTCCGGCCGCCTCGCGTGGGGCGGCGGACTCGCGGCCGCGCAGGGTGGCGACCTCGGCCTCGGCGGCGCGCAGCTCGGCCAGCAGGGCCTGGCGTTCGGGCAATTGGGTGGCCATCCGTGCCGAGCCGCCCCACAGCGGTGCGACCACCGCCAGGTGCAGGACGGCGTAGGCGCCGAGCAGGCCGGCGGCGAACACCAGATAGCGTTCGCGTTCGCTGAGGCTGGTCAGCCACTGCCTCATGCGCCTCCCCCCATGCGCAATTGCAGTCGGCCCTCGACCCCGCCGTCGACCGGGTTGGCGGCCTGGATTTCGGCGCGTCCGACGCCGGCCTCGACCAGCTCGCGTTGCAGGCGATCGAGCGTAGCGACGTCGGGCGAGCGGACCCGCAGATCCAGCGTGCCACGACGGTAGCTCAGGGCCAGCACCCGTGTCGTCCCGCCGGTTTGCGCGAGTCCGCTGCTCAGCGCATCCAGCCCGAGCAGGAGCTCCTCGCCGCCCGGGCCGCCCCGCAGCCGTGCGAGCTGCTGGCGGGCCTGGGCCTGGTAGTCCGCGATGGGGATATCGCCGAAGCTGCGACGGAAACTCTCGTCGATGGCCGCATCGATCGCCCGCAGTTCGCTGCCGAGGCGCTGATACTCGACCGCCTTGCCCACCAGGGTGATCAGGGCGAAGGCGAGCAGCAGCGAGGCGGCGATCCTCCAGGGGCCCCACAGCGCGGCCCGTGAACGGCGGACAGCGAACGGCCCCTGAAGCAGGTTGACCGCCGGGCCTGCGATCGCGCCCAGCGCCATGCGCGACAGTCCGCCATCATCGTGCAGGTGCAGGTCGACCTCGAAACCCTCCTCGCGCAGGGCTGCGCATTCCGCAGCCAGCACCGTTTCCTGTGCGGCGTCGCCATAGACCAGCAGATGTCTGCCAGGGGACGGTTCTCCGGCAAGGGCCAGGGCGTCACGGAGTCCGGGGCCGTCGAGCACCCGCGCCGGCCCCTCGGGCGGGGTCAGGTAGACCCGGCTGTCGTCGACCAGCAGTGTCAGACTGCCCGGATTGGCGGTAAGGGCTTCCGTGTCGGCCTGTATCGCGTCGGGCTGCAGGCCCGCAGCCCGCAGTCGGTCCATGACCGCCGCGAGCGCGTCCCGTGAGATCACCGCCGCGCGCAGCCGGCCCTCGCGATCCGGACGTCCCGCAGCGAAATGCAGGCTGTCGATCTCCTCTGCCAGATGCTCTTCCAGGGAGAACGGTAACGCCCGCAGCAGTTTCGCCGGGCTGCGGACCGGCAAGCGCGTATCGCAGAGCAGAACCTCGGTGCCGGGAAGCAGCACGGTGACGCGCCGCCCGGCGGCCAGCGCTGCGGCCTGTTCCAGTGGCCCACGGGCAGGCTCGCCGAGCCTGCGGCCCTGCGCGGTGACGACAAGCCAGCTCACGGCATCTTCGGTGCCGGGATGCAGGCGGATGACCAGGTGCTCAGACATCGCGTTTCGCGGGCGGGCGGGGCGCAGCCGGGACAGCAGGCATGTTCATTCCGTGCCGAGGCTGCGCAGCAGCGGCCGTACCACGCCATTGGGTTCCCGGAGCAGCAGAGAGTACATGGTGAGCTCAGTTGAGCCAATAGCGGCCCGAGCCGTGAGTCGGAAATGGCTGCTGCGCTCATCCAGCCGGGGCAGCAGGTTTTCGCTGACCAGGGGCGCGAACAGGGTCAGGTAATCGGGGAAGTCCTGGTCTCCCCGCTGCTCGATGAGCTGCAGGGCACTGGACAGCCCCAGGCCGTCGTCCAGCGAAGCCAGGACCTCCGCGGGCGCCGTGTTGACATTGAGCGCCGTGCCCTGTGGCAGCGCCGCGACGAAGGGGCGCAGCTGAGCGAAGCCGTCGGCATCGAAGCCTTCGATCGCGAGCAGCTCGGTCGGGCTGGTGATGGGTAGATTGGGCGGTCGATAGGGTGGTTCCCTGCCCGTGTAGGCACCATCCTCCGCGCCGACCGGAAAGCTCGGCTGCGTGTCGGCATCCAGCCAGTCGACCACGTACCACGCGAGGTCCGGGTCCAGTTCCAGGATGCGCAGTAGCCGTTGAAACCACTCGACGGCCACGGGGTCTGCCCGCCCCGCAGCATCGACCAGGTTGTTGAGGTTGAATCGTCCCTGCAGGTCTTCGATCTCGCCGGTCACGAAACCACCCTCGACCGGTAGCGGATCGATGCGCTGTGCCCAGATCTCCCCGAGGTGGTCGGAGTCGGGTCCGAACTCCAGCAGGTCCTGGCGCAGGATATCCGCGGCGAGCGCCTCGGCGCCGCGCAGGTACAGCCAGGCCTGGTCCGACTGGATCAGGGCTGCGGTGCGGCGCTGGTCGAGCTGAGAGCGCCAGAGCATATTGACCGCAATGGTGGTGGCGATCGCCACGATCAACAGCGCGGTGATCACGGCCACGCCCCGTTGGTGTCGACCTGTGGTCACGGGCTGGTCTCCACCAGGCGCCACACCCGCCCGAAACGCGGCGATTCAACCGCCACCTCTACCGCTCTGGGCAACGTGTACAGCGCTCCCTCGCCGGCGAATCCAGGCGGAGGCCACTGGGTGTGCCAGCTCCCCTGGGTATCGAGCATGCGCAGATCGAGGCCGTCGATGTCCTCGATCAGGCGGCTGACCACCGGCTCGGTGTTCAGGGTGCGGTCGAGCACCGGCCAGTAGATCCGCAGCAAGGCGCCATCCTCGACGCGGTAGGCGACCCGTTGCAGCGTGGCCCGTGGCAGCCCCGCAGGGTTGGTCCAGCCGCCGCGCGTGAACTCCAGTGCATTGCTGCGACCGGGGCGGCTCTGGAAGGCCGGTTCGTAGCGGTCTCCGATCTCGTCGCGCACCGGCCGTGGCTGCAGTTGCTGGAGGTCACGCCCCAGCAGCTGCAGGCTGAGCTGGAGTTCGCGCCAGGCGTCGGTCTGCTCCTCGGCGAGGGCCCGCTGATCGAGCACCACCATCAGCCCGCCGTAGGCCAGAACGCTGAGGATGGCGAATATCGCCATCGCCACCAGGACTTCCAGCAGGGTGAACCCGCGGCTGTTCATTGCACCGCCCCCTCCGGCAGCGCCTCGTTGCCGTCGAGTACGCCGCCGCGCACCCAAGGTGACACGGGCATCGGGGGAGGCGGTTCCCCCAGGAAGCCCGAGGCGGTGTGCAGAACCTCGTCGGGCCGGTCGGCCAGCGCCACCGACACGTCGATGCGCCGCAGCGCCGGGGAGGGCGTGGCGACGACGACCTCGCGCCAGCGCCAGCGTCGCCCGCCGTACTCGACTTCGCCGCCACGCTCGCCGATCTCGGGCCAGCTGCGGCTGAGGGCGACCTCGGTGATCCGGTTGCCGGCGATCCAGCTCGCCAGGGTACGCTCCTGGATCAGTACGGTGGCATGGGTGGACTGTCCGGCCTGGGTGAAGACCGCCAGCATGCCCAGGGCAACAATGGTCAGTGCGACCAGGACCTCGAGCAACGTGAACCCTCGCGGACTCATCGGTCGTCCGCCTCGCCGAACTGCAGCGACAGCCGCCCGACGGCATCGGCCTCGAGAACGGCGGCGGGCAGCGACTGCCCGGCGCGCTGCAGGGTGAGCCGAAACGGCGTCATTTCGCCGCTGGAGAGCAGCAGCACCTGCGGGCGAGGGGTCTCGGCGAAGGCACCGGGGAGGGTCAGTTCACGACCCTCGAGCCGCAGTCCGGGGCGGAGTCCGTCGGGCAGCGTGCGTGGGCCGAGATGCATGTCGTCATCCAGGAGCCACCATTCATCTCGCTCCGGCTCGTAGACGACGAACCGGTAGCCGTCGGCCACCACCTCGAAGCCGAACTCTCTCCCCTGCAGGATGGCCTCTTCGGAGGCGAGCTCGAGTAGCGCGGCCAGCCGCCGGCCCTGTTGTTCGAGGTCCCGGTCACGTCCGCCCGCGGTGAGCGAGAGCACGGCGGCGGCGGCGATCACGCCCACCACCATGACGACGACCAGCAGCTCGATCAGCGTGAAGCCCCGGTCCCGGCGGGTCGGGCCCGGGCGGCTGCGGGTCGGGTCCGCGTCAGTCGATCTGCCAGTTGCCAATGTCGGCGTTCATGCCCTCGCCGCCGGGACGGCCGTCCGCCCCGTACGAGAACACGTCGTAGTCGGGATTGCGTACGCCGGGCGAGACGTACTGATAGGGGTTGTCCCAGGGATCGCGTGGCAGCGAGCTCAGGTACGGGCGCCAGTTGCGGACATTCGGGTCGTTGGGGCGCTCCACCAGCGCCCGCAGACCTTCCTCGGTGGTCGGATAGCGGAAATTGTCCATGCGGAACAGCTGCAGCGCGCTCTCGATCGCGCGAATGTCGTTGTGGACCCGTGAAATCTGGGCGTCATCGACGCGACTGATCACCGTCGGTGCGATCAGGGCGGCCAGAATGCCGATGATGACCACGACGACCATGATCTCGATGAGCGTGAAGCCGCGAAGCCTGCGGGGCGCGCGGGGGGGGAGTGTGCAAACCTGGTTCATGACCACCGTACCTGCGAGTGACCGCCGAGTGACCTCGGGCCAGCCGACGGGGCCGCTGGGACCCCTGCGTGGCTGACGATAGCATACCGCTATGACCGCGAATGTGAGCCAATCGTTTCATGCGCGCCGCGGCAGTTTGTCGACGGGCAGTGCAGCGCTCGCGCTGACCGTGGCCACCGTGCTGGCGCTTGCCGCACTGCTGCCGGACAGCTGGCAGAGCCTGTTGGGCTATCGTCGTGGGCCGGTGCTGGAGGGCTTGCAGGTCTGGCGTCCGCTCACCGCCCAGGTCCTGCACCTCGGGCTTGGGCATCTGCTGCCCAATCTCGCGGCCTGGGGGCTTTTGTGCCTGCTGCTGCTGGCGCGCATGCCGGCCGGCGCGCTGACCTGGGTGCTGACCGGCAGTGTGATCGGCACCGCCGTCGGGCTGGTGCTCACGCCCGGGGTGGCCTGGTATGTCGGGTTCTCCGGGGCCCTGCATGGCCTGCTGGCCGGTGGCGCCGTCTGGCTATGGCGGCCGGGCAGCCGTCGACTGGCGGCGGCACTGCTGCTGGGGCTGGCATTCAAGCTTGCCTGGGATGTCTTCACGGGCGGCGGTGGCGGCGGGCTGCCGGCGGGCGCGCGGGTGGTTTTCGAGGCTCATGTATGGGGCAGTCTTGGCGGGGTGCTGACGGGCGGGTTGATCCGGTGGTTCACCCGGCGGCCGCCTTGCGTATAATCGCCGGCCTTCAGCCCGACGCCGCGCAGACGGCGGGGCCAGCCAGGGCAGGCAGAGACGGGGGAGCCGTGACAGCAGAGGCGTTCGTGTTTCCGGGGCAGGGTTCGCAGTCCGTGGGCATGCTGGACAGTTTCAGCGCTGCCTGGCCCGTGGTGGCCGAGACCGTGCAGGAAGCCAACGCGGCGCTGGGCTTCGACATCGGGGCACTGATCGCGGCAGGTCCCGCGGAGACGCTCAATCTCACCGAATACACCCAGCCGGCCATGCTGCTTGCCGGCGTGGCCGTATACCGCGCCTGGCAGGCGGCCGGTGGTGCCACCCCGGTGCGTATGGCGGGGCACAGTCTTGGCGAATATACCGCCTACGTTTGCGCTGGCGCGCTGGACTTCGCGCCAGCACTGCGCCTTGTACGCCTGCGCGGCCAGCTCATGCAGGCCGCCGTGCCGGAGGGCGAGGGGGGCATGGCTGCGGTGCTTGGGCTTGATGACGAGGCGCTTCGCAGTGTCTGCCGCGAGGTCGCCGGCGGGGAGGTGGTGGAGGCGGTGAACCTCAACGCGCCCGGCCAGGTGGTCATCGCCGGGCACCGCAGCGCGATCGAGCGTGCTCTGGCGGCGGCGCGCGAGCGTGGTGCGCGTCGCGGGGTGTTCCTGCCGGTGAGCGCCCCCTGCCATTCGTCGCTCATGGCGCCTGCGGCCGAGCACCTCGGCGAGGCACTCGCTGCGATCGAGATCAGGCCGCCGGTCATCCCCGTGGTGAACAATGTGGACGTGGCGACGCCCGAGACGCCTGAGGCGATCCGCGCTTCGCTGGTGCGGCAGCTGCACAGTCCGGTACGGTGGGTGGAGACCGTCCAGTGGCTGGCCGGTCGCGGGATCGGCCGGCTGGTCGAGTGTGGTCCGGGCAAGGTGCTGACGGGACTGGCCCGCCGGATCGACCGTGGACTGGCTGCGGTGTCGTTGCACGATGCGGACGCCCTCTCGGCGGCGCTCGTCGGGGAGGAGGCATGAGCACGATCAACGAACGGATCCGTCTGCCTGGGCTGGACGGGCGTGTGGCCCTGGTGACCGGCGCTTCGCGGGGCATCGGTGCACAGATTGCCGAGACGCTGCTCTCCCAGGGCTGCCGCGTGGTCGGTACCGCCACCAGCGAGGCCGGGGCGACCGCCATCAGCGAGCGCCTGGGCGAGGGCGGGCGCGGTGCGGTGCTCGAGGTCGGCGATGATGCCGCCGTCGAGGCGTTCTTCAAGGCAATGGGCGACGCCGAGGGCGCGCCGGCCATTCTGGTGAACAACGCCGGCATCACGCGGGACAACCTGCTGATGCGCATGAAGCCGGAGGAGTGGCACGAGGTGATCAACGTCGACCTCAGCGCTCTCTACCGCACCTCCAGGGCCTGTCTTCGTGCCATGATGAAGGCACGCTGGGGGCGGATCATCAATATCGCCTCTGTCGTCGGGGCGATGGGGAATGCCGGGCAGAGCAACTACGCGGCCGCGAAAGCCGGGATGATCGGGTTTGGCAAGGCACTCGCCCGCGAGGTCGGTTCCCGGGGGATCACGGTCAACACCGTGGCCCCGGGCTTCATCGATACCGACATGACCCGGGCGCTGGATGAGTCGCAGCGCGAGGCACTGCTGGCACAGATTCCGGGGGGGCGGCTGGGCTCGGCGGCAGACGTTGCCGACGCGGTGGCGTTTCTTGCCTCCGATGCAGCCGGCTACATCACCGGCGAGACCCTGCACGTCAACGGCGGCATGTACATGGCCTAGGCCGTCAAAAGAACATAAACTGCATTATATTTAGTTTTTTTATCGTTGTTTTTAATAGAGAAATAAGGGTGAATGGCCGACGGGGCCGGCGTTTGCTGGTCTGCTTGCGGAGATTCCCCTAGAATACGCGCCTGCGGTCTCCAGCGCCGGGGGCGCGAGCACCCTAACCACTGCCGCCAAGAGGATGACAGGCACCATGAGCAGCATTGAACAGCAGGTCAAGGCGATCGTCGCGGAACAGCTCGGCGTCAAGGAAGAGGAAGTCACCAATGACGCATCGTTCGTCGATGATCTTGGTGCCGACTCCCTGGACACCGTGGAACTGGTGATGGCCCTCGAGGAAGAGTTCGAGACCGAGATCCCGGACGAGGAAGCCGAAAAGATCACCACCGTCCAGCAGGCCATCGACTACATCCTGGCGCGCAAGGGCGATTCCTGATCGGCGGGCCCGGTCGAGCCTCGCCCGCCCAGCGCCAATCCGGACAGTGTCATGAGTAGACGCCGAGTGGTGGTCACCGGCCTCGGTATCGTGTCGCCCGTGGGCAACACGGTCGAGTCTGCGTGGAAGAACGTGGTGGACGGGGTCAGTGGTATCGGCCCCATCGATTCGTTCGACACGAGCCTGTTCACCACCCGTTTCGGCGGCGTGGTGAGGGATTTCGACGTCGAGTCGGTCATGAGTGCCAAGGAGGCGCGCAAGATCGACCCCTTCATGCACTATGGCATCGCGGCCTGCAGTCAGGCGCTGGCCCATGCCGGCCTCGAGATCAGCGACGCGAACCGCCATCGCATCGGCGTCACCATGGGTGCCGGCATCGGCGGTATCGGCACCATCGAAAACAACCACGCGAAATATTACGAGGCCCATCAGCCCCGCAAGATCTCGCCGTTTTTCGTGCCCGGCAGCATCATCAACATGATTTCCGGTCACGTGTCGATCATGCACGGCATCACCGGGCCCAACCTGGCGCTGGTGACCGCCTGCACCACGGCGACCCACTCGATCGGCATGGCCGGGCGGATGATTGCCTACGGGGATGCCGACGCCATGCTCGCCGGCGGCGCCGAGCATGCCACCACGCCGCTCGGGCTTGGCGGATTCTGCTCGATGCGTGCGCTCTCCACCCGTAACGACGACCCCCAGGCGGCCAGCCGTCCCTGGGATCGCGGGCGCGACGGATTCGTACTCTCCGATGGTGCCGGCGCCCTGCTGCTCGAGGAATACGAGCACGCCCGTGCGCGGGGTGCGCCCATCCTGGCCGAGCTCATCGGGTTCGGGATGAGTGGGGATGCCCACCACATCACCGCCCCGCCCGAAGACGGCGAAGGTGCCCGTGCCGCCATGGCGGCGGCGCTGGCCGATGCCGGTGTGGACCTCGACAGCGTCGGCTACATCAATGCCCATGGTACCTCCACGCCACTCGGCGATATCGCCGAGACCCTCGCCATCCGTCGGCTGTTCGGCGACCAGGCGGATCGGCTGGCGGTAAGTTCGACCAAGTCCACCACGGGCCACCTGCTCGGTGCCGCCGGCGGTGTCGAGGCAGTGTTCACCGTCATGGCGCTGCGTGACCAGGTGATTCCGCCGACCATCAATCTCGACGATCCGGACCCCCGCTGCGACCTCGACTACGTCCCGGGCGAGGCACGCCAGGCAAAACTCGAGGTAGCGCTCTCCAATTCCTTCGGTTTCGGCGGCACCAACGGCACCCTGGTATTCCGCCGCGCCGGCTGAAGTGCATATCGAGGCGGCGGATTACCGCGTCGCCCCCTGGGCGGTGCAGGCGCTGTCGCCCGAGCGCTATCCCTTCCTGCTGCAGAGTGCCGCCCGCGACGGTGAGCGGGCACGCTACGACATCCTGTTTGGTGGAGTCGGCGAGCAGCTGACCGCTGATGCCGGGACGCCGTTCCTGCGTCACCTCGATGACGCCTGGGCGGCCGGGAGGCGCACTGTGGAGGCGGCTGCGCCACCCGGGAAGCTCCCTTTTGTCGGGGGCTGGTTCATCTATCTCGGCTATGAGCTGGCCGGCGAGATCGAGCCATGTCTGCGCCTGCCGGCCAGCCGCCATCCTGTCGCCATCGCCACGCGCTGCCGCGCGGCCCTGATCCGCGACCACCACGCCCGCAAGGCCTGGCTGGTGGCCGAGTCCGGTGGACAGGCGCTGCTTGCCGATCTGGTGCGCGACGTACGGCAGGCCGCGGGGGCCACGCCCCCGCCGTTGGCCGTTCCGGAAGTCGTGGAAGAAGATCCGCCGGAGCGCTACCGGCAGGCCGTCCGCAGGGCCCGCGACCATATCGCCGCCGGAGATGTGTTCCAGGCGAATCTGTCGCGTGCCTGGCAGGCCCGCTACGGCGAGCGGCCGGACCCGCTGGCGCTGTATCTGGCCCTGTGCCGCAGCAATCCGGGTCCGTTTGCCGGGATTGCGCGATTCCCCGGGTTCACCGTGCTGAGTTCCTCGCCGGAGCGTCTGCTGCGGGTCGAGGGGCGTCGCATCGAGACCCGGCCCATCGCCGGCACGCGCCCGCGCGAGCGTGACGAGGCGGATGATCGACGTCGTCGGCGCTCGCTCCACCGCAGCCCCAAGGAGCGGGCGGAGCACATCATGCTGATCGACCTCGAGCGCAACGACCTCGGGCGGGTCTGTGAGGGCGGCAGCGTCCGGGTCGACGAGTTCATGGCGCTGGAGAGCTATGCGCACGTCCACCACATCGTCTCCAACGTCAGCGGACGGCTGCGCCCCGAGATCACCCCGGGCCAGGCGATCGCCGCGCTGTTCCCCGGCGGCACCATCACCGGCTGCCCCAAGGTGCGCTGCATGGCGCTGATCGCCGAACTGGAGGCCAGCCCGCGGGGTCCGTATACAGGCTCGATGGGCTATCTGGGGCACGATGGCAGCATGGACCTGAACATTCTCATTCGCACGCTGGTACAGGAAGACGACCGGGTGACACTGAGGGCTGGCGCCGGGATCGTGGCCGATTCACGGCCGAACCGGGAGCTGGCCGAGACCCGCGCCAAGGCTCGAGGTCTGCTGCTGGCACTGGGCGGGGGACGCCATGTGGCTGATTGACGGCCGGCGCGCGACGCGGCTGCCCGTGACCGACCGTGGCCTTCACTATGGTGATGGCCTGTTCGAGACCCTGGCCGTGGTCGAGGGACGCGTGCGCCTGCTGCCGCTGCATCTCGCGCGGCTGGCGGAGGGCTGCCGGCGACTTCACCTCCCGCCGCCGCCTGCGGACCTGTTGGCCGGTGAACTCGAGCGCCTGGCCAGGCGACAGGCCCGCGCGGTGCTGAAACTGATTGTCAGCCGGGGCGACGGCCAGCGCGGCTACGCTCCTCCGCAGCCGACCCACACCCGGCGGATGCTCGGGCGCTTTGCCTGGCCGTCATGGCCTCGCAGCCACTACACTCGAGGTGTCGCGGTGCGTGTCTGCGAGACTCGCCTGGGGCTCAACCCCGCCTTGGCCGGGGTCAAGCATCTCAACCGCCTGGAACAGGTGATGGCCCGCTCGGAATGGCGCGGCGGGCCATGGCAGGAGGGCATCATGCTCGACAGCGAGGGTCGGGTGGTCTGCGGCACCATGAGCAACGTCTTTGCCGTACGCCAGGGTCGCCTGGAGACGCCAGCGCTCACGCGCTGCGGTGTGGCCGGCGTGATGCGGGGGCTGGTACGTCGTGAGGCGGCGCGTCTGGGGCTCGAGTGCATCGAGCGTGATCTCGACCTCGATACCCTGGCCGGTGCCGATGAGCTGTTCCTCACCAATGCCCTGATCGGTCTGTGGCCAGTGCGGCGCCTGGGCGCCCGCGACATGAGCCGCGGCCCACTGACCCGGGCCCTGCAGGGGGCGCTGGCGGACGCCGGGGTGGGTGCGTGATGCGGCGCCTGGCCGCGCTGCTTGCGCTGCTGCTCGTCGCGGCCGGTGCGACGGTGGCTGGCGGCTGGGTCTGGCTCGAGCACTATCTGGACCGGCCGCTGGCGGTAGAGGCGCCCAAGGTGGTGGAGGTCGGTAGCGGCCAGAGTCTCTCGGCAGTGGCCGCCATGCTCGCCCAGGAGGCCGGGCTCGCCCATCCGCGGGTGCTGGCGCGCTGGGGACGCTGGCAGGGTGCCGACCAGCGGTTGCAGGCCGGCGAGTATCTGCTCGAACCGGGAATGACCCCGCGCGGTTTCCTGGAACGGGTGGTGCAGGGACGGGTGATCCTGCACCAGCTCACCGTGGTCGAGGGCTGGCGATTCCAGGACATGCTCGCGGCCCTGCGAGCCCACGATGCGGTGCGCAGCAGCGGCCTGGACGGCGAGTCCCTGATGGCTGCGCTGGGCGAGTCCGACCAGCATCCCGAGGGCCTGTTTTTCCCTGACACCTTCCGTTTCGCCCGGGGTACGACGGACATCGAGATTCTCCGCCGGGCGCGCGGGCTCATGCGCCGTCACCTCGATGAAATCTGGGCGGCGCGCCAGCCTGACCTGCCTTTCGATACACCCTACGAGGCCTTGATCCTCGCGTCGATCATCGAAAAGGAGACGGGGCTGGATGAGGAACGCGAGCGGATCGCGGGCGTGTTCGTGCGCCGTCTGCAACTCGGGATGCGTCTTCAGACCGATCCCACGGTGATTTATGGGCTGGGCGAAGACTTCACCGACCGGCTGCGCCGCGCCGACCTGCAGCGCGACACCCCCTACAACACCTACACCCGGCATGGGCTGCCGCCCACACCGATCGCCCTGCCGGGACGCCGTTCGCTGGAAGCCGCCGTCAACCCGGCGGACGGTGAAGAGCTGTTTTTCGTCGCGAGTGGCCTGGGCGACGGCAGCCATGTGTTTTCCGTGACGCTGGAGGAACACAACCGCGCCGTCGCGCGCTACCTGCAGCGATTGCGGGAGCGTCGAGCAGCCGCCGAGGAGGCCTCATGACCGGGCGCTTCATCACGGTCGAGGGTATCGAGGGTGTCGGCAAGTCGACCAACCTCCAGTGGCTGGCGCAAAGGCTGCGCGCCCGCGGTATCGACGTGCTGCTCACCCGCGAGCCCGGTGGGACCCCCCTGGCCGAGCAGCTGCGCGAGGTCCTGCTGCATGCCGAGGAGCGCGTGCCGCCCGTGGCTGAACTGCTGCTGATGTTTGCTGCCCGGGCCGTGCACCTGGAAAACCAGATCCGCCCGGCGCTCGCGGCGGGCCGCTGGGTGCTGTGTGACCGGTTCACGGACGCCACCCGCGCCTATCAGGGTGGCGGACGGGGTGAGGCCCACGATCGCATCGAGCAGCTGGCCGATTGGGTGCATGGCGATCTTGCGCCGGCGCTCACGGTGCTGCTGGATGCCCCGGTCGAGGTGGCTCTGGCGCGGACCCGAGGACGTGGCAGTGACGATCGCTTCGAGCGCGAGAGCATCGCCTTTTTCGGGCGGGTCCGCGAGGCTTATCTCGGGATCGCGGCGCGTGAGCCCGCGCGGGTGGTGACGGTCGATGCCACCGCACCCCTGGCCGAGGTCCAGCACCGCCTCGAGCAGGTGCTCGATCATTTCATTGAATTTAGCTGAAGTATACTACGCAAGGCATTGAGATAAAAACGAATGGGAATGTCTGTCGACTTTCGGGTCTACCCCTGGCAGGCCCGGGCCGTGGCCACCCTGGCGGGTGCGGCGGCCCGGGACCGTCTCGGGCATGCCTGGCTGCTGCATGGCCCGCCGGGGCTGGGTAAACGACGCCTGGCCGAGACTCTGGGTGCCGCACTGGTGTGTGGACTGCCGGCGCGGCACTGGCAGGACAGTCTCCCGGCCGACCTCGCGACCGCTGCGCCACCGCAGGTGCTGCTGCCCGACCTGCATCGGCTGACGCCTCCGCCGGACAAGCATCTCATCGGCGTGGAACAGGTGCGCGGATTGATCGAGCAGTTCGGTTACACCAGCCACGGTGGCGGCGCGCGGGTCGCCATCGTCAGCCTGGCGGAGCAGCTCACGGTCAGCGCCGCCAACAGCCTGCTCAAGACCCTGGAGGAGCCGCCGGCGGACGCCTACCTGTTGCTGGTCTCACATGTGCCGGGGCGGCTGCCCGCGACGCTGCGCAGCCGTTGCCAGCGGATCGCGATCAGTCCGCCGCCGCGCGAGGAGGCGCTGGCGTGGCTGGCCGATGTGGAGCAGGGTCGCGACTGGGCACGGCTGCTGGCCCTGTCCGGCGGCTGCCCGCTCCGTGCGGTCAGCCATGCGGAAAACGCCCTGGATCGCCGCGATGCCGAGTGGAGCCAGGGGTTGGCGGAGGTGCTGACCCGAGGGGGGGATCTGCCCGCGCAGGTCGATGGCTGGCTGAAGGAAGATGCCCCGGTGTTTCTCGCGTGGCTGGAGGGCCGGCTGGAGGCGGCGCTGCGCGCCATGGCCGGTGCGCCCGCCGAGGCTGCAGACGAAGGCCCGGCAGGGGCGCTGCGTGCGGCGCTGGCCAGCCGCCCGGCGGCCGCACTGTTCGCTTTGCGCGATGGGGTGCGGCGGCTGCGGGCACTCGCCGACGGTGGCGCCAACCTGGCACTGGGGCTCGAGGCGCAGCTGGCAGCCTGGCAACGGGCGCCGGGGCCGCGACGGGTGTGACGAAAGTCGCGCGCTCAGCCGAACAGAGGCGTTAACATAACCGCCATGAGCAAGCCCGGGCTGCTGACCCTCACCATCAAGGACAAGAGCGCACTGTACCTCGCGTACATGCCGTTCGTGCGCAATGGTGGCCTGTTCATCCCCACCAATTCCACTTATCGGCTTGGCGACGAAGTCTTCATGCTGCTCAACCTCATGGGGGAAGACGAGAAGATCCCCGTGGCCGGCAAGGTCATCTGGATGACGCCGAAGGGTGCCCAGGGCAAGCGTACCGCGGGGATCGGGGTGCAGTTCAGCGACCAGGATCGTGGCAGCACCCAGAAGAAGATCGAGAATTACCTGGCAGGTGCCCTGGGGGGCGACAAGCCCACCCACACCATGTAGCGGTGCGTTCAGTCGGCCCGCTGGACGGTCAAGCCGCCGCGCAGTACGTAGGCCCGGAAGCCACGTTCGTTGAGAATGAACGCGCCTGCTGAACTTCGCCGCCCTGTGTCGCAGCACACCACGTAGGGTACCGCCGGATCCAGCGTCTTCAGCTTCAGGCGGATGAAATACAGCGGGACGTTGATGGCGTCCGGCGTGTGGAAGTTCTCGTATTCGCTCGGCAGACGGACATCCAGCCAGCGCCCGCCCTCGGCGATGATCCGCTCGGCCGCCTCGGCGTCCACCCAGTCCAGCATGGGCTCGTTCAACAGGGTCCGGAAATCTTGCTTGCCCAGGCGCATCAGGGCGCCATCGGTGAGCATGGTCACCGTGGCGTTACGCCGGGCGTCGGAAATCAGGGCTTCTTCTCCGAAGGTGTCGCCGAGCTTCAGTTCGGCCAGTCGGATTCCTTCGCGGTTGAGGGGTGTCTCGCGGGTCACCACGCAGCTGCCGCGGATCACGACGTAGAAGTAGTCCCCTTCGTCACCCTGCTTGATCACGACATCGCCGGCCTTGAGGTTGACGCGCTGCATGCGCATGAAGATGGCCTGGATGTTGGCGGGAGGAATCCGGTGGAATGCCTTGGTCTGGAGCAGCGCGGTCATCCAGTCGTCGCTGCCGGTGGGTTCGTTGCCGTTGCCGAGTTCGTTGACCTCATAGCTGCCTGTCTGGTCCCAGGTCAGCATCAGGTCGAGCTGTTCGCTGTCGAGCGAGAAAAACCGCACAGGCGTGAGCGCGACTGCGGTATAGGGGCGGGGCAGGACGCCACCGAGTGGGTGCATGGCCTGCGGCGTTCCCCCTTCGATACGGCTGACGACCTCCTCGCCATCGCGCAGTTCGACCGTGCCGGACACCAGGAAGAGGCTGCGACGCTCTTCGTCGTCCTTGCGGAACAGTACCTGGCCCTTCGCACACTCGCGCAGGTGTGTCTTTCGCGCCAGGGCGTGGAGGTTGTCCTTTTTCAGACCGTCCAGCGGTGAGAACCGTGCGAGCATCTGGGGATTGAGGGCGTCGCTGTCGGACTGGTCTTTCATGCTGGCCCTTACGGCTCGGCGGTGGCTGGATCGAACTCACCCCGGCAGGGCCTTTGCCCTTTCGGTGTGGCGGCGAAGCCTACCATGGACAGGGCGTTCGCGAGGCGATCCCGCTCACGTTTCCCCGGGCGAGGCGTCGGCGTCGATGAGTGCCGACCAGCCGGGATGCGGCCGGAAACGCTCGCCATAGCGCCCTGCCAGAGCTTCCAGCCGCGCCCGGGTAGCGGCCAGGCCACGGCTGCGGGCGTACTGGATGGGGCCGCCCCTGAACGGCGCAAACCCGGTACCGAAGATGACCCCGGCATCGAGCAGTTCCAGGTCGTCGACCACGCCGTCGGCATGGCAGGCCACCGCCTCGTTGACCATGGGCAGGATGAGCCGGTCCTCGAGATCCTCGCTGGCGCCGGCCACCGTGGCACGTCCGGGGTCGTCCACCTTGCGGCCGTCGCGGTAGCGGTAGAAGCCCCGGCCGGTTTTCCGGCCCAGGTCGCCCGCCTCGACCTTCTCGCGCAATGCTGCCGGGGGGGACCGCCCAAGCGCCGCGCCGAGGATCTCGGCCACATGCAATGCCACGTCGAGCCCGACCGAGTCTGCGAGCTCGACCGGGCCCATCGGCATGCCGAAGCTGCGGGCGGCGGCGTCGATCACCGCCAGGGGGACGCCTTCCTCATGGAGGCTCATCGCCTCGGCCATGTAGGGGGCCAGGATCCTGTTGACCAGGAAGCCTGGCTGGCTGGAGCAGGGCAGTGGGAGCTTGCCAATCGCCACCGTGAACGCCAGCGCCCGCTCGAGCACGGCGCTCTGCGTGTCGCGGCCATGAACGATTTCGACCAGCGGCAGCCTGGACACGGGGTTGAAGAAGTGAATGCCAACCAGTCGTCCGGGCTGCTCGAGGCTCTCTGCGATGTCCTCCAGGCGCAGGCTGGAGGTGTTGGTGGCCAGGAGGGCGTCAGGTCGAGCGCTGCGCTCGAGATCGGCGAACAGGCCGCGTTTGACTTCGAGACGCTCTACGATGGCCTCGATGATGATATCCGCCTCGGGGACCGCATGGCCCTCGGGATCAGCCCGCAGCCGCCGGCGGGCGTCCGCGCGCCCGGGTTCCGTCCGGTACCGGCGATCGAACTGCTCACCGGCACGCGCCAATGCGCGTTCGATGGCTGCGGTGTCCTGGTCCTGCAGACTGACTTCCAGGCCCTGTGTCACGGCCCAGGCCGCGATGTCCCCGCCCATGACCCCGGCTCCGATCACGTGCAGGTGCTGCGGCGCCGGCGTCGATTTCGGCGCCAGCGACTTCATGCGTTCGCGCAGGAAGAACACTCGGACCAGGTTGCGGCAGGTCGGCGTGGCGAACAGCGTCGCGATGGAGCGCGCCTCGGCGTCGATGGCGCGGCGTCCATGACCGCCATGACGTTGCCACAGGTCTATCAGTGCGTACGGTGCCGGGTAATGCGCTTCGCTGGCGCGTTTCGAGACTTCGCGCCGCAGCCGCCAGGCCACCGCCGCCCGGAGTCCCGGCAGCCCGAGGACGCGGAGCATCAGTCCGGGGCGGCGTTTCGGGGGGCGACGCTGGATGAACTCGCGTGCGGCCCGCCTGAGCTGCTCTCGCGGGACCACGCGGTCGACCAGCCCGATGGCCCGGGCCC
The DNA here is from genome assembly GCA_007127715.1 of Gammaproteobacteria bacterium. GTDB lineage: Bacteria > Pseudomonadota > Gammaproteobacteria > Steroidobacterales > PWYM01 > PWYM01. Next base: position 36,127 of record SKYU01000009.1, on the reverse strand, counting down.
GGGCCGGTCGCAGCATCCGCCCGGTCAGCATCAGGTCCATCGCCGCCGGTGCGCCGAGCAGCCGGACGCTGCGCGCCGTTCCGCCGAAGCCCGGATGGATACCCAGTTGCACCTCCGGGAGCCCCAGCGTACCGCGGTCCTCCTCGGCGCAGACACGGTAGTCGCAGGCCAGTGCCAGTTCCAGGCCACCGCCCAGGGCATGCCCATCGATCATGGCCACGGTGGGGCAGGGCAGCGCAGCGAGGTCATCGATGACCTGCTGGCCCTGGCGCACCAGCTCATATGTCTGTTCGGGATCCACCAGAGCCTTGAACTCGCCGATATCGGCGCCGGCGATGAAACTCCCGTCCTTGCCCGAGCGCACGATCACGCCGCGCGGCGGTGCGCTCGTGAGCCCCGCCAGCAGCTTCGCGAGCTCCTCGAGTACATCTGCCGAGAGGGTGTTGCTGCGGCTGTCGGCCTTGTCCAGGATCAGCCAGGTGATCCCCTGCGGATCGTCTTCACGGTGCCAATGTCGCAGTTCAGTGCTCATAGGCCTCCCCCTGTCGTACCGGGCCCCGAGCGACGCGGCCCGGTGACCTCGAAATCACAGATCAACGGCAGGTGATCGGAGTAGCGCACCTGAGGAATCTCGAATCCGGTCACCTCGATACCTTCACTGTAGAGCACGAAATCGAGCTCGCGGCGAGGCGCATGGCTGGGATAGGAGGGCAGGCCTTCGGCGTTTGCGCTGGTCAGCCCTGCCGCCTGCATGAACAGGTACATCTCGTGTCCGCCCCAGAAGGTATTGAAATCCCCCGCCACGATGACCGGTTTCGGTTGCTCACGAATCAGGTCATAGAGGTGCCGAAGCTGAAAGTGACGGTGCCGGTATTTCAGGGATAGATGCACAAGAAAAACAGCAAAATCATCGAGTTCAAGCTCAATTATTAGGCGTTTTATGCCTTTTTCGAAGTAATGGAAACGCTCGCCGGCGACCCTGGGCGAGGCGAGGAATGCGTTACCCTGTTTGCGCACGATCGGCAGGCGGTGGTTGAGTGAGCGGGCACCGTACTTGCACTGGTAGGCCGAGTAGTGCCCGAGTGCCTTGGCGATGGCCTCGGCCTGGTTGACCATGCGGCTGCGGATTGAGCCGGTGTCGACCTCGACCAGCCCGACGATGTCCGGCGATCGGGACTTGATGAACTCGGTGATGCGCAGAAGGTTGGCCTGGTTGCCGAGCACCATGCCCGCCCCCGGCACCGGGAGGTGGAACTGGGCGCCGGTCCCGGTACCATAGCGTATGTTGTAGAGCATCAGGCGCATCCGGGTAGTTTACGTTACGCAGCTTGTCACTGCGCCTGATCGGAGACCGCCGGCATGGCATTGCAAAGGCAGGCTACCGGCGATACGGTCGGCGAAAAGGCGAAGGTCCACGGGGGGCGCGTGTCCGAAAACAATCCCATCAGGCTGTTCGTGACCCATACCTTCGAGGCCACGGCCGACTACCAGCGTGTCTTCGAATACCTGGAGAGCGCCACCCGGTTCTTCTACGTCAACCAGTCAGCACCGGACGCAGTCCCGGGCAGCGGGCCGAATGCCCTCAAGGACGCGTTGCGCGAGCAGATGCGCGGCGCAGAGGCTGTCATTGCGCTGCCTTCCCTTGGCGAGCAGGCGCCGGAGCTGCTGCGGTTCCAGCTCGACTGTGCGGGGGCTTTCGACCTGCCGATCATCGCGCTCGAACCGTTCGGCGGCGTTGGCACCAGCCCGCCCGAGCTCGCCGGACGCGCCGTCGAGACGGTGCCGTGGAACGATCGTGAAATCGTCGATGCGCTTCGTCGCCAGGCTCGTCATGAGGATACCCAGCGCTGGGAAGTCATAGACTTCCCGTAACTTTCCAGAAAGGATGTCATGAAGATAGACACGGATGCCCTGATTGTCGGGGCGGGCCCCTGTGGTCTGTTCCAGGTCTTCGAGCTCGGATTGCTCGGGATCAAGTGCCACGTCATTGATTCGATGCCCAGGGTCGGCGGCCAGTGTTCCGAGCTCTACCCGGACAAGCCGATCTACGACATTCCGGCGATCCCGGTGTGCAGCGGCCAGGAGCTGGTGGATAACCTGATGGCCCAGATCGAGCCCTTCGATGCCCAGTTTCATCTGGGTGAGGAAGTTCAGGTTGTGGAGCCCCAGGAGAACGGGCGCTTTCGGGTCGTCACCTCCGAGGGTACGGAATTCGATACCGGCACCGTGTTCATCGCCGGCGGCGTGGGCTCATTCCAGCCGCGGCGCATGCGCCTGAAGGGCATCGAGGCCTTCGAGGATCGCCAGCTTCACTACCGGGTGCGCGATCCGAAGGTGTTCTACGACCGTCACGTGGTGATCCTGGGCGGTGGCGACTCCGCGCTGGACTGGACGCTGGAGCTCTGCGGCAAGGCGGCCTCCATGACCCTGGTGCACCGTCGGGCTGAGTTCCGCGCCGTCCCGGCCTCGGTCGAGAAGATGCAGGCGCTGTGCGAGGCCGGGAAGATGCGCTTCATCGAGGGCAAAGCGGAGGATTACACGGTCCACGGGGATCAGTTGACCGGCCTGACCCTGCGCCTGGCCGATGAAACCGAGATGAGCATCCCGCTGCAGAGCCTGCTGGTGTTCTGGGGGCTGGCGCCGAAGCTCGGACCGATCGCCGAGTGGGGGCTGGACATCAACCGCAAGACCATCAATGTCGACACCGAGAAGTTCCAGACCAACATTCCCGGCATCTTCGCCATCGGCGACATCAACCACTACCCTGGCAAGAAGAAGCTGATCCTCTCCGGCTTCCACGAAGCAGCACTCGCCGCCTTCGCCGCCAAGGAACATCTGACGCCCGGGAAGAAGGTGCATCTGCAGTACACGACCACCAGCCCGCTGATGCACGAGCGCCTCGGTGTGAAGGACAGCGCCTGAGGTGATGGCGGGGACGCCTGGCAGGCCGCTGGTGATCGCCCATCGGGGCGCCAGCGGCTATCTGCCCGAGCACACCCAGCCTGCCAAGGCGCTGGCCTACGGTCAGGGGGCTGACGTGCTCGAGCAGGATATCGTTGCCACCCGGGACGGACGGCTGTTGGTCCTGCATGATCTCTGGCTCGAGCGGGTCACCGACGTGGCGCGCCGCTATCCCGGACGTCGGCGCGCAGACGGGCACTGGTACGCGCGGGATTTTACCTTGGCCGAGCTTCGGGGTCTGGCCGTTACGGAGCGGCTGGCGGCGGACGGCGCCACCCCGGCGTTCGCTGGCCGTTTTCCACCCTGGCAGGGCGAGTTTCGCCTGCATGCCCTGGAAGATGAGCTGGCCCTGCTGCGGGGGCTGAATGCCACCACCGGCCGCCAGGTCGGCGTCTACCCGGAGATCAAGTCACCCGGCTGGCATCGCGATGCCGGTGTCGATCTCGGGGTGCTGCTCGCCGAAGCGCTCGAGGCCGAACTGGCCGCGCGTGGCCCGCTGCCGCTGTGGCTGCAGTGTTTCGATCCGGCGGAACTGCGGCGGCTGCACGCCGAGGGGTTCCGTCTGCCGATGACCCAGCTGATCGGCCGTGACCCGGCGGCCCAGGGGGACTGGGCAGGCGAGGATCCTCTCTCTGCGACCGGACTGGCGGCGCTGTCGCGTCACTGCAGTGCCATTGGTCCGTGGCTTGGACATGTGTGGCGCGACGGTCAGGACACGGGTCTGGTGGCACGCGCTCACGAGGTCGGTCTGGCGGTGCACCCCTGGACCCTGCGATGTGACCGGCTGCCCGAGGGCTGCGGCGACTTCGAGGTGCTGGTCGCGCAGCTCTGTGGCGACATCGGCGTCGACGGGCTGTTCACCGATCACCCCGACCGGGTGGTCGCGGCCCGCGACCGATGTTGGGCCCGGTTAGACTAAGGTCCTATCGGGCAGGATCGCGACCGAACGCACAATGGTGAGTGGTGGCGGCCGCGTCCGTCGCCGTCCATGCAGAAGTCTCGGGGGAACACATGAGCAAGGTCTATCCGGTCAAGGCAGCGTTTGCGCGTGAGGCGCGGGTGAATCGCGACAGCTACGAGGCCACCTATCGGCGCTCGATCGAGGACAACGAGGGCTTCTGGCGCGAGCAGGCCGCGCGCCTCGACTGGATCACTCCGCCCCAGCAGATCCGCGACGTGTCCTACCAGCTCGACGACTTCCGGATCCGCTGGTACGCCGATGGTGAGCTGAACGTCTGCTACAACTGCGTCGACCGTCACCTCCCGGAGAAGGCCGACGACACCGCCATCCTCTGGGAGGGCGATGACCCCGCCCGGGATGCACGGATCAGCTACGGGGAGCTCCACCGCCGGGTCTGCCGCTTCGCCAACGTGCTGAAGGCCCGTGGCGTGGGCAAGGGCGATCGGGTCACCCTCTACATGCCGATGATTCCCGAGGCGGCGGTGGCCATGCTGGCCTGCGCGCGGATCGGCGCGGTGCATTCGGTGGTGTTTGGCGGCTTCTCGCCGGATGCCCTGGCCGGACGCGTGATCGACTGCGAGTCGAAAGTGGTCATCACGGCCGACGAGGGCCTGCGCGGCGGCAAGCATGTTCCGCTCAAGGCCAATGTCGATGCCGCCGTAAAGGTGCCGGGCGCCGATATCGTCGAAACCGTGCTGGTGGTGCGCAATACCGGAGCTGAGGTCGGTTGGGATCCGGCGCGCGACGTGTGGCTGCATGAGGCCGAGGCGGAGGTGTCCGAGGACTGCCCGCCCGAGCGCATGTCGGCTGAGGATCCGCTGTTCATCCTCTACACCTCCGGGTCCACCGGCAAGCCGAAGGGGGTGCTGCACACCTCCGGCGGCTATCTCGTCTATGCCTCGCTGACCCACGAGCTGGTGTTCGATTACCGGCCGGGCGAGGTCTACTGGTGCACCGCGGACGTCGGCTGGATCACCGGCCACAGTTATATCGTCTACGGACCGCTGGCCAACGGCGCGATCACCCTGATGTTCGAGGGCGTGCCGAACTACCCGGACACGGGGCGGTTCTGGCAGGTGGTAGACAAGCATGAGGTGAGCATCTGCTACACCGCGCCCACGGCGATCCGGGCGCTGATGCGCGACGGCGAAGAACCGGTCAAAAGAAGTTCCCGTAAGAGCCTGAGATTACTAGGATCTGTGGGGGAGCCAATCAACCCGGAAGCCTGGGAATGGTATTTCCGCGTGGTCGGCGACGAGCGTTGCCCGATCGTCGACACCTGGTGGCAGACCGAGACGGGCGGCATCCTGATCAGCCCCCTGCCGGGTGCGACCGACCTCAAGCCCGGTTCGGCCACCCGGCCGCTGTTCGGCATCCGGCCCGCGCTGCTCGATGGCGAGGGGCAGGCGCTGGAGGGGGCGGCCGAGGGCAACCTGGTGCTGCTCGACAGCTGGCCCGGGCAGATGCGCACCGTCTATGGTGACCATCAGCGCTTCATCGACACCTACTTCCGGACCTTTCCCGGCACCTACTTCACCGGCGATGGCGCCCGTCGCGACGAGGATGGCGACTACTGGATCACCGGGCGCGTGGATGACGTGCTGAACGTCTCGGGTCACCGCATGGGGACCGCCGAGATCGAGAGCGCGCTGGTGGCCCACGAGGCCGTGGCGGAGGCCGCGGTGGTCGGGTTCCCGCACGACGTGAAGGGACAGGGCATCTACGCGTACGTCACGCTGCTGGCTGGCCGCGAGCCGACCGATGAGCTGCGCGCCGAGCTCAGGACCTGGGTCCGCAAGGAGATCGGGCCGATCGCCACGCCGGATTTCATCCAGTGGGCGCCCGGGCTGCCCAAGACCCGCTCCGGAAAGATCATGCGCCGGATCCTGCGCAAGGTGGCCGCCAATGAGTACGACAGCCTGGGCGACACCTCCACGCTCGCAGAGCCCGGGGTGGTGGACGAGCTGATCGAGCAGCGCCTGAACCGCTAGACGAATGATGTCGAGGCATGGCCAGGGAAGGCGCAAATCTGCCGGAGGGTCGGCGTGGCCTGCGTTGATGCTGTCGGGCGTGCTGCTGGCGGCCTGCAGTGAGGCGCCCGAGGTGCCGGCCGCCAGCGGGTTCTTCATCGACGCGGCGGATGCGCGCCTGGTGGCCATGGGCGAGCCGATCTATTTCGAGCACTGCGCCAGCTGCCACGGCGCGGCGCTGGAAGGCGAGCCGGACTGGCGACGGCGCAGGCCCGATGGCCGTCTGCCGGCACCACCGCACGACCCCTCAGGACACACCTGGCACCATCCGGACTGGGAACTGTTCGCCATGACGGCGCAGGGCGTGACCCCCCTCGCGCCCCCGGACTACGAGACCGATATGCCTGCCTATCGCGATATCCTGAGCGATGAAGAGATCATCGCCGTGCTCGCCTGGATCAAGGCCCAGTGGCCCCCCGAGATCGCCGCGATCCAGCAGGGCATCAATGAACGCTCCGAGCCGCCGCCCGGATTGCAGTGGCGCTAGCGGAGCGTCCGGATCAGGACAGCTGATGGCCATGCGACGACTCTCGATCCTGCTGATGTGCCTCGCCGCCTCGCTTGCCGGTTGCAACGGCTCGTCCGACCCGGTGGCGGCACCCGAGCCCCAGGAGGAGCTGGCACTCATCGCGGTGTACGACATCGCCGTGAGCGACCCGTCCGGGCTGGCACTGGACTACGACGGCGTTCACCTCTGGACGGTGAGTGATGACCCGGGGCAGGGGATGTTTCAGATCACACGCCAGGGGGAGGTCGTCAGGCACGTGCGCTTTGCCAGCGACGACCTCGAGGGGATCGTCGTCGATCCCGCGAACCTCACGCTGTGGGTGGTCGAGGAGCGTCTGCGCGAGATCCTGAACGTCACGCGCGAGGGCGAGGTTCTCAGCAGGACGCCGGTGCCGATCCCGGCCAATCGTCCGAACGACGGTCTGGAAGGCATCACCATCAACACCCGCACGGGCGATTTTTTCGTCGTCAACGAGAAAAACCCCAGGCTGCTGGTACGCCTCGGGCGTGATCTGGAGATTCGGGAGACGGTGCCGCTGGATTTCTCCGGGGAGTTTTTCATGGGGGATCTTTCCGGCCTCTCGTACAACGCCGTCGAGAACACCCTGTGGATCATCAGTGACGAGTCGCGGAAGATCGTCGTCATCGACATGCAGTACCGCCCGCTCCGGGCCTACCGTACCGGCATCGTCAAGGGTGAAGGGATCGCGGTAGACCCGGACAATCGCCGGGTCTACGCGGTCTGCGATGAAGAATCGAAGCTCTACGTATTCGCCTACTGAAGGCTCAGTAGCCGCGCTCGAAGTCGACGACCGAGAGCATGCGTTCCCCCTCCAGATAGCGGCGCAGGTTCGCGCGCACCACCTCCCAGCGCACGGCGAACCCCAGATCCGACCGTGCCGCGACATGCGGGGTGACGATGGTGTTCGGGGCACGCCACAGGGGATGATCGGACGGCAGCGGCGAGGGGTCGGTGACATCGATCCCGGCCCCGCCGATCAGCCCCTGGTCGAGCGCTGCGACCAGGTCTTCGGTCACGACCGTGCCGCCACGACCCACGTTGATGAACAGGGCATGGGACGGCATGCGCTCGAATATCGCGCGGTCGAACTGTCCTCGTGTCTCGGCGGTCAGCGGCAAGGCGTTGACGACGATATCGGCCTCGGCGATCTCCGCCTCCAGACCCTCGGGCAGCACCACCCGGGTAACAAAGTCGGGGCCTTCGGCGCGGCTGGCCCGCACGGCGTGGACCTCCATGCCGAAGGTATGGGCCCGGCGGGCGACCTCCACCCCGATCCCGCCCAGGCCCACCACCAGCAGCCGTCGGCCCTCGAGCGAGATGAGTTCTTGTGCAGGCGCCTGTCGATCCCATCGCCCTTCGGCCTGCGCCCGCTGGTAGTCGGGGAGGCCGCGGGCGAGTGCCAGCGTCAGCGCCATGACATGCTCGGCAATCACCGGCCCGGTCACCCGCTGCATGTTGGTCAGCAGGGGTTCACGCGCCCGCATCTGGGGCAGATCCACGCAGCCCTCGACGCCTGCGACCAGCAGCTGTACCCAGGCCAGATTCACGCCGCGGTCCAGCAGTGCCTCGCTGCAGAAGCCGATCAGTGCATCGGCGTCGGCGATTCGCTCGAGTGCCTCGTCCTCGCTGCGCGCGCCGACGATCTGCACTTCCGGAGGCAGGCCCTGCTGCAGCCACTCCAGACGCCCCGGCTCCATGTCGACCACGACGACCTTGCGCAGCGCCCGCCAGTCTGCGCGCTCCCTTACACGGGTCTCGGCCTCGGCGAGGCCGTGTCGTTCGATCAGGGCAGCCTCATCGGCGGGCGTCGCCACCGCGGGCGAGGCCAGTAGCGCGATCGATACGATGAAGCTGGTCAGCAAGATCATCATGTCACCACCTGGACATCCGGTAAGCCTTGTTGGCATCGTGCACCCGTGCGCAGCAGTTGAGAGCAGTTCAATGCACCTGCCAGAGACCTATGAGAGCTTGATACTCCGGGCCCGGTCGCGCAAGGCTCCGGGCGTCGGAGCCGCCTGCCTGTTCCTGTGGCTCGCGGCGACTCTGGCCACGCCCACCTGGGCGGGTGAGCAAGCGGCGGTCGAGCTGCCAGAACCGCTCCGGCCGCTTGCCGAGGTGCTGGACGACCCGCGCGCCGTGTCAGGACTCACGGCGCTGCAGGACGCCACGCAGGGAACGGTCGAACTGCTCGCTGATATCGCCGCCATCGTCTCGCCGTCTGGCGAGGAACTGGCGAGGGCCGAACGCGTCGCCGCGGAGATGCGCCGCATCGGCCTTGCGGACGTCCGGGTGGACGCCAGTCCGAATGCGGTGGGGCGCATTCCCGGGCGTTCCGGGCGCGCCATGGTATTCATCTCCACCCTCGACGATCTCCCCACGGTCGCCGAGCACCAGCGCGCGGCGGACGGACCGCCCCGGGTCGTCGGCGACCGGCTGGTCGGACCCGGCACCAACACCTCGTCGATCACCGCGGCCATGCTCGCGGCCGCACGGGCCTACCTGGCCACAGGTATCGAACCGGAACACGATCTGGTGTTCGCCGCCGTGGCGCAGGAAGAGACAGGGCTCGTCGGCATGACCACGGTCTACGAAGCCTATCGAGACCGTGCAGTGGCGTTCATCGACATTCTGGGCGATGGCCAGAGCGTCACCTACGGCGGTCTGGGGATTCACTGGTGGCGGGTGGTCGGCGAGGGCCCGCCCGGCCACTCGCTCGGGGGCGGCCTGCCCAACGTCAATCAGGGCCTTGCCCGTGCGGTCGACCGGATTTTCGATCTGGCGGCCGAATTTCAGGACCCGGACACCGGCACCGTGGTCAACATTGCGATGCTCCAGAGCGGTTCGGTGTTCAACCACAAGCCCGCTGAAGGTTGGTTTTCGCTCGATCTGCGCTCGCTGGAGGCGGACATCCTCGACGCGGTGGAGGCTGCCGTCGAGCGCCTGCTGGAGGAGGTGGCCGCCGACACCGGGATCGGACTTGCGATGGAGCCTTTCCTGCTCACCCCGGGCGGCCAGCTGCCGGGCGCGAGGGATTCCGGGCTCGTACGCATGGCCTCCGCCATCGCCGGACACCTGGGGTTCGAAGCGACGCTCTCGAACGCCGGGTCCTCGAACATGAACGTGGCCGTGGCCGGGGGCACGCCCGCGATTGGGCTTGGCGGCTCGCGCGGTGGAGACCGGGGGCAGCCGAGCGAATGGGCGGACATTCCGGCCATGATGCGCGCCGCGGAGCACGTGCTGCTGCTGGCCTTGACCATGGCGGGCGAGGGCAACGACCAGACACGCTGACCACCTGTCGGTACCCCGCCCCTGTATGACGCCTGTCCAGGTTGCGCTGAGGTGACAGGTTTCTGAGATACTCTCGCGCTTCGGCCCATCGGCCTCAAGTCGAACAGGATCGTCGATGACTGCACAATACGGGCCCCGCATGGCCGAAATGATTCGTGGCTGGCGCGTACTCGTGTCGTCGTTCCTCGGCGTGGCCTGCGGGGCCTCGCCAATCCCCATCTACACCATCGGCGTGTTTGCGGTGCCGCTGGCTGCCGCCTACGGGTGGGGTCGGGGCGACATCATGCTGGCGACGCTGCCGTTGACGCTCGGGGCGATCCTGACCGTACCGCTGGTCGGGGCGCTGGCCGATCGCATCGGTGTCAAGCCGGTGGCGATGGGGGCCCTGGTGGGGCTCAGCCTGTCATTCTGTGCGCTTGCGCTCACGCCTGACTCCCTCTGGGCGTTCTACGGGTTGTGGTTGATCGTCGGGCTGGTCAGCGCGGGCTCGACGCCGGTGACCTGGACGCGGGCGATTGTCGCCTGGTTTTTCATGAGCCGCGGCATGGCCCTGGCCATCATCCTGATCGGCACCGGGGTGGCCGGATTTTTCCTGCCCATCTATGCCTCCTGGCTGATCGACACCTTCGGCTGGCGTCAGGGCTTCATCGGGGTCGGACTGCTGCCGGTGGTGATCGCGCTCCCGGTGGTGTGGCTTCTTTTTCAGGATTCGCCGCAGAAGGCCGCCGAATCAAGGGCGGCGCGGGCGCGCGCCGGCAGGCCATCCGACTCGCAGGGCTCGCGGAAGACTGCGATCGAGGACGCGGCACCGCCCCCGCCTGAGCCCGACGGCCTGACACTTCGCGAAGCCACGCGCACCTATCGCTTCTGGTTGCTCGCGATCGTGGTGCTGCTGGTGACGGTCCAGACCAGTGGCGCACTGACCAACCTGTTTCCACTGCTGCTCGATCGGGGCTTTGGTGCCCGTGAGGCCGCCACGGTCGTCGGCACCATCGGCATCAGCGTGATTGTGGGACGACTGCTGACCGGGTACCTCATCGATCGCTTCTGGGCACCTGGCGTGGCGCTGCCGCTGCTGGCGCTGCCTGCCGTAGCGTGTCTTCTCCTGATCATGCCGGAGATTTCCTTGCCGCTGGCGTTCGCTGCGGCGTTCATGATCGGGCTCGCGGCAGGCGCCGAGACCGACGTGTTCGCCTATGTGGCGTCCCGTTACTTCGGGCTCAAACACTACGGACGCATATACGGGGTGTTTTATGCCTGTTTCGCACTGGCCGCCGGTGTGTCGCCCTTCCTGTTCGGTCGTGTATTCGATGTGACAGGCAGCTACAACCTGGTGCTCTATGCGTCGGCCATCATGGTTGTGGTTGGCGCGCTCCTGCTGCTGATGATGGGACGTTATCCGGCACGATTCGCGCTGTCGACCAGTGGACGCTGACGCGACGTGACCGAGGCGGCAAAGACGCGCACGATCTTTGTCCACACGGCCGACTGGCAGATCGGCAAGCCCTACGCACGTGTGGTGGACCCGGGCAAGCGGGCCCTGCTGCAGGACGCACGGATCCGGGCCATCGAGCGGATCGGGCAGGTGGCGGAGGACGAGCAGGCGGCGTTCATCGTTGTCGCCGGCGACCTGTTCGATTCCTCGACCGTCCCCAGCGCCACCGTCTCCAAGGCCCTGTCGGCCATCGGCGCGTTGGGGCGGCCGGTTTACGTCATCCCCGGGAACCATGACCACGGCGGCACCGGTGGCATCTGGGAGCAGCCCTACCTGCGCCGGGAGCAGGAGGCGCTCGCGCCGAATCTCGAGGTGCTGCTCGATCCCGAGCCGCGGGTGCTTGAGTCGGCCGTGCTGTTGCCCTGCCCGCTACAGAGGCGACACGCCAGTGACGACCCCGCGGCGTGGCTGTCTGGGCTGGACGGTCGCTGGCAAGATTTCGGTGATCGTCCGCGTATCGTGCTGGCGCACGGTTCGGTACAGGATTTCACGGCACCGGCGGATGACGAGGAGGATGATCTCCATGCCAGTGCGCCGAATCGGCTGCGTCTGGAGCGCATGCCGCAGGATGACATCGACTACATTGCCCTTGGCGACTGGCACGCTACCCGGCAGGTCGGCGCGAAGGCCTGGTATGCAGGCGCGCATGAACAGGACCGTTTCCCTCGCGGGGCAGATTATGTCTCGGGGCAGAGCCTGGTGGTGTCGGTACACCGGGGGGCGGCGCCGGAGGTGCGCGAGGTCCGTACCGGCGCGATCCGTTGGCATCAGTTGACGCATGAGTTCGTCGGCGAGGCGCCGATTCCTGCGTTCGAGCAGGCCATGGAGCAGCTGCTCGGCGGGCGGGTGGACCGCGATCTCCTCGAGCTCCAGCTCTCCGGCGCCCTGGGGTTTGCCGACCGCGACCGACTCGACGAGCAGCTTGACGTCTGGTCGAACCGACTGATCCGCCTGAAACTGAAAGACACGACGACTTACGCGCCCACACGCGAGGAGATCGATGCCCTCGCCAGGCGCAGCGCGGACCCGTTGATCGCCCAGGTCGCCACCGCGCTGCTTGAGGAGAGTCAGTCGGGCGGACGCGAGGGCGAAGTGGCGCGCCACGCGCTGCGTGAACTTTATCGGCTGGCGAGCTGACACCATGCGCCTTCTCGAACTGACCGTTCGCAATTACCGGGTGCATCGGGCGCTGACCATTCAGTTCGACGCCCATCGAAACGTGATCGCGGGGCCGAACGAGGCCGGCAAGAGCACCCTGATGGAGGCGATCCAGCGGGTGCTGTTTCTGCCGGCCAAGGGCAATACCGTGCTCCACCGCGCCATGCAGGCGGCGCAGGGTGGTGGTTTTCCCGAGGTCGAGCTCAGGTTCGAGGCAGGGGGCGCGCAATACCACCTCGAGAAGCGCTATGCGAAGGCCAATGGCCGGGCCCGTCTCACGCAACTCGGCGGTCGCTCGTTCAGCGATCAGGCGGCGGAGGACGTGTTGCAGAGCCTGCTCGGGGAATCGGCCGGCAAGCCCGAGGCGGGCTGGGCCCACGTGTTCGTGGCGCAGGGTCGTTCCGGGCAGGACCCCATCGAGATTGCCAACCTGTATCGTCAGGATCTCGTGGCGCAGTTCCAGGCCTCGGGGGGTGCAATCGTCCAGCAGTCCGCCCGCGACGCCGCCGTGTCCGCCACGCTTGCGCAACAGGTGGGCGACTGGTTCACCCTTGCCGGGAAACCCCGGGCGGGCTCCCCACTGGGCGAGGCCGAGACCGCGCTGGCCGAGGCAAGCCAGACACTCGAGGAGGCCACTGCGCGTTACGAGCAGCGCGAGTCCGCGAGCCGCCGGCATGGGGAGGCCAGTGCCCGGATCGAGGAGATCGTCGCGGAGCAGGCCGCGCTGGGCCGGGAACTCACCGCCGCCACGGAGCGGGCACACCGGATCGACGCCTTGCGCGATGCCGTGGCGGAACAGTCCCGCGAGCTGGAACAGGCGGAACGCGCCTATGCGCAGGCGCTGGAGGCCGACACCAGGATTGCCGAGGCTCGCCGTACGCTCGAGCAGCGACAGCGTGAGCTGGCTCCGCTGGAGCAGGCGGTGATGGATGCCGCCAAGGGGCTGGAGGAACGTCAGCGCCAGGCACGGGCCGCGAAAGCAGCCTGGGAGGACGCCAGCGCCGCGGTGGTGGCAGCACAGGCCACGCTGGATGACCGGATGCTGGTCCAGGAGCTGGTCGGGCGGCGCGAGGCCAAAGCCAGGGTCGACGCCAGCCTCGCGCGGGTGGAGGCACTCGAGGCCGAGATCGTCCACCGCCGCACCTCGATCGCGGCTCTGCTGCAGGTGACCCGGGAGGACGCCGAGGCCCTGCGGGAGCACGAAGACCGATGTCTTCGCGCGCGGGCCGTGATGGAGGCGATATCGGCCAGGCTGTCGGTCAACGAGGCGGATCGGCCGGTGCAGGTGGGCGAGCGAACGCTTGCGCCGGGTGACGTGGAGAGCTTTGCCGAAGAGACCGAGATCCGGGTGGGCGAGGCGGTCCGTCTGACGCTCACCCCCGGCGGAGGCACCGATGTGCAGGCCGCGGCCCAGTCGCTCGACGGCCTTGTTCGCGCCCGCGATGAACTCGCTGCGCGCATCGACGTTACCTCGGCTATCGAGGCCTTCGCGGCTGCAGATCGGTACGAAGGCGAGCGCGCGGCGCTGGCCCAGCTCCAGGCGCGCCTGGAGGATGCCGGTGGTGAGCGGTTGCGCGATGAGGCCCAGTGTCTGGCCGAGACGATCACGGCGCTGGAGACGCGGCTCGCACGCCGATGCCCGGGGGCCGATGGTGCCAATCTGCCGGCGGACCTGACCCAGGCGCAGCATGCCGTGCAGGATGCGGAATACGCCCGCGCGTCGGCTCAGAGCCGGGAAACGGACCTCGCTGCGCGACTGAGAGTAGCCGAGGCGGCCGTGGAGCAGGCGCGAGAGGCGGCGGAGGCCGCACGCCACCAGGCACGATCATTGGCCGAGCAGGTCGCGGCCGGCGAGCAGACGCTTGCCTGGCTGGTCGAACAGTATGGTGAGCAGGACGCGCGGCAACGCGCGCTGGTCGATCTGCGTGCCGCCACGGAGCAGCATGCCCGGCGTATGGCCGCCACGCAGGACGCACTCGAGGGTCTTCAGCCGGAGCTTGTGCAGCAGGACATCCCGCGTCTCAGGCGGGCGCTGGACGGGCAGGGCGCGGCGCTGGAAGCTGTGCGCGCCGAGCTCCACCAGGCGCTCGGTGCCCTGGGCGGTGACGGCGTGTCCGATCCGGAAGCGGATCTGCTGCGCGCGCGCGCAACATTCGACCGCGCGCGGGAGCGTGCCGACACGCAACGCCTGCGTGCTGATGCGCTGCAGCATCTGCATCGCCTGTTCAGCGAGAAGCAGCAGTCGCTCGCCGAGCAGTACACCCGGCCGCTGGTCGAGAAGGCGAGCGAGTATCTGCGCCCGGTGCTGGGCGCGTCGACCGTCCTGCAGCTGGATGTCGAAGGCCCGGTGTTCAGGAGGCTCGAGATCTACAGGGCGGACAGGGCCGAATCGGCCTTCGCCTTCGATGAACTGAGCGGTGGCACCCGGGAGCAGGTGGCCGCGGCCCTGCGACTGGCCATGGCCGAAGTGCTTGCCGCCGATCATGATGGCTGCCTGCCGGTGGTCTTCGACGATGCCTTCACGCACTCCGACCCCGAGCGCATCCGTCAGCTGCAGCGTATGCTCGACCTGGCCGCCAGCCGCGGGTTGCAGGTCATCGTGCTCACCTGCGCGCCCCGCGACTACAGCGGTTTCGGGGCGCGGGAAATTCTGCTGTGAATGTGCGCCGGGCTACCAGGTGCGCTCGAATACGTATGCGCCAGTGCCGGGTACCTTGAAGGCATAACTGCCGTCCTCGAGCCGACCCGATTCGGCGTACTCGATCCGGTCGAAGCCAATCGCCACACGTGCGTTGATGCCCATCTCCCGGCCTGACTGCGCGGTGATCACGCAGGCGGTCTCATCCACTGCGAGCACCGTCACACCGCGCCCTCGGGAGACCGGCTGCAAACGGCAGCCAGGCGGGTAGCCGATCAGGTCATCGGGCGTCAGATCGACGAAATCCTCCCAGCCCGTGCGTCCAGCCCAGGCTTCCGGCTCGCGGAAGGCGTAGAAATCCATTCCCTCGAGGGGGCTGGCGTCGGGGCGTATGTCGCTTTGGAATACCCACAGCCGCTGACGGCTGATCGGCCCTTCGGGCCCGCCGGCGCGCCATTCCAGGTACACGGCATCGCCGGGAATGTGCGGGGTACGCACGGCAACAAATCGCGCGTACTGCAGGTCCAGCCAGTCATAGGGGTGGCCCGGTGCCGGAGGCCGCCTCAGTGCGTCGTCCGCGGTCTCGTACTGTGCTGCATTGGACCAGTGTGCCGATAGCAGGTGGGCCAGTGCCTGACCCTCCGGTTCGATCTCGCCGGCCGAGACGATGGCCAGGGTGATCATCGTCAGCGCCACCGCGACGATGCCGCGTGCTTTCCGTCCGGCGTGTTGACGAAGGCTTGTCGCGTACGCGGACATCAGCTCACCCTCCTGGCGTGGCGCAGACCACCGAAGAGAGCAGTTTAACCGGTGGATGGCGCTCCGGCAGAATCTCTGGACGCTGCCCGTGAATCGTAGCAGAGAGGCCGCAGGCGTGCGCCGGGGGCGAACTGGTGGCCTAGCCGAATCCTTGGATAGAGAGAGTCTGTAACTCATTGAATTAATGAATATAATGTACAAGTTTTCCGCAACCAAACCATCCAAAATAATTGCGCGTTCTTTACCGCCCCGCCGCAGGCCGCGCACGCCTGGATGTCGATGCCGAACACCGTTTTCAGGCGCTGCGCCCACGTCATCGCCTTCGCGTTGGGCATCGAGGCGGATTGAACTCGGCGATATCGGCAAGGCGCCACTGACACCCGTGCGTGCGCGCAAGCGCGAGAATCCTGTGCAGACGCCGGCCAGCGGGTAGAGCAGGGCGGTCGGCGCTCTGTCATTTCTCTAGATAATGCTGCAGGAACTCCCGCAACTGGTCCGCGCGCCTGAACGCTCCTTGACCACTGGTTTCGGCATTGAACAGGGGGACATGCTCACCGGATTTTCTGACGATGACGGCGCGATAGGTCGGATTCCTCCCTCGGGATCGGCTTCTGCGCCTTTCAGTGTTGATTTGGCCCATACCCCGAGACTCGACATCAATTCGATCAATTTGACTCAGGGCGATCGAGACTTCCTGACCCGATGTCTGCCACCAGCGCCGGCGCAACAGGTGCAACACGGACTGATCCGTGTTGACCGACAGCTCGACCACACTCCGGCTTCCGAAAACTATCAATACCCCTGCCACCGGAAAGAACAGCATGATGAACGACCAGCGGGCCGTGAATTCGCGTGTCAAGGTCTCCCGGCTCGAATCTGCGAGGAACTGATTGATATCGGCTGCCAACTGGTCATGTTGTTGCCGACCGGAACTCCCGTAAGGGGCGAGAGGGACATCGTCGCTGCCAGTTCGGAGCACTGACTGGTAGAGATATCCGCCACTGTCGGAGCGACTGCGACTGCGGACGACATCGACCCTGCTGATCTCGGATAGGTGGAGAGTGATCGGGTTGCGTGGGCCGATGATACGTTGGGTGCTGACAACGCACCGGTCGGTGGTGCGATTGCAGTGAATGTCGGTGGTAGCCAGGAAGAAATACGCCAACGCACTGCCAAGTGTCATGAAGGCCGCGCCGATCAATATCGACGTCTTGTTGACGATACGCAGTTGACTTTGTGCGGACATGGGGAGTCCTGGGGGGCTGTGGAGACGGCTGCGCAGGAGAATATCCGCCTGACGCGCCGGATTTCTTGGGAGCGGTTCAAGAATGAAGAAACCCGACCCTCCAGTACTTCGCATAATATATATTATGTTAAATTATGGGGGTGACCGAGGAAGGCAACGCCAATTACCTGACGAGACACAGGTCACCGCATCATCGCTCTGCAGTCTGGGATCATAAGGGCGCGCCACGGGTCTACAGTTCCTTATCATCCCTGAAAGATTCCAACGGACGGCTGCATGACAACTTCCCCGGAGGGCGAAGCGCACGACCAGGCGAGGTTTGATGCCTCGCTGGACTGTTATGCCAGCCTGCTGCGGATGCTGTTGCCGCGGGTCGCGGCCATCTGCCTGTACGATCCGCGTGGCGCCACGCTCTGGGCCAGCGCCGAGGGACTGGATACCACTGAACTGGACCAGCTCGTGGCCGAGCGCCTCGGTTCGGATGACGGTGGTGATGCCTGCCTCAGTGAGGGCTGCCGGGTTGATCTGCCCAGTGGTGATGCCGTGTACCTGGCTGGACTGCACGCTGCCGACGCGGAGCGTCTCGGCTTGCTCGCCGTTTCGGTGCCGGCGAGCAGCGGCCAGCATCGCCCCTGGTCGCTTGTCCATGGTTTGATCCAGCCGGTACTGCAGTGCCTTGTACGGGATCTGGGTTTCCAGAAGACGCTGGCCTCGCGGGAGCTGGCTGGGACCGAGGGCGTGAGTGAACCAGAGGCCACGCCGATCGGATCCTCGGCCGAGCGCGACCTCGAATTGCTGGCGAGCCTCGGTGAGGAAGCCGAGGCTCATGACGACCCAACGGGTGCACTGGGCCGGCTCGTGGAGCGATGCCAGGCGCATTTCGATGTCGAGATCTGTGCCCTGCTGGTCCCTGGGCGTAACCTGCGGGTGCTCCGGTATGCTCCGGCAACCTCGATGGGTGATGCCGATGTGCTGGTAAAGACCCAGCGTAACCTCCTGGCCATGGCTCAGCTCCACGGGAGGCCGTTCATCGCCAATCGGCTGCCGCGAGAGCGCGACACTGGTGGTCTCCAGGCGCAGTTGCCTTTTCGTATCATCTCCTGCCCGATCCACGACCGCAGCGGCCGGGTCGAAGGCGTGATTGCGTTGTTTGGCGCGCCAGAGGGTCCCGAGTTCGATGATCGTCACGGCCGCGTGCTGGCGCTTGTAGCCCGGCGAGCCGGCGCCCTGCTGCATGCCGGACACGATGAACTTACAGGCGCGCTGGCCCTGCCCCCCTTCCGCCGCCTGGTCAGAGAAGCCGCACGTCGGGAAGGTCCGCATAGCGTTTTGTTCATCAATGTTGACCGCATGCATGTGGTCAATGATCGTTTCGGGCTCGAGGCGGGTGACGAGGTGCTCGTGCGCGTGGCCGAGCTGGCCCGGAATGTACTGGGCGAGGACGGCGCGCTGTGCCGCCTGCCGGGGGATCAGTTCGCCATCCTGCTGCCGGCGCATGATCTGGACCAGGCTCGTGAGGTGGCGGAGCGGCTGCTCGCGACTGTTGCGCAACTCGGTTACCTGCGCGAGGGTCATTCGGTACAGATGTCTCTCAGTATCGGCGCGGCATTGGTTCCGCTCAGCCCCGAGCCCGGTGAAGAGGTGCTGGCCGCTGCTGAAGTGGCGTGTCGCATGGCGAAAGACCGAGGGCGCGGCCGGGTGGAGTGCTATCAGGAGGAAGACCAGAGCATCATCCGGCGGCACAGCGACATCACCATGCTCGGTCAGCTGCATCAGGCGCTAAGTGACAACGAGTTCGTGCTCTACGCTCAGCCGCTGTTGTGTCTGCGGTCAGCTCGCCTGCATGGGTTCGAGATTCTTGTGCGTCTGCGTGAAGCCGATGGCACGATCCTTCCGCCGGATCGCTTTCTGTCGGCCGCCCAGCGCTATGGTCTGATGCCCGCAATCGACCGCTGGGTCATCGAGAACACGCTGTTGGCCCTGGCGCCGAGTGTCCAGGATCTGCAGCAGTTCAACCTCCAGGTGTTCATCAACCTGTCGGGGCAGTCGCTCGGCGATCGCGGCTTCGCGGACTATCTCGTGGAACGGATCGGTGACGGTCGCGTTCCCCCGCAGCGCCTGTGCTTCGAGGTGACCGAGAGTGCGGCGATCGCACGGCTGACCCACGCACGCGAGCTCATCGAGCGCGCGCGTGCGCTGGGGGCACAGTTTGCGCTGGATGACTTCGGGACCGGCTTGAGTTCGTTTGCCTATCTGCATGCGCTGCCAGTCAGCATCGTCAAGATCGATGGCGGGTTTGTTCGGGACATCCTGGAGAACCGCGCGAGCAGCTCGATGGTGGCGGCCATCGTCCAGGTCGCCCGGGGCCTGCAGCTGCAGACCGTCGCAGAGTATGTGGAAAGCGACCTGCTGCGCCGGCATGTGGCTGCCATGGGCGTGGACCTGGCCCAGGGGTTTCATGTCGGCAAGCCCGTGCCACTTGAACGCATGCTACGTGCGCTGGCAGCACGCAGGGCCTCCAAAGGACAGGGCCAGACCCAGGGCGAGGGCGAGATCCAGGGCGAGGCTACAGGGATGCACCCGCAGGCTGCCCTAGGCACCTGACCGGCCCTCTCAGACGATTGCAGGCCCCTGCTCCCAGGCAGGGTCGTCATCAAGATCTTCCAGAGCGATGCTGTCACCGGTGGCGACCCGCGCGATGTGGAACAGCGCGTCGCCTTCGTGGGCCAGTGGCAGATTGGAACGTCCCATGATCAGACCGCTGCAGCTCGCCGTCACGGCGACCTCCGCCTCGCCGAAAGGGTCGGACACATAGCCGAGGACATCACCGGTGTCGACCGCTTCACCGAGACCACGCAGGCTGCGCAGGATACCGCTGGTCGGCGCGCGGACCCACGTGCTGGCGCGGGCGATGACGGGTGGCGGATGGACCGGGCGGCCCGCCCTGCCCCGCAGCATCCCCAATGCCCGCATCACTCCCAGAACGCCTCGCAGTCCGGCCCGGATGCAGCGTTCATCGAAGCGTAGCGCCTCGCCGGCCTCGTAGAGAAGCATCCGGACGCCTTCACCCGCCGCGGCTTCGCGCAGTGATCCATCACGCAGGCTGGCGTGAAGCAGCAGCGGTACGGCGAAGGCCTGTGCCAAGCTGGCCGTTTCCGGATCGTCCATGTCTGCCCGGATCTGGGGCAGATTGGCACGATGGATTGCGCCGGTATGCAGATCGATGCCATGGGTGGAACCGCGGACGATCTCCTGCATGAACAGCTCTGCCAGGCGCGCCGCCAGTGATCCGGTCGGCGAGCCCGGGAACGAACGGTTCAGGTCTCGTCGGTCTGGCAGATAACGGCTGTGGTGCATGACCCCCAGGACATTCACCATGGGTATCGCCAACAGCGTGCCACGGAGGGTTTTCAGCGCGGGCTGTGCCAGCAGGCGGCGTACGATTTCGATGCCGTTCAGCTCGTCACCGTGGACCGCGGCACACACGAACAGCCGTGGTCCAGGCTGACGGCCATGTACCACGTGCACGGGCATCGAAATGGGGTTGTGGTTATAGAGCGTGCCCAGCTCCAGCTCCACCGTGCGACGTTCGCCGGCGGAGATGCACACGCCGCCGAGGCTGACTGCCGCTGATCGCCTAGCCCGTGCCACGGGTGCGGGTCTTTCCGGGCCGTGCGTTGCTCTCGATGAAAGCGATGATCAGGCCGGCGACATCCTTGCCGGTAGCGGCCTCGATGCCCTCCAGGCCGGGCGAGGAGTTGACCTCCATCACGACCGGCCCATGGTTGGAACGCAGCATGTCGACGCCGGCGACGTTAAGCCCCATGATGCGGGCGGAACGCACGGCGGTCGACCGTTCTTCCGGCGTCAGGCGGATGACCTGCGCGCTGCCGCCGCGATGCAGGTTGGAGCGGAATTCACCCTCCTTCGCCTGGCGGCGCATGGCCGCCACCACCCGGTTGCCGATCACGAAGGCGCGGATGTCGGCACCCCGCGCCTCGTCAATGAATTCCTGCACGAGGAAATTGGCATGCAGTCCGCGAAACGCCTCGATTACGCTTTCTGCGGCCTGTTTGGTTTCGGCGAGCACCACCCCGACGCCCTGCGTGCCCTCGATGAGTTTGATCACCACCGGTGCGCCGCCGACCAGGGCCAGCAGATCGTCGGTGTCGTCCGGCGAATGCGCGAAACCGGTCACGGGCATGCCGATGCCGCGCCGTGAGAGCAGCTGCAGCGAGCGTAGCTTGTCGCGCGAACGGCTGATGGCGACGGACTCGTTCAGCGGGAACACGCCCGTCATCTCGAACTGCCGGAGCACTGCTGTTCCGTAGAATGTCGCGGAGGCACCAATGCGCGGAATCACCGCGTCGAAGCCGCTCAGCGGCTTGCCCTTGTAGTGCACTGCCGGCTTGTGACTGGCGATGTTCATGTAGCAGCGCAGGTGGTCGATGACCTGCACTTCGTGCCCGCGCCCGCGCGCTGCCTCGACCAGCCGCCGGGTCGAGTAGAGTTTCGGGTTACGCGACATGATCGCGATTTTCATGGACTCAGTGCCCGCCCATGTAGGAGCGCGCCGGGTCGACGGTCAGGCCGCCGTCACGCAGCGCGGTTCGCCCGAGCAGCATGCGAAAGCGCATGTTGTCACGGTCCGTCAGCGTCATCTCGATCGGCCATTCACGTTCGCGCCAGCGCACCGGGGTGCGGATCACCCAGCGACGTTCCCGGTGGCCGCCGGAGTCCGTGACCATGCGTTGATCCACGGCGGGGACCTCGACCCAGTGTTCGATGTCGGTGTTTCCCTGAACCGGGTGGACGCCGAACTCCAGCATCACGAGCCCCCCACGTTGCCGGCTGCGGATGGAGAAAGCGTGCAGGGCCGACGTCCGCGCCCCGGTATCGACCTTGGCCTTTATGCGCGTCAGGCCGAGTTCGGGCAGCGCCACCCACTCGCGCCAGCCAAGCTGCGCGGTGGGAGGGGCCGGCGCAGCCTGGGTCATGGGACGACGGTGTCGATGACCAGCGAGATGCGCCCACCCGCCATGACGCTGCCCTCGGCATACAGGTCGCCGCTGGTCGCCGCGACGTCGCCCGTCTGGGAGACCCGCGCCACCACCGCCAACGGCCCGGAGACGTCGGACAGCCGCTGTCCGGGCAGCATCACATCGCCTGATCCCAGCTCCACCGTGCCGGGAAGTGCGGTGGCCGGCAGCCGCCGGACCGCCAGCGGCGGGCCCGCGGGACCATCCCGGAGGATGACGAACAATGCGGCACCCTGCCCCACCAGGGCCTCGAAACCCTCGCCCAGAGCAAGTTCCACCGTGACCGTGTCGCCGGCAGGACTCTCCGCGACCGGTGGCGACGGAGGCTCTCCGGGTGCGACGTCGGCCATCGAGCCGCCCGTGTGCTGCCGGATCTCGACCAGGCGCTGCTCTACCATACGCACGATCGCGGCGGGGGGGTCCATGGCCAGCAACCGTTGCCATCGGGCTTCGGCCTCGGGCCAGCGCCCAGCCGCCCAGGCGGCCTGTCCGCCATAGAACAACGCCCGGGCGTTGTCGGGTTGCCGTCGCAGCACCTCGTCGAGCACCCCGCCGGCTCGCTCTGCAAACCCGTCGGGATCGGAGAAAAGCACCGCTTCGGCAAACGCCAGCGCCAGCGGTACGTCTTCAGGCCCGGCAAGCTCTGTCGCCCGACCATAGGCCCTGGCCGCACCTGTGAAATCCTGCATGTTGGCGTAGAAGTCGCCGAGTTGCCGCCAACCGTCGACGCTGTCCTCGAGAGCCATGCCCTCTTCGGCGCTGGCGGCGATGGCGCGGAGCCGTTCGAGGGCGAGCTCGGCCCTGACCTGGGGATCCCATTGCCAGGTCGAGACCGCCAGGTAGGTCCCCGCCCCGCCGATCGGCAGAAGCACGATCAGTGTCGCTACACCAAGCCAGCGTTGCCGGGGTGTATCGGCACTTCGCCAGACCGGGATCATGAGCAATACCAGCGCGGCCGCGGCCATCACCGCGGCCACCACGATAAACTCGCTCATCGGGGCGTATCCTCCGCGGGCTCGGGATCCTCGCCCCACTCCTCGTCGTCGATGGGTTTGTCGGCCCGCGCGCGCAGGATACGCCAGAAGATCCAGCCGCCCCCGAGCAGGAGCAGACCGGGGGCCAGCCACAGCAGCCAGGTGCGCGGCGTGAACGGCGGTCGATAGAGTACGAAGTCCCCGTATCGGGCCGTCAGGAACTCGATGATTTCCCGGTCGGAGGCGCCGCTCTCGATCTGCTGGCGGATTTCGCGGCGAAGGTCGCGTGCGAGTGGGGCGTTGGAATCTGCGATCGGTTCGTTCTGGCAGACCAGGCAGCGGATTTCACGGATGAGCCGCTCGTAGCGCGCCCGCTGGTCCGGGTCCTCCAGCGGCGAGAGTGCCTCGACCGTCAAGGGGGTAAACGGCGCCGCGGTTACCTGCCCCGGGCTCGCCAACGCACCGAGTACCAGGCCCGCGGCAAGCATCAACCGTATGGTCATGACTGCCCCTGGCGCAACTGCGCGATGCGCGGGCGGAATTCGCGTTCCCAGACTGTCGCATCGATCGGTCCGATATGCTTGAAGCGGATGATGCCCTCGCCATCAAGCAGGAAGGTTTCGGGAGAACCGTAGACGCCCCAGTCGATGGCAACCCGCCCGTCATCGTCGACGGCGACGGCGACGTACGGGTCACCGAGCCGCTCCAGCCAGCGAGTGGCTGCGGCACGATCGTCTTTCCAGTTCAGCCCGAAAATCGGAATCTCGCCACTGCGCGCGATTTCCACCAGCATGCCATGTTCCTGGCGGCACCCGACGCACCAGGTCGCCCAGACATTGAGCAGTACGGGCTCGCCCGTCGCGAGATCGCGCAGTCCCAGTGTGCGCTCCGGGTGGAGCAGCTGCGGCAACTCGAACTGCGGTGCCGGCTGGTTGATCAGTGGCGAGGGCACCATGGTCGGATCACGAAACAGCCCGACCAGGAAAAACCCCAGCAGCACCAGAAACAGCGCCGGGACCGAGAGGTAGCGCCACATCAGCCCTGCCCTCCCGCGGTTGCCGTCGATGAGCCGCTCACTGCCGGTTCGGTCTCACGCCGACGGGCGAGCCGGTAGCGTCGGTCGGTCATGGCGATCAGACCACCAAGGGCCATGAAGATCGTGCCCAGCCAGACGTAGCGCACCAGCGGCTTGTACTGGATGCGCAGCGACCAGGCCCCATCGCCCAGTGGTTCACCCATCGAGACCAGCAACTCCCTGCGCCAGCCGCCGCCAATGGCCGTCTGCGTGATCGGGTCCCGCTGCACGCGATAGACGCGTTTCTGAGGCAGCAGCGTGGTGACGTACTCGCCGTTCCGGCGCACCTCGACCTCAGCCTCGATGGCATCGAAGTTCGGTCCCTGCACCCCGCGGGTGCCGAGCATCGTGAACTCGTAGCCTGCGTAGGTGATGGGCTGTCCCGGAACGCCCGCCCGGTCGACCTCGAGGTCGTAGGACGAGACGAAGGTGATGCCGAGAATCATGACACCGAGACCGAAGTGGGCGATGCACATGCCGATGTGGCTGCGCGTGACCCGGGCCGGGCCGACCTTGGGCAGGACGTCGATGAGCGCGCTGATCATGATCCAGAAGGCCAGGATGCTGCCCAGCACGGTCAGGACCCCGGCCGTGCCGTAGAACACCAGCGGCATGGGTATGCCGATCACCAGGGCCGCGATCGCGGGAAGGCGCAGCTTCCGCCACAGTGGGGAGCCCGGAGTCTGGCGCCACATGGTGTGCATGCCAATGCCGAGCAGAAGCATCAGTGGGAACATCGGAATCATGAAGGCGAGATCGAAGTACGGCGGGCCGACGGAGATCTTGCCGAGATTCAGGGCGTCCATGAACAGCGGATAGAGCGTACCGAGCAGGATCAGCAGGGTCGCGACCACCAGCAGGATGTTGTTGGCGAGCAGGAAGGTCTCGCGAGACAGCGGCTTGAACCCGGCGTCCGAGGCCATGGCCGGCGCACGCCAGGCATAAAGCGCGAGTGCGATGGTCACCACGATGCCCATGAACGCAAGGATGTAGAGCCCGCGCGAGGGGTCGGCGGCGAAGGCATGTACCGAGACGAGGATGCCGGAGCGCACCAGGAAGGTGCCGAGCAGGCTGAGACTGAACGCCGAGATGGCCAGCAGCAGCGTCCAGCTCTTGAACAGCCCCCGCTTCTCGGTGACCGCCAGCGAGTGGATGAGCGCCGTGCCCACCAGCCAGGGCAGCAGTGAGGCGTTTTCCACCGGGTCCCAGAACCACCAGCCGCCCCAGCCGAGCTCGTAATAGGCCCACCAGCTGCCGAGCGAGATGCCGAGTGTCAGGAACAGCCAGGCGGCAGTGGTCCAGGGCCGCGTCCAGCGCGCCCACGCCGCATCGATCCGCCCTTCCAGCAACGCGGCAATGGCGAAGGCGAAGGCCACGGCAAAGCCGACGTAGCCGATGTAGAGCAACGGCGGATGGAACATCAACGCCGGATCCTGAAGGAGCGGATTCAGGTCCTGTCCGTCGGCCGGTGCGGGGATGAGCCGATCGAAGGGGTTCGAGGTGAACAGCGTGAAAGACAGGAAGCCGACCGCGACCACACCCAGTACCCCGAGGACCCGTGCGACGAAGCGCTCGGGCATCTGGCGGCTGAACACAGCCACCAGTACCGACCAGATCGCCAGCACGAGGATCCAGAGCAGCAGTGAGCCCTCGTGTCCGCCCCAGACCGCGCCGAACCGGTAGAACAGCGGCAGCTCCGAGTTGGAGTGGCCGGCGACGAAGGACACCGAGAAATCATGGTGGACGAACGCCCAGGTCAGCGCCCCGAAGGCGACCGCTGCGAACACCATCTGCCCGGTGACCGCGGGTTTGGCCACGGCCATCAGCATGCGGTTGCCGGTGAAGCTGCCCCAGATCGGCGCGACGCTCTGGATCAGCGCGAGAATCAGGGCAAGGACCAGGGCGACCTGGCCGATCTCGGGCGCCATCGGTCAGTACCCTCCCGCGTAGCCGCTGTCGGAGACGGCGGTGCCGTTGCTCCCGGCGTCGTCGGGGAATCCCTCCCGTGCCCGTTCGATCGCGCGCATCTTGCCGGCGTGGAGCGCCTGGGCGACCTCCGGTGGCATGTAGTTCTCGTCATGCTTGGCCATGATGTTCTCTGCCATGAACATGCCGTTTTCGCCGATGCGACCGCGCGCCACGACACCCTGGCCTTCGCGGAAGAGATCCGGCAGCACGCCGGTATAGGTGACCGGCACGGTGTAGGCGTGATCGGTGACCTCGAACTCGATGGTCATGCTGCCCGCGGCTCGCCGAACCGAGCCGTCGGCCACCAGACCGCCAACCCTGATCGTGCGTTCCTCGGGAACACCGTTCTGGACGAATTCCGTCGGGCTGTAGAAGTACAGCATGTTCTCCTGGAACGCGCGCAGCGCCAGCGTGGTCGCAAGACCCACCCCGGCGACCAGCGCCGAGACCATCACCAGACGGCGTTTCCTAGCAGGTGTCATGACAACTCCTTCACGGCGGCACGCGCGGGCAGCGGTGCCTCGGTTTCCTGCGCGGCCTCGAGCAGCGCGCGCCGGTGATGGCGCCGGGCCGCCATGATGAGCCAGACCATGATCGCCAGGGTCAGCGCCCATGAGCTCCAGACGTACGCCCAGTATCCATCCATCAGCAGGAACTCACGCACGGCCGTCCACTCCCCGGATCCAGCGTGCGCCGCGTTCCCTCAGCAGTACCTCGCCCCGCAGCCGCAGGGTCACCACGGCGGCGAAGAACAGCATGTGTCCCACGATCATGACGAGCAGCCAGCCCAGCATGTCCATCGTCATCGATGGGGCCGACAGCTTCGAAAGGGTCGCCGGCTGGTGCAGCGTGTTCCACCAGTCCACCGAGAACTTGATGATCGGAATGTTGACCACCCCGACGATGGCAAGCAGTGCAGCGGCGCGATCGCCTTTCGCCGCATCGTCGAAGGCTCCCCGCAGCGCGATCACCCCGAGGTAGAGAAACAGCAGCACAAGCATGGAAGTCATGCGGCCGTCCCAGTCCCACCACACGCCCCACATGGGCTTGCCCCACAGCGACCCTGTCGCCAGACACAGGAAGGTGAAGGCTGCGCCGACCGGAGCGCAGGCGGCCGCGAAGGCGAAGGCCAGTTTCATGCGCCAGATCAGCCCAACGGCCGCGGCGATGGCCATGGCGACGTAGCCGAACATCGCGAGGTAGGCGCTGGGCACATGCACGTAAATGATGCGAAAGCCGTCGCCCTGTTCATAGTCCGCAGGGGCGATGACCAGGCCGCCCAGGGTGCCGGCAACGAGCAGCAGGGCCGCCGGGATGGCAAACCAGGGAATCAGCCGGCCGGCGGTGCGATAGAAGTGCGGCGGCGAGCCGAGCTTGTGAAACCAGAGCCACATGTTCCCTATGTCCGCCCCAAACGGCCGAAGTTCAATCGACGCTGATCCTCAAGGCTGCAGCGATCGCCAGAGGCGCCAGCGTCACCGCCAGCGCGAACAGCGCCGCCAGCAGATACAGCGGCCCGGCGGCACTCTGGCCCTGGATGGCTAAGTCGGTGGCCCGAGCCCCGAACACCAGTAATGGCACCGCCAACGGCAGTACCAGTATACCCAAAACCCCGGCGCCCCGCCTCAGACTGGCCGTCAACGCGGCGGCTACAGCACCGATGAGACTGAGCGTCGGAGTGGCCAGAAAAAGGGCCAGCGCGAGCACCCAGATCGCGTTGCCCGGCAGGTAGAACGCCTGGGCCACCAACGGGGTCAGCAGCACCAGCGGCAGGCCACTCATCAGCCAGTGCGTCAGGGCCTTGACCAAGGCCATCAACGCAAGTGGCTGCGGGCTCAATACCAGCTGCTCCATGCTGCCGTCATCCATGTCGCTGCGGAACAGCGACTCCAGGGCGAGCAGCGACGCGAGTAGCGCGGCAACCCACAGCACCCCGGGGCCGACGGCGGCCAGGGTGTCGCGCTCCGGCGCGAGCCCAAGAGGGAAAAGCGTGAGCACGATCACGAAAAAACACAGCGGGAGCGCAAGCTCGCCCCAACGCCGCAGGGCCGCCCGCAGATCGCGCCGCGCGAGCGCCAAGGCCGCCGCCAGCATGCCGCTCATCGACCCAGCGCCACTTCGAGGCGACGCCCGGGGTGCCGTGTCCCCAGCGGGGCGTGTGAGGCCACCATGGCCAGTCCACCTCCGGCCAGGTGCTCGTCCAGCCATCGCGCCACCAGCGCCTGGCCGTCGACATCCAGGTTGGTCAGCGGTTCGTCGAGCAGCCACAGCAGGCTGCCGCACAGACGCATGCGGGCCAGTGCGACCCGACGGCGCTGACCCGCCGACAGTGCGCGTACCGGTCGATGCGCAAGCCCGCCAAGTCCGAGCGGCGCCAGGCAGGTCTCCAGCGCCTCGGGGTCGAACCCGGCTCCCTGGAGCTCTAGCAGGAAACGCAGGTTCTCGCTCACCGAGAGGTCCGCTTTCAGCCCGGGCTGATGCCCCAGGTAGAGCCGCTCGCGCCCGTACACGGGGTCGCCGGGCTCTAGGGGGCGGCCGCGCCATTGCAGGCTGCCCGCATGGGCACGGCTGAGTCCGGCGACCACGCGCAGCAGGCTGGTCTTGCCGGCGCCGTTGGGCCCCACCACCGTGGCGAGGTCCCCGGGACCGAGCCCCAGACTCAAACCGTCGAACAGCACACGCTCGCTGCGTGCGACGGCAATGTCTCTCAGTTCAAGCATGGGCAATGCATCGACTTTTTCAGGCGTCCTGCCCAGGGGGGCTTGACCCGGATGGCGGATACGGCGAGTCTCGCCAGTCCCCTCCATGATGTGCGGTTGACCGGTCGATGTCGGACACGCCCCAGGCCCTTCTCATGTCGCTACCAGCGGCCCAACAGGCGGCCGCGCCATTGGCCGAGGCCCTCTCCCGTGGCCACCAGATGGTGCTGCTGTGCAGTCCACCCGGGCACGCCCGCGCCGAAGCCCTCGCCGCCCTAGCGTCCTGCGCCCGCGCGGAGGGCCGTACGGTGGTCGAGCTGTCGGCGAGTGGCGACGGCCCGCCGACGTCGGCCGGTGGCCTGGGCCAGCGGATGCTGCATGCGCTCGGGTTCGAGGAAATCGCCGGGGACGGGGTGGACATCACCAATATTCTACGCGTCTTTCTGCTCCACGAGTGTGCCGCGGGTCGCGCGCCGCTGGTTCTGCTGAACGACGCGCAGGCGGCCAGCACGCGCGAGCTCGCCGGGCTGTTGCCGGTCCTGCGTCTGCGACATCGCGGTCAGCTGGCAGTTCAGCTGGTGCTGGCGGGCAGCCCGCTGCTAAGGACTCGCCTGCAGGCGCCGGAACTCGAGCCGCTGGCGGCGCGCTGCGGCGAGGTGCTCGACGGAGCCCTGCTCCAGCCGCCCAGGCTTATGGTGCAGCGCGGTGGCCGCCGGGTGTCCGAGCAGGTGCTGGCACCGGCCGGACGCTGGGTGATCGGTCGCGACGCCACGGCGGATATCGTGTTGGAGGACCGTTGGGTGAGTCGCTATCACGCCCTGCTGCTGTGCGACGTGGACGGCCTGCTCCTGACTGATCTTGCCAGCCGTAACGGCACTCGCGTCAACGGGGCCGTCATCGGTCGCCGACGACTGCTCGACGGGGACGAGTGCCGGGTTGGCAGCTTTCGGCTCACCGTGGCCTGGCCGGCCCGTCGCCGACAGCAGCACGGCCCTCCGGACATCGCCGCGGACAGGGCGGTCGACACCGGCACACTGCCGCAGCTGGCCGCCCCTTTCGCCGGAGATGCCCCGTGAAGGCGACAACGCTGATCCAGCGCCACTTCGCCGAACTCGAGTCGCGCACCAGCGAGGTGCTGCACGATCTGCAGACCCAGGCGCTGGCGCGGGTGCTCGACTACGCCGCGGCCACCGTGCCGTTCTACCGCGAGCGGATCGAGGCGGCCCGGTCGTCTCTGGGAGCTGACGCCGGTGCCC
The DNA here is from genome assembly GCA_007127715.1 of Gammaproteobacteria bacterium. Taxonomy (GTDB): domain Bacteria; phylum Pseudomonadota; class Gammaproteobacteria; order Steroidobacterales; family PWYM01; genus PWYM01. The sequence continues at coordinate 6,051 of SKYU01000009.1, read as the reverse complement.
GGGACCTGCTCGCAGCGCTCCCGGTGCTCACCCGGACGCAGCTGCAGGCGCAGGGAGATGCGCTGCTCACCCGGCTCGGGCGTGGCCCTGACGTGCTCAGATTCGTGACCTCGGGGTCCTCAGGTATGCCCGTGCGGGTGACCTGGGACCGCGAAGCGAATGGCGTGCTCAGCGTTCTGATGTGGCGCCATCACCGCTGGCATGGCAGCCGTCCGGATGCCCGGCACGCGACCATCCAGCTCATGCCGCGGGATGCGGGCGGGCAAGTCATGACGCCTTCGCAGATGCAGTGGTGTCCGGGGGCGGAGGTCCGCCCCGGGGTCGCCCTGGACTCGGCCACCCCGGTCGACCGGCAGATCGACTGGCTGGTCGAGCAGGATCCCCATTACCTCATGACCTACCCGAGCAATGCCCTGGCACTGCTCCAGCGAGCCAGCGAGCGCGGCGTGGTTCTGCCCTCGCTGGAGCGGATCGACACCTACGGCGAAAGCCTGCCCGAGACGCTCCCTGACCTGGCACAGCGCGTTTGGGGTGCCAGCCTGGTGGACCGCTATGCCACCCGCGAAGTCGGCATCATCGCGCTGGCCTGCCCTCACGGCGCGGGTTACCGCGTGCAGGTCGAGAATGTGCTCGTTGAAGTGCTGGATGACGCCGGCAGCCCGGTCGGTCCTGGCGAGACGGGGCAGGTGGTGGTCACGCAGCTGCAGAATCTTGCCATGCCCCTGATCCGCTACGCGCTGGGCGATTATGCCGAGCCGGGCGGGGTCGATAACGGGCCCCTGCCCTACCCGGTCCTCCGGCGTATCCGCGGGCGCCAGCGCAACATGTACGTACTGCCCGACGGCGATCGTCTGTGGCCGCGGTTCGCCATCGCGCTGGCCGATCTCGACCTGCTACGCCAGTTCCAGGTGGTCCAGCGCAGGCTGGACCGCGTCGAACTCAATGCCGTACCGGCGCAGGCGCTCGATGCCGACGACCGGGCGCGCCTCGAGGCTGTCATCCGTGACAACCTGCCCGGTGACTATGCCTTCGCCCTCAATGTGCTCGAAGAGATTCCGCGCGGGCCTGGAGGGAAGTTCGAGGATTTCCGCAGCGAGGTGGCGTGATGAGGACTGGTGCCCGGGGCCGGAATCGAACCGGCACGGCCTTTCGGCCTGCGAATTTTAAGTCCGCTGCGTCTACCAGTTCCGCCACCCGGGCTGCCGGGACCTGCGCGGCGACGGGGTAAGGAGATGGAGGCCAGGGTCGGAATCGAACCGGCGTACACGGCTTTGCAGGCCGCTGCATAACCACTCTGCCACCTGGCCGCCTGAAAAAACTTGCGCGCCGCTCTCGGGTGCCGTCTTACGTACGATTTCCGTACGAAATCGGCGAGCGGCGCGCAATTCGGTAGCTTTGGAGCGGGAAACGAGACTCGAACTCGCGACCCCAACCTTGGCAAGGTTGTGCTCTACCAACTGAGCTATTCCCGCATCAAGACCGGCAATTCTACGGCCAGTCCCCGTTCTGTCAAGACTGGCTTCAGTGTGCCCCGGGCTCGTGTCGACGCGCGGTAAGCTCCGGCCAGGCAGCCCGCAGGTAATCGGCCATCGACCACAGCGTCACGACCGAGGCGGCAAACAGCAGCACCAGCCCGATCTCGTAGACGGGAATGCCCAGCAGCGGAATGTGGAAGAGCATCATCCCGATGCCCACCATCTGGACGATGGTCTTGGATTTGCCTATCGGCGAGACGGCCACCCGCGCTCGGGCCCCCACGTGGGCCATCCATTCGCGGAGTGCCGATACGGTGATCTCCCGGCCTATGATGACCGCCGCCATGAGCGTGACCAGTACGCTGCCACCGTCCTGCACCAGCAGCACCAGCGACACGGCTACGAGCAGCTTGTCGGCCACCGGGTCCAGAAATGCGCCGAAGGCGGTGGTCTGGTTCCAGCGCCGCGCGAGCCAGCCGTCAAAGGCGTCGGTCACCGCCGCGATGGTGAAAAACAGGGTTGACAGCGGACGCGCCCATTCGAGCGGCAGATAGAACGCGAGCGCCACAAGCGGGATGGTGACGATACGCAGCCAGGTGAGCAGCGTGGGCAGGTTCATGCTCGAACGCCCCTGTCTGCGGCAGGCTCAGCCGGGGGCTCAGCCACGGTCGCCGCGAAAATGGTCATAGACCCGTTGAGCCAACTGCCGGCTGATGCCGCGCACCCGCACCAGGTCATCGACGCCGGCCCGGGCGACACCCTGAAGGCCGCCGAAGGCCTTGAGCAGTTCTCGCCGACGCTTCGGGCCGAGACCAGGAATGCTTTCGAGCTGGGACGTCGATGCGCTGCGACCACGCCGCGCGCGCTGACCGGTGATGGCAAAACGATGGGCCTCGTCTCTGAGCTGCTGCACGAGATGCAGCGCCCGGGAGTTGCCCGGCAGTATAAGAGGCTCGTTTCTTCCTGCCAAGAACAGCCGTTCCCGGCCCGGCTTTCGGGCGTGCCCCTTGGCGACCGCCACGATGGTCAGGCCATCGAGCTGCATGTCCTCCAGCACCTCGAGGACGGCCCCGAGCTGGCCGCGACCGCCATCGATGAACAGCACGTCGGGCAGCTGCCCCTCACCCTGCTTGAGCCGGGTGTACCGCCGACGGACCGCCTGCGCCAGCGCGCCGTAGTCGTCGCCGGGCATGACACCCTCGATGTTGAAGCGCCGGTAGTCGGTGCGCCGTGGACCCTCAGTCCCGAAAACCACGCAGGAGGCCACGGTCTGCGTACCCCCCAGATGACTGACATCGAAACACTCCAACCGCTCCGGGGCGTCATGCAGGCCCAGGGCTTCGGCCAGCGCCTCGCGCTGCGCCTGCAGGCTGGCGTCGCTGGCGATGCGGGCCTCCAGCGCCTGCTCGGCGTTGGCCCGGGCCATCTCCAGCCAGCGCGCCCGCTCGCCGCGGACCCTCTGGCGGATTTCCACGCGGTGACCGGTCTGCTCACCCAGTGCGGACTCCAGGAGCGCAGCATCCTCGATCACTCTGCCGGCCACGATACTGCGAGGGGCCTCGCGTTCCGCGTAGTACTGGCTGATGAACGCCTGCAGGATGTCGCCGGGCGAGGCGTCCTCGGCGCCACGAGGGAAATGACTGCGGCTGCCGAGCAGGCGGCCCCCACGGATGAACAGCACCGCGACGCAGGCCAGCCCACCGGACTGGCTGAGTCCTAGCACGTCCACATCGCGCGCGTCGCTGGCGGCCACGAACTGGCGCTCCTCGACGCGCTTCAGGCGCGCGATCTGGTCGCGCAGCCGGGCGGCGGTTTCGAAGTCGAGCCTTTCGGCGGCAGCCTCCATCCGTTCGGCCAGGCGTTCGGTGACCTGGTTGCTGCGGCCCTCGAGAAACGCCTGGGCATCGGCGACATCGCGTGCATAGTCCTCGCGGCTGATCAGCCCCACGCATGGTGCCGTACAGCGCCGGATCTGATATTGCAGACAGGGACGGCTGCGGTTGGCGTAGAAGCTGTCCTCGCACTGGCGGATTCGGAACAGCTTCTGCAGCTGGTTGAGGGTTTCGCGCACGGCGCCTGCACTCGGATAGGGACCGAAATACCTGCCCTCCCCCCGCCGTGCACCCCGGTAGAAGGCGAGTCGAGGGTACTCGTGCCCGGTGGCGAGATAGATGTAGGGGTAGCTCTTGTCGTCGCGCAGCAGCACATTGAAGCGCGGCCGATGAGCCTTGATCAGGGCGTTTTCGAGCAGGAGTGCTTCGGTTTCGGTCCGGGTGACGGTGACTTCGCAGCGGGCAATGGCCTTGCGCAGCGCCATGGTCTTGGCATCCGCCGCACGGCCCTGGAAATAACTGCCTACGCGTCGGCGCAGGTCCCGGGCCTTGCCGACGTAGATGATGCGCTCTTCGGTGTCGAGCATCCGGTAGACCCCGGGCCCGTGGCTCAGGGTCTCCAGAAAGGCCCTGATATCGAAGGTGTCCTCGACGCCCTGGGGATCGCTCATGGCTGAAGAGCAATCCCGGCCCGTTCGGCGGCGCGACGCACGACGTGCTCGAAGGCCTCTGCGGTCAACCGGCCGGTCTGGGTGTTGTAGCGGCTGCAGTGGTAGGAATCGACCAGCCAGCGGCCATCCGCGAGCCGGTGTTCGGCGGCATGCGCGAACCCGTGCTCGGCCTGGCGCAGCCCCAGTGCCCGCAGTACCGCGCGGTGCGCGACCCCGCCCAGGGCGAGAATCACCGCCGTCCCGGGCAAGGCGTCCAGTTCCGCAGCGAGGTAGCGGTTGCAGTTCGCCACCTCCGCACCGATGGGCTTGTTCTCCGGGGGCAGGCACTTGACCGCGTTGGTGATGCGCACGCCCAGCAGGCGCAGGCCGTCCTCGCGGTCGACCGCATCGGGGCGGTTCGCCAAGCCAAGGCGGTGCAGCGTGGCGTAGAGCAGTACGCCGGCGTAGTCACCGGTGAACGGCCGCCCCGTGCGGTTTGCACCATGCATGCCCGGGGCCAGTCCGACGATCAGCAGACGCGGATGCCTGACGCCAAACGCCGGGACTGGCGCGGCATGATAGTCCGGGTGCGTCGCCCGCACGGCCTCGAGATGCCCCGCCAGCCGCGGGCACTGTCGGCAGTCGGGATCGAAGGTGGTCGCCACGCCCGCGTCAGTCATCCATGTGACGGATGATCGCCTCGGCAAACCCGCGTGTGCCCAGCAGGGTGGCGCCGGGGATCAGCCGCTCGAGGTTGTCCTGCACCTGTGCAGCATCCCGGGCCGGCGTGACGTCGGGTCGCCGGATGGCCTCGCGCATCACCGCAAGATCGTAGGTCAGTTCCTTGTTGGCAATGGTGTTGGAGATCCCCTTCAGCACCAGGTCGGCCGCCTCATGCCAGCCGATGTAGCGCAGCATCATCTCGGCGGAGAGGATCAGCGAGCCCGGGTTGACGCGGTCCTTGCCGGCAAACCCCGGCGCCGTGCCATGCGTGGCCTCGAACACCGCCACCCCGTCGCCGATGTTGGCGCCGGGTGCAATACCGATCCCCCCGACCTGTGCGGCCAGTGCATCGGAGATGTAGTCGCCGTTGAGGTTGAGTGTGGCCACCACATCGTAGTCCTGGGGATTCAGCAGGATCTGCTGCAGGAAATTGTCCGCAATCACATCACGGATGACGATGTCCCGTCCGCTGCGGGGGTTGCGCATTCGCATCCAGGGACCGTCGCCGATGGGCTCTGCCCCGAACTCCTCGCGTGCCAGATCGTAGCCCCAGCGGCAGAACGCGCCCTCGGTGAACTTCATGATGTTGCCTTTGTGCACCAGGGTCACCGAGCCGCGATCCTGATCGATCGCATACTGCAGGGCCTTGCGCACCAGGCGTTGGGAGCCGGGCTGGGAGACCGGTTTGATGCCCAGTCCGGTCAGTTCCGGATGGCGGAATGGCCGCACGCCCAGCTCGTTCTCCAGGAACTCGATGAGTCTGCGGTTTTCGGGCGAACCCGCAGGCCACTCGATGCCCGCATAGATGTCTTCCGTGTTCTCGCGGAACACCACCATGTCGACCTGCCCCGAGTGCTTCATAGGCGTGGACACGCCGAGGAAATAACGGATGGGGCGGACGCAGGCGTAAAGATCCATGGCCTGGCGGATGGAGACGTTGAGCGAGCGGATACCCCCGCCGATGGGGGTGGCCAGGGGGCCCTTGATCGAGACCACGTAACGCTGCAGCGCGTCCAGCGTCTCGTCCGGGAGATAGTTCGCCCCCTCGTAGACCTCGGTGGCCTTCTGGCCCGCGTAGACCTCCATCCACGCGATGCGCCGGCGTTCACCATAGGCTTTCGCCACTGCGGCGGTGACGACCTGGTGCATTGCCGGCGTGACATCGATACCGATGCCATCGCCCTCGATCAGCGGGATGATGGGATGGTCGGGGACCGTGATCATGCCGTCGCGCCCGAGCGTGATCGGCTCGCCGTGTTCGGGGACACGGATTTTTCGGTAAGTCATGCTGCGCTGCCTGCGTACGAGAGTCGCCAGGCTGCGGATTCTACCGGAACACGCGGTGGCCGGGCGGGCCGGCCACCGCGTGCT
>SKYU01000157.1 GCA_007127715.1 Gammaproteobacteria bacterium | reverse complement strand
GTTCACCAGTCGACCTTCGGCGAGCAGGATGATCCGCTTGCCGTCGGGGAAGATGATGTGGTCGACCTGGGGCTTGATGTTCTCCCAGGTGTCGTTGCGCAGGCCGGCGACATCGATCTCGTTGTCGAAGTGGCCGATGTTGCAGACGATGGCCTGGTCCTTCATCGCCAGCATGTGCTCACGGGTGATGACGTTGTAGTTACCGGTGGCGGTGACAAAAATGTCGGCCAGCGGTGCCGCCTCTTCCATGGTGACCACGCGGAAGCCTTCCATCGCGGCCTGCAGTGCGCAGATGGGGTCGATCTCGGTGACCCACACGATGGCGCCCAGGCCACGCAGCGACTGCGCGCAGCCCTTGCCGACATCGCCGTAGCCGGCGACCAGGGCGATCTTGCCCGCGATCATGACGTCGGTGGCCCGCTTGATGCCGTCGACCAGCGACTCACGGCAGCCATAGAGGTTGTCGAACTTCGACTTGGTCACCGAGTCGTTCACGTTGATCGCGGGGAAGGGCAGGCTGCCGTCCTTCTGCATGCGGTAGAGGCGGCTCACCCCGGTGGTGGTCTCCTCGGTGACGCCGCGGATCTCGGCCAGCGCGCGGGAGTACCAGCCCGGCTGGGTGGCCAGCCGCTTGCGGATGGCGGCGTAAAGCGCGCGTTCCTCGTCGCTGCCCGGGTTGTCGAGCACGGAAGCGTCCTTTTCCGCGCGCGCGCCGAGGTTCAGCAGCAGGGTGGCATCGCCACCGTCATCGAGGATCATGTTGGCCGTCTGCCCGCCCGGCCACTCGAAGATGCGGTGGGTGTAGTCCCAGTATTCATCCAGGGTCTCGCCCTTGAAGGCGAACACCGGGGTGCCGGTGGCGGCGATGGCCGCGGCGGCGTGGTCCTGGGTGGAGTAGATGTTGCACGAGGCCCAGCGGACCTCGGCGCCGAGCGCCTGCAGCGTCTCGATCAGCACGGCGGTCTGGATGGTCATGTGCAGCGAACCGGCGATCCGGGCGCCGGCGAGCGGCTTGGCTGCGGCGTACTCCTCGCGCACGGCGATCAGGCCGGGCATCTCGGTTTCCGCGATGGCGATTTCCCGGCGGCCCCACTCGGCAAGGCCGAGGTCGGCGACGTGGAAATCCTGCGGGCTCTGCTTTTCAACGACAGCGTTCATGAACGACTCCTGTGTCGGGTTGAGCGAGCGCGGTTCTGCGGATGTGGCGGCGGGTATCGAGCCTGGCGGGGTCCTTCCCGTTGCAACGCTCCTCGATACCGCGTCATGAAAAAGGGGGTCAGGTCCCGACGGCGGCCTTCAGTCCAGCGGCATCGGCCAGGGCCTCGGCGCGGTCGGTGCGTTCCCAATGGAACTCGGGCTCGGTACGCCCGAAGTGTCCGTAGGTGGCCGTCGGCCGGTACAGCGGCTTGACCAGGTCCAGCATCTCCAGAATGCCATAGGGCGTGAGGTCGAAGTGTTCTCGCACCAGCGCCTCGATCCGCTCCTCGGCGATTGTTGCGGTGCCGAAGGTCTCGATGGTCAGCGAGGTGGGCTCGGCCACGCCGATGGCGTAGGAGACCTGGATCTCGCAGCGCTCGGCCAGTCCGGCGGCGACGATGTTCTTGGCAACATAGCGCGCGGCGTAGGCTGCCGAGCGGTCCACCTTGGAGGGGTCCTTGCCCGAGAATGCGCCGCCACCGTGGCGGGCCATGCCCCCGTAGGTGTCGACGATGATCTTGCGGCCGGTCAGCCCGCAGTCGCCCATCGGGCCCCCGATGACGAACTTCCCGGTCGGATTGATGTGGAATTGCGTCGCCTCGTGCAGCCATTGTGCCGGGAGCACCGGCTTGATGATGGTTTCCATCACTGCTTCCTGCAGGGCCGGCTGGGTGATGTCCGGCGAGTGCTGGGTCGAGAGTACGACTGCATCCACGCCGGCCACCCCGCCATCGACATAGCGAAGAGTGACCTGGCTCTTGGCGTCCGGCCGCAGCCACGGCAACTCGCCGGACTTGCGCACCTCCGCCTGGCGCTTGACCAGGCGGTGGGCAAGAGTGATGGGCGCGGGCATGAGTACGTCGGTCTCGCGCGAGGCATAGCCGAACATCAGGCCCTGGTCACCGGCCCCCTGCTCGCGCGGGTCGGCGCGGTCGACGCCCTGGTTGATATCCGGGGACTGCTTGCCGATGGCGTTGATCACCGCGCAGGACGCGCCATCGAAGCCTTTTTCGGAGCTGTCGTAGCCGATGTCCAGAATGACCCGGCGCACCAGTTCCTCAAGGTCCACCCAGGCGTCGGTGGTGATCTCGCCGGCCACCAGTACCATTCCGGTCTTGACCAGGGTCTCGCAGGCCACGCGGGCCCGGGGATCTTTCTCGAGAATGGCGTCCAGCACCGCGTCGGAAATCTGGTCGGCCATCTTGTCCGGGTGGCCCTCGGAGACGGATTCGGAAGTGAACAGGTGGCTGCGGCTCATCGTGGGTCCCCGGCAGTGGCAGCCGAGCGCGTTCCCGCGACCGGTGCCGGTCATGTGAGTGGAAATTGAATATAAAGGAAACTTGATATTTGGCAATCATAGCCCCTTTTGCCGCCGCTCGCCAGCCCCGGGCCCCCGGTCGGCAAGTTGCGGCTGCGCGGCGCCATCTGAGAGAATCCACGCCCCGGCGCCGGCTCTGGTGCCGCTCGCCGGGGCGCAAGCTCACTGCCTGGCAGACCCGATGACCAACACCACTTCCCCGGCCGCAGAGTCACCGCGGCCCGAGCGTCGCCTGCTCGCCAATGCCCTTCGTTTCCTCGCCATGGACGCCGTCCAGCAGGCGAACTCCGGTCATCCCGGCATGCCCATGGGCATGGCGGACATTGCCGAAGTGCTGTGGAACGACGTACTCAGGCACAATCCCGCGAACCCCCGCTGGGCCGATCGCGACCGCTTCGTGATCTCCAACGGGCACGGCTCGATGCTGCTGTACGCGCTGCTGCACCTCACCGGCTACCCGCTGCCGATGGACGAGCTGCGGGCCTTTCGTCAGCTCGGTTCGCGCACGCCCGGTCACCCGGAATACGATCCCGAGGTGGGTATCGAGACGACTACCGGGCCATTGGGCCAGGGGGTCGCCAATGCCGTGGGCATGGCACTGGCCGAGCGGGTGCTGGCCGCCACCTTCAACCGGCCCGGCCACGAGATCGTCGATCACTGGACCTGGGTGTTCCTTGGCGATGGCTGTCTCATGGAGGGGGTTTCCCATGAAGCCTGCTCGCTGGCCGGCACGCTGGGACTGGGGCGGCTGGTCTGCTTCTATGACGACAACGGGATTTCCATCGACGGCGACGTCGCGGGCTGGTTTGCCGACGACACGCCGCGTCGCTTCGAGGCCTATGGCTGGCAGGTGATCCGCGAGGTCGACGGTCACGACCCGGCGGCGATCCTGGCGGCGGTCGAAGCCGCCAGGGCGGACACCACCCGCCCGACACTGATCTGCTGCCGCACGGTCATCGGCTATGGCGCGCCCAACAAGGCCGGCAGCGAGGCCACTCACGGGGCTCCGCTCGGTGCCGAGGAGATTGCGGCCGCCCGGGAGGCACTGGGCTGGCCCCATGCACCGTTCGAGCTTCCTGCGGAAGTGGCCGCGGGCTGGGATGCGCGGGCCGCGGGCGCGGCGCGCGAGGCTGAGTGGCAGGCCCGTTTCGAGGCCTATGCCGCTGAATACCCGGCACTGGCCGCCGAGTTCCGCCGGCGCATGGCCGGCCAGCTGCCGGCGGACTGGGCGGCGACCGTGCGCGCCGCACTGGCCGACGCCGATGCCCGGGGCGCGACCGTGGCCACCCGCAAGGCGTCGCAGCAGGCGTTGAATGCGCTCGCCCCCAGGCTGCCCGAACTCATTGGCGGGTCGGCCGACCTCGCCGGGTCCAACCTCACGCTGCACGAGGGCTCGCGGCCGGTGGCCGCCGGCGACTACGCTGGCAACTACATCTACTTCGGGGTGCGCGAATTCGGCATGACCGCGCTGTGCAACGGGCTGACCCTGCACGGCGGACTGATCCCCTACAGCGCCACCTTCCTGACCTTTTCCGATTACGCGCGCAACGCGCTGCGCATGGCGGCGCTGATGTGCATCCGCCAGGTCATGGTGTTCACCCACGATTCGATCGGTCTCGGCGAGGACGGTCCGACCCATCAGCCCGTGGAACACCTGGCCAGCCTGCGCATCATCCCGAACCTCACCGTCTGGCGACCCTGCGACGCTGTGGAGTCGATGGCGGCGTGGGTCGACGCCATCGAGCGGGTCGATGGCCCCACCGCGCTGGTATTCACCCGTCAGAATGTCCCGCACCAGCCTCGTGACGCCGCGCAGCTCGAGGCGATCCGCCATGGCGGTTACGTGCTGTGCGACGAAGGCGACGGGCCGCCGCGCATCGTGCTGCTGGCGACGGGTTCGGAAGTCGGGCTGGCGGTGGATGCCGCCCGTGTGCTGGCGTCCGGAGGGGTGTCGGCGCGGGTGGTGTCGATGCCCTGCAACCAGCTCTTCGACCGCTGCGATCCGGCCTACCGCGACAGCGTGCTGCCGCCGGGGGTGCCGCGACTGGCACTGGAGGCCGGGGTCAGCGAATACTGGCGCCGTTATGTCGGCGAGACCGGTGACGTGATCGGTGTGGACCGCTATGGCGAATCGGCGCCGGCGGGCCGGCTGTTCGAGCATTTCGGGTTCACCGTGGACAACGTGGTCGCCCGCGCGCGTGCGCTGGTCGACTGACGCGTCCCCACCGCAGGAACGACTCAGGGAGAAGCATCATGGCTGTGAAAGTCGCAATCAACGGGTACGGCCGCATCGGCCGCAACGTACTGCGGGCGCTCTACGAGAGCGGGCGCACCGACGAGTTCCGCATCGTCGCCATCAACGACCTCGGCGATGCCGACACCAACGCCCATCTCACGCGCTATGACACGGCGCACGGCAAGTTTCCCGGCGAAGTGAGCGTCGACGGGGACCATATGATCGTCAACGGCGATCGCATCAAGGTGTTCGCCGAGCGTGATCCGGCCAAGCTGCCCTGGGGTGAGCTCGACGTCGATATCGTCATGGAGTGCACCGGCTTCTTCGCCAGCAAGGACAAGGCCTCCGCGCACCTCGCCGGTGGCGCGAAGAAGGTGCTGATCTCCGCGCCGGCCGGCAAGGACCTGCCGACCATCGTGTACGGCGTGAACCATGACACGCTGACGGCGGCAGACACCGTGGTCTCCAATGCCTCCTGCACCACCAACTGCCTGGCGCCCCTGGTCAAGCCGCTGCACGAGGCCTTCGGTCTGGTCGAGGGCATCATGACCACGATCCACGCCTACACCAACGACCAGGTGCTGACCGACGTCTATCACTCCGACCTGCGTCGCGCCCGCTCGGCCACCATGTCGATGATTCCGACCAAGACGGGTGCCGCGGCGGCCGTGGGTCTGGTGCTGACCGACCTGGCCGGCAAGCTCGACGGTTTTGCCGTGCGTGTGCCGACCATCAACGTCTCGATGGTCGATCTGACCTTCACCGCGGGCCGCGACACCACGGTCGACGAGATCAACACGCTGCTCAAGGCCGCCGCCGAGGGCGAGCTCAAGGGCGTCCTCGCCTATAACGACGCGCCGCTGGTGTCGATCGACTTCAACCACGACCCCGCGTCCTCCACCTACGACGCCAGCCTCACCAAGGTGATCGGTGGCCGGCTGGTCAAGGTCTGTGCCTGGTACGACAACGAGTGGGGCTTCTCCAACCGCATGCTCGATACCGCGAAGGTGATGGCCGGGCTGTGACGCCCGGCGTCCCTGGTTTCCACGGAGAACGCCCATGGCGCTGATTCGAATGAGCGAGCTCGACATGGCCGGCAAGCGCGTGCTGATCCGTCAGGATCTCAATGTGCCGGTACGAGAAGGCCGGGTCAGCAGCGATGCCCGGCTTGTCGCCTCGCTCCCGACGATCCGCCAGGCGCTGCAGGCGGGTGGGCGCGTGATGCTGCTCTCGCATCTCGGCCGGCCGGTCGAAGGCGAGTTCGACGAGGCGTATTCGCTGGCTCCGGTGGCCACGCGCCTCGGGGAGCTGCTGGATCGGCCGGTCCGCCTCGTGCGTGACTGGCTGGACGGCGTCGAGCTGGCCGACGGCGAAGTCGTGCTGTGCGAAAACGTGCGCTTCAACGCGGGCGAGAAGAAGGATGACGAGGCTCTGGCGCGGCGCATGGCCGCGCTGTGTGACGTCTTCGTGATGGATGCCTTCGGCACCGCGCACCGCGCGCAGGCCAGCACCCATGGCGTGGCCCGGTTTGCGCCGGTGGCCTGCGCCGGTCCGCTGCTGGCGGCGGAGCTCGAGGCGCTGGGTCGGGCACTCGAGTCCCCGGCGCGTCCCTTCGTGGCCATCGTCGGCGGGGCCAAGGTCTCGGGCAAGCTCGAGGTGCTGAAGACGCTGGCCGGCATGGTGGACACGCTGATCGTCGGCGGTGGCATCGCCAATACCCTGCTCGCGGCAGAGGGTCGACCGGTCGGTCAGTCGCTGCACGAACCCGAGATGCTGGGCTTTGCCCGGCAGCTGCTGGCCGGAGACTTCGGCGCCGCGGCGATCCCACTGCCCGAGGATGTCGTGGTCGGCAGGGAATTCTCGGCCGACACCCCCGCCCGGACCTGTGCGGCGGAGGAGGTCGGTGAGGGCGACATGATCTTCGATGTCGGCCCGCGCACGGCCGCGAGCTACGCGGGAATTCTGCGCGACGCGGGCACTATCGTCTGGAACGGCCCTGTCGGTGTATTCGAGTTTCCCGCCTTTGCCGCCGGCACCCGCGCGATTGCCGAGGGGGTGGCGGCGAGTGCAGGCTATTCCATCGCCGGCGGTGGGGACACCCTGGCCGCGGTGGAGCAGTTTGGCATCAGCGGTCAGGTGTCCTACATTTCCACCGGCGGGGGGGCGTTTCTCGAGTTCCTGGAGGGCAAGACCCTGCCCGCGGTGAGCGTGCTCGAGGCACGCGCGGCAGAACGGGATCACTGACACGCCGCACCGGCACAGCGACCGGGACGCGGGAGGGGGCAGCATGAGCGAGTCGGCGCCGGTGACCCCGGCCCGTCGCCGCACCAAGATTGTCGCGACGCTCGGGCCCGCCACGGACGACCCCCGGGTGCTCGAGGCCATGGTGTGCGCGGGCATGGACGTCGCCCGGATCAACTTCTCGCATGGCCAGCCTGGCGAGGTCGCGCGCCGCGTCGAGGCGGTGCGTACGGCCGCCCGTGCCTGCAACAGCTACGTAGGCATCCTTGGCGATCTCCAGGGGCCCAAGCTGCGGATCCAGAGGTTTGCCGAGGGCGAGGTGACGCTGCCGGAGGGGGCGGGTTTTGCGCTGGACCCGGCCGTGGACGCGGCCGGAGGCACGGTGGAGGCCGTGGGCCTGGCGTATGCACCGCTGGCCGACGATCTCCACGTCGGCGATACCCTGCTGCTGGATGATGGTCAGATCGTGCTCGAGGTCACGGCGCTGCTCGGACGCCGCATCGAGACCGTGGTCCGCACCGGAGGGGTGCTGAAGGATCTGAAAGGCCTCAACCGCCTCGGTGGCGGGCTGTCGGCACCGGCGCTCACCGACAAGGACCGCGAAGACATCCGCCTCGCCGCAGCACTCGATCTCGACTATGTGGCCGTGTCGTTCGTGCGCGATGCGGCCGATCTCGAGGAGGCCCGGCGGCTGCTGCATGAGGCGGGCTCCGAGGCGCGGCTGGTCGCCAAGATCGAGCGCGTGGAGGCCGTGCGCAATCTCGAGGCCCTGCTCGGCGCCTGCGACGTGATCATGGTCGCCCGCGGTGACCTTGGTGTGGAAATGGGCTACGCCGAGTTGCCGGGCATCCAGAAGGGCATGATCCGCAGCAGCCGCGATCGCCACCGCGTGGTGATCACCGCCACCCAGATGATGGAGTCGATGATCAGCAACGCCATTCCCACGCGTGCCGAGGTCTCCGACGTCGCGAACGCCGTGATGGATGGCACCGACGCGGTGATGCTGTCGGCCGAGACTGCCGTGGGCCGTTACCCGGTCCGTGCGATCGAGGCCATGGCCGAGGTCTGTGTCGCCGCCGAGAAACACCTCACCGAACGCGGCCGCGCCCGCCACCGGATGTACGACCGCTTCGAGCGGGTCGACGAGGCCATCGCCATGGCGGTGATGTATACGGCCAATCACCTGCGGGTACGGGCCATCATCGCCCTGACCGAATCGGGCGCGACCACCCGCTGGATGTCACGCATCCGCAGCGACATCCCGATCTACGCGTTCACCCCGCACACGGCGACGGCCCGCCGCGTCACCCTCTACCGGGGTGTCTATCCGGTCCAGTTCGCGCCCGGTGCGCCTGGCGCCCCGGACATCTACCGCGAGGTGTTCGACGTGCTGCTCGAGCGCGGGCTCGTCCAGGTGGGCGACCGGGTGATCTTCACCAAGGGTGACATGCGCGGCATCTCCGGTCACACGAATGCGATGAAGATCCTCGAGGTCACGGCTACACTGTGACCCTCACGACACGGAGGTTTGCCTGAGACCATGAGCAGCGCACGTTTTGAAGGCACGGAACGCTACGTCGCCACCGAAGACCTGATGATGGCCGTCAATGCCGGGATCACGCTCGGCCGGCCCGTGCTGGTCAAGGGTGAGCCCGGCACCGGCAAGACCCAGCTGGCCGAAGAAGTGGCGAAGTCGCTCGGTCGGCCCCTGTTCGAGTGGCACATCAAGTCGACCACCAAGGCCCAGCAGGGCCTGTATGAATACGACGCCGTGGCCCGGCTGCGTGACTCGCAGCTCGGTGATGATCGCGTCAAGGACATCGGCAACTACATCCGCAAGGGTCGGATCTGGGAGGCTTTCATCTCCGAGGTCCAGCCTGTGCTGCTGATCGACGAGATCGACAAGGCCGACATCGAATTCCCCAACGACCTGCTGCGCGAACTCGATCAGATGGAATTCACGGTCTATGAGACCGGCGAGACCGTACGTGCCCATCACCGCCCGATCATCATCATCACCAGCAACAACGAGAAGGAGCTGCCGGATGCGTTCCTGCGCCGCTGTTTCTTCCACTACATCCGCTTCCCCGACGCCGAGACCATGCAGAGCATCGTCGAGGTGCATTTCCCGGGGCTGAAACAGGCGTTGCTGCGTGAGGCGCTGAACGCGTTCTACCAGGTGCGTGAGGTGCCGGGGCTGAAGAAAAAGCCCTCCACCTCGGAGCTGCTCGACTGGCTGAAGCTTCTGCTCGCCGAGGACATCCCCGCCGAGGCGCTTCGTGCCTCCGACAAGCGCGCCATCCCGCCGCTTTACGGTGCACTGCTGAAGAACGAGCAGGATGTGCACCTGTTCGAGCAGCTGGCGTTCATGCACAGGCGCAATGCTCGCTGAGTTCTTCTTTCTGCTGCGCAAGGCGGGACTGCGGGTCTCGATCACCGAGTACCTGACCCTGCTCGAGGCCCTGCAGGCGCGCGTGGCCAGCGTCTCGGTGGACGAGTTCTACTATCTCGCGCGTGCCACGCTGATCAAGGACGAGGCGCTGTTCGACCGCTTCGACCAGGTCTTTGCCGCGCACTTCAAGGGCATCGAGCAGCTGTTCAAGGCCTTCTCCGCGGAGGTGCCCGAGGAATGGCTGCGTCGCCAGGCGGAGCTGCTGCTCTCCGAGGAGGAGCGCAGGAAGATCGAGTCGCTGGGCGGTTTCGAGGCCCTGATGGAGGCGCTCCAGCAGCGGTTGCGCGAACAGGACGGCCAGCACCATGGCGGCAACAAGTGGATCGGCACCGGCGGTACCTCTCCTTTCGGACATTCGGGTTTCAATCCGGAGGGGGTACGGATCGGCGGCAAGGGGGGTAACCGGCGCGCGGTCAAGGTCTGGGAGAAGCGCGAGTACCGCAACCTCGACGACTCCGTGCAGATCGGCACGCGCAACATCAAGCTCGCGCTCAGACGGCTGCGGCGTTTCGCGCGCGAAGGGGCGGCAGACCAGCTCGACCTGCCGGGGACCATCGAGTCGACGGCGAAGAACGCGGGGCTGCTCGACATCCGCATGCAGCCTGAGCGACATAACGCCGTGAAGGTATTGCTGTTCCTGGACGTCGGTGGGTCCATGGATGACCACGTCCGCGTCTGCGAGGAGATGTTCTCGGCCGCACGGGCGGAGTTCAAGCACCTCGAGTACTACTACTTCCACAATTTCATCTACGAGAGCGTGTGGAAGGACAACCGTCGCCGCCATGCCGAGCGCATTCCGCTGACCGAAGTCATGCGCAGGTACGGCCCGGACTACCGGCTGATCATCGTCGGCGACGCGACCATGAGCCCCTACGAGATCAGCTATCCGGGGGGCAGTGTCGAGCATTGGAACGACGAGCCGGGCCAGGTGTGGCTGAACCGCCTGCTGCGCGCCTACCCGCACGCCGTGTGGCTCAACCCGGAGCCGGAGCAGCGCTGGAGTTACACGCCCTCGGTGCAGATGACGCGCGAGCTCATGGACGACCGCATGTACCCGCTCAGCCTGCGTGGACTCGACGAGAGCATCCAGGGCCTGCGCCGACCAGTGGCGGTCGCGCCGTTGGCCGGTGCACCGGAGCCTGCGCCGTGAGCCCCGCGGGCGACGGGATCCGGCGGGCGCTGATCCTGCCGGGTGGCGGCGCCCGCGGAGCCTACCAGGTGGGCGTGCTGCAGGCGGTAAACGCCCTGCTGCCGCGCGGCGCGCGCAACCCCTTCGGCGTGATCGCCG
>SKYU01000091.1 GCA_007127715.1 Gammaproteobacteria bacterium | reverse complement strand
GAGAGCTACTCCCAGAGCACTCGGGACGAGCGCATCGCACTGCTGGAAGCACTGGAGCAGGCCTACAAGGCGCGCTACAACGACATCGCCATGGCGATCTCCGACGAGATGGGCGCGCCGGTGAGCCTGGCCATGCAGGCGCAGGCGGCCACGGGTATAGGCCACATCAAGACCTACATCAACATCCTCAAGGACTACGCCTTCGAGGAGGACCGCGGCAAGCTGCGCATCGCCCGCGAGCCGATCGGCGTGTGCGGGTTCATCACCCCCTGGAACTGGCCGATCAACCAGATCGCCTGCAAGGTGCTGCCGGCGCTCGCGGCGGGCTGCACCATGGTGCTGAAGCCGAGCGAGGTCGCGCCGATCAACGCAGCGATCTTTGCCGAGGCCATGCACGCCGCTGGCGTGCCGCCGGGCGTGTTCAACCTGGTCAACGGCGACGGTCCGGGCGTGGGCGCGGCCATCGCCTCGCACCCGGGCATCGACATGGTGTCGTTCACCGGCAGCACCCGCGCCTGGGTGCAGGTGGCGAAGGCCGCGGCCGACACCGTCAAGCGCGTGGCCCAGGAGCTCGGCGGCAAGTCGCCCAACATCCTGCTGCCGGACTGTGATTTCCAGAAGGCCGTGGCCGGCGGTCTGCAGGGCGTACTGATCAACAGCGGGCAGTCCTGCAACGCGCCCACGCGCATGCTGGTCCCGGCCGATCGCATGGACGAGGTCGCGGCCATCGCCAAGGCCATCTGTGACAAGGCGGCGGTCGGTGATCCCAAGGCCGAGGGGACGCAGCTCGGCCCGGTGGTCAGCGAGGCGCAGTGGCGCAAGATCCAGGGCCTGATCCAGCAGGGCATCGATGAAGGCGCGACGCTGGTCTGTGGAGGCCCCGGACGTCCGGACGGCCTGGAGCGCGGCTACTACGTCAAGCCGACGGTATTCGCCGACGTGCGCAACGACATGACCATCGCCCGCGAGGAGATCTTCGGGCCGGTGCTCTGCATCCTGCCATACGCGGATATCGACGAGGCGGTGCGTATCGCCAACGATACGGTCTACGGTCTCTCGGCGTATGTTTCTGGCGGGGATCTCGATGCCGCCCGGCGCGTGGCGGCGCGCCTGCGTGCCGGCAACGTACACATCAACGGTGCCGGCATGGACCTGATGGCACCCTTCGGGGGCTACAAGCAGTCGGGTAACGGCCGCGAGTGGGGCGAGTACGGGCTCGGGGAGTTCCTCGAGGTGAAGGCCATGCTCGGCTACGCCGCCTGAGGTGGTCGGCACCGACCTGGAGCGCCCGAGCGAGGGGATCGCAGCCTGGCTGTGGCCGTGGCTGACCCTGTGCGCGTTGCTGGTCGCGGCCCTTGCGCTGATGGCGCGCGAGTCGGCGGCGGGCGTCACGCTCGGCCTGGGCAGCGCACCGCTGCTGGGGGTAGTGGCGTTGCTGGCCGCGGGCATCGCGACTGCCGCATCGCTGGGCCAGCTGGTGGCCCGACGCCGCCAGGAGGGGATGCTGTTCCGGGTGCTGCTCATGGCGTTCGCCGCGACGCTGCTCGGGTTGGCGTGGCTGCTGGAATACCGGGTGGTGGAGAGCAGCCGCGTCGAGATCGCGGGCGAGTACGGCGACTACACCGGCATGCTGTACGTGCCGCGTGGTGAGGGTCCCTACGCCGCGGCGCTGGTGTTGCCCTCGGCTGAAGGCGCCGATGCGCGCGAGGCCAAGCTGCTGGCTCGCTACATGGCCGAGCGCGGCGTGGTCGCGCTGGCGGTCGACAGCCCATTGGCGCCCGGGGCGCTGGAGGATGCCGCGCCGCTGTTTGCGCGGCTGGTCGAAGTGCCGGAGGTGGACGAGGTGCGCAGCGGCCTGGTCAGCATCGGCGAGGCGGCCTCCGAGGCGATCCGCGCACTCGATCTCGCGACCTTCCTGGTGGTTGCCGGGGTGGAAGCCGAGCCCGGCCACGGGCACTGGGGCGACGTGCATGTGCCGCTGCTGCTGCTCGCCGGCGGGCGCGAGGGCACGGCCGCCGGCGAGACCCGTCTCGATGAGGTCGCCAGTCAACTCACGCCCATGACCCAGGCCGAGACCGACGCGCTGCTGCTCGACGACGGCGACCGCAAACTCCGCCGCTCAGCGCTGAGCTTTGCCCGTGGCTATCCGCGGGTGGTCCCCGGCTGGATCCACCTGATTTTCAGGCTGCCGGGGGAGCCGCTTCCGGAAGGACTGGTCGAGACCTGATCCCCTTACTCGGTGAGGTAGGGGGGTAACCGGTCAGGCGGCATCTGCACCAGGTTCTTCGGGATCTCGCGGCTGACCCGTCCCAGCGTCGGCCGGGAAAGGCCCTCGCGCATCAGTCCCAGCACCCGCGGTGGAGCGATCAGAATCAGTTCGTCGAACTCCCCGCAGCTGCGAGCGTGCTCCACGGTGCCGCAGATCTCGCGGGCGAAGGTCTCGCGCTCGTGTGCTTTTGCGCTGAAGTCGGAATCGACCCGGTCGCGGCTGGCTCCGTTGCGGGCGCTGGCGCGGCCGGGGAGGTCGGAGGTGAGGTCCTGTTCGCGCAGCCTGGCCTGCGGGTCGTCGAAGCTCGCGATTTCCTTGAGCGGACTGTTGCGCTGCGGGCGCAGGTAGATGTTGGCACGACTGCTGTCGGCGACGACGACCCAGGTACGACCGGTGAGACTGTCACGACTTTGGACCATGGTCTTTCCTCCGCTCTCGTGTGGGTGGGAGCGGGACGGCGCGGCCGTTGTCGTTCGGGTGCTGCCGGTCGCGACACCCCGTTCGGCCAGTCTAGTGAAGTCGGGGGCGGGCCGTCATGCTGCGCTGCGG
>SKYU01000110.1 GCA_007127715.1 Gammaproteobacteria bacterium | reverse complement strand
GAGATCAGGAAATAGAACGTATCCAGCGCGTAACTCAACTCCATGACTTGTTCCACGAGTGTGTCCTCCTCGATTCTGTTCTTGCAGCCCGCGCTGGGCGTCAGACCGCTTCCGCGCCGGTCTCACCGGTGCGGATGCGGATGGCCTGGGCGAGTTCGGTGACGAAGATCTTGCCGTCGCCGATCTTGCCGGTACGGGCGGCATTGCTGACCGCCTCGATGACCTGCTCGGCGATGTCGTCGGGCACGGCCAGCTCGATCTTGGTCTTGGGCAGGAAATCGACCACGTACTCGGCGCCACGGTAGAGCTCGGTGTGGCCGCGCTGGCGGCCGAAGCCCTTCACCTCGGTGACCGTGATGCCCTGGATGCCGATGTCGGCCACCGCCTGGCGCACGTCGTCGAGCTTGAAAGGCTTGATGATCGCAGTGATCAGCTTCATGTCGGTATGTCCTCCTGTTTCCTCGGTGTGTCGCGTCCCGGCTTCAGTCCATGAGGCTGAAGGTTTTCGTGAAGCCGATGAAAATCGTGTCGTCATCCTTCGGGGTGCCCAGCAGTTTCTTGCTGCTCCAGACCCAGGCGATGTTCACGTCCACGCCGGCGATCTCGAAGCCGTAACCCGCCTCGAGATAATCTCCTTCGAAATCCCGCCCGAAGCGCCCATAAGTGGCGTAGAAGCCGGCGTGCTCGGCGGTCAGCGAGAAGAACGTGTAGTCCTCCTTGGGGTCGTCGAAGGCGTCCCAGCGGCCGATCGAGAACTCGGCGCTGAGCGGGCCGTAACCGGCGTAGAAGTTGATTTCCTGGTAGGTGTCGTCGAAATCGCCGGTGTAGAGGTAGACGGTGCCGCCGACGCCCAGCGTCAGGTCGCCCTGTTCCCAGATGTAGCCGCCGTAGAGGTCGACCTCGGAGCCGTCGCCGACATCCGCCGCCCAGGTGCCGAGGTAGAAGCCATTGGATTCGACGTCGAGCCCGAGGCTGGCGGAGGAGGTTTTCTGTGGTATGCCACGGAACAGATACTCGCTGACCCAGCCGACGTTGGCGGTCACTTCCGCCTGGGCCGGAGTTGTGAGCATCGGCAGGCCGACCAGCCCTGCTGCCATCCCTGCAAGAAGTGTCTTTTTCATTATCGGATTTCTCCTGTGTGGTGAGCGGCTCCGCCGCAGCCGGTCCCCCCCGGAACCGGCGCAAGCGCAAAGCGAGATCCGTGCCAGCTGCGGCCTTCTCTCAAAAGGACGTGTTTGATCAGGGGGTTATGCCTCACGTGACGGAGGGGTCTGATGGCCAGGCAGGTGCTGCCGCGCCATGGCGGCGCCTTGAGTCACCGGTGGTGCACTAGCGTGGTGCACGTGCTCCCGGGGCTGCAGGATGCGGCGCACACTGCCTTGCGGGTACACTGGCCTCAGGCTTTCAACCTCAGGACGCGAGACGCGATCCCATGAACCGCAACAGCATCGATGACCTGGCCCGACGCCTGTCCGAGGCCGTGCCCGAGGGTGTCCGGGCCGCGGGCGCGGACCTCGAGAAGAATTTCCGCGGGTTGCTGCACTCGGGCTTCAGCCGCATGGACCTCGTGACCCGCGAGGAATTCGATATTCAGGCGGGGGTGCTGGCACGCACCCGTGAGAAGCTCGAAGCCCTCGAGGCGCGACTGGCAGCGCTGGAAGGCCACCCGCCGCCTGCCGAGGACATGGGCGGTGACGTCCCTGACGCCTCCAGAGCCGATGACCTCCCGCCTCCTGGCGGCGGCTGACCTCCCCGCGCATCGAATCCACGTCATCTGCCCTGATTTCCCGCTGGGATTGACCGCCGGTCACGCCTAGTCTCGCTGGCCGGGTCCACGCGGGAGACGCCAGGTGGGACTGGCCATCGTTCTTAGCCGCGCACAGGTCGGCATTTCAGCGCCCGAGGTGACCGTCGAGGCGCATGCGGCGGGCGGGCTGCCGGGGTTCACGCTGGTCGGTCTCCCGGCGGCGGCGGTGCGGGAGTCACGCGATCGCGTCCGCGCGGCACTGGCCACCGGAGGGTTCGACTGGCCGGCCGGGCGGATCACCGTTCACCTCGGGCCGGCCGATCTGCCCAAGCAGGGCGGGCGGTTCGATCTGCCCATTGCCGTGGCGCTGCTGGCCGCCACCGGCCAGCTGCCGACCCGGGCCCTCGCACAGCTGGAACTCTACGGCGAGCTTGGCCTGGACGGACGGGTCCTCGGCAGCCCCGGCCTGTTGCCCGCCCTGCTCGCGGCAGGCCGGGCCGGGCGGGTTGCTGTCGTGCCGCGGCAGAATGCCGGGGAGGCGGGCGTGGCGGTGGCCGTGGCCGGTGAGGGCGCGCCCGCCCCGAGGTCGGTCGGTCATCTGGGCGAACTCTGCGACTGGCTGCGGCGGCGGGCGCCCTTGCCGCCGGTGCCCCCGGCGGCGCTGGCGTCCGCGTCGCAGGCCTGGCCTGAACTGGCCGAGGTGCTGGGCCAGGCGCAGGCCAAGCGCGCGCTCGAGGTCGCGGCAGCGGGCGGGCACAACCTGCTGTTGATCGGACCGCCGGGCAGCGGCAAGAGCATGCTCGCTGCGCGACTGCCGGGCCTGCTCCCGCCACTGGAACTCACCGAGGCGCTGGAGCTTGCCGCAGTGCGCTCGGCGGCCGGACTGGGCTGCGCCGGCGATGCTTTCCTCAGCAGGCCCTGGCGTTGTCCGCATCATTCGGCGTCGGCCGTGGCGCTGGTCGGGGGCGGCGGCGCCGCCCGGCCCGGAGAGGTGTCGCTGGCTCACCATGGGGTGCTTTTCCTGGATGAGCTGCCCGAATTCCGCCGGGGTGTTCTCGAAACACTGCGGGAGCCGCTGGAGCACGGCGCAATCACCGTGGCCCGCGCCGCACGCCAGGCCGACTATCCCACCCGATTCCAGCTGGTGGCTGCCATGAATCCCTGCCCCTGTGGCTATCACGGAGACCCCGGCGGTCGCTGTGCCTGCAGTCCCGAGCAGGTCCGCCGCTACCGCGGCAGGATTTCAGGACCGCTGCTCGACCGGATCGATCTGCACGTCGAGATGCCGCGGATCGACCTTCACGCTGCGGGACTGGCGCAGGGCCCTTCCACCGGCGAGGTGGCGGCGCGGGTGGCCCGCTGCCGGGCGCGGCAACAGGCCCGACAGGGCTGTCCCAATGCCCGGCTTGGCCCGGCGCCGCTGGCGGAACATGCGCGCGTGGCGACCGAGGGGCGTCGTCTCCTGCAGGTGGCAGCGAGTCGCCGCCAGCTCTCGGGCCGCGCGCAGGCACGGGTCCTGCGGCTCGCGCTGACGCTGGCAGATCTCGCCGCCGTGGCTGCAGGCCGTGACAGCGCACCCACGGCCCCGCTGGGGGGCCGGGTGATCGCCGAGGCCCTGGCGCTGCGCTGCCTGGACCGCGAGGACCCCAGCCACTAGACTGCGCGCTCTCCCGAGCCCCCATCCCCCGCAAGCCAGGGTCATCGCGCATGTCCGAGCTCAATCCTGCGCAGCGCCAGGCCGTGCAGCATGTCGACGGCCCGCTGCTGGTGCTCGCGGGCGCCGGCAGCGGCAAGACCCGGGTGATCACCGAGAAGATCGCTGGCCTGCTCGCCGCCCGACGCCTGCTGCCCGACCACCTCTGCGCGGTCACCTTTACCAACAAGGCTGCCCGTGAGATGAAGTCGCGGCTGGCCGCGCGGCTGGATCGCGAGGCGCTGGCCGCCCTGCGGGTGTCGACCTTTCACCGGCTGGGGCTGGATATTTTCCGTGCCGAGTGCAGCGCGCTCGGGTACAAGCCGCGTTTCTCGATCCTGGATGCCGCCGACAGCCAGATGCTGCTTCGCGAGGCCATGACGGCGGCGAAGGTGAACGACGGCGGTGCCGAGGCCGTGGGGGCGTGCATCTCGCGATGGAAGGCTGCACTGGTCATGCCCGAGGAGGCCGAGGCCTGCGCCACCGACGATTTCGAGTTGAGTGCAGCCCGACTGTACGGACGCTACCAGCGTGCCCTGCAGGTCTACAATGCGGTGGACTTCGATGACCTGCTGGCCCTGCCGGTAAGGCTGCTGCAGCAGGACGAGACGCGCCGTGCCGCCTGGCGTCACCGGATCCGCTATCTGCTGGTCGATGAGTACCAGGACACCAACCTCGCACAGTACGCCCTGCTGCGTGTGCTCGCCGGTGAGGCGGGTCAGTTCACCGTGGTGGGCGACGATGACCAGTCCATCTACGCGTGGCGGGGCGCCCAGGTGGAGAACCTGCAGGCGCTGGCCCGCGACTGGCCCGCGCTTACCGTGGTCAAACTGGAGCAGAACTACCGCTGCACCCAGCGGATTCTCAACGTTGCCAACCGGCTGATTGCCGGCAATCCCCATCTCTACGAGAAGCGGCTCTGGAGTGCCTCAGGCCACGGTGAGCCGATCCGGGTGATCAGCGCACAGAGCGCGAACGACGAGGCCGAGCGGGTGGCGGGCGAGATCCTGACCGGTCACCGCGCGAACCGCCATCGCTGGGGTGACTACGCGATCCTCTACCGCAGCAATCACCAGGCACGCCTGTTCGAGCAGGCGCTGCGTGATCTCGGCATTCCCTACGTGATCTCCGGAGGCACGTCGTTTTTTGATCGTGCGGAGGTCAAGGACGTGATGGCCTATCTCAGGCTGGCGGTGAACCCGGATGACGATGCGGCCTTCCTGCGCATCGTCAACGTGCCGCGCCGCGAGATCGGTACCCGCACCCTGGAACGGGTTGCCGCCTACGCGGCCTCCCGGGAGATCAGCCTGCTGTCCTCGCTGTGGGAGATCGGCCTGCAGGGCGCGGTCGATGCGAGGGCCTGGGAACGCCTGTCGGCGTTTGCCCGGCTGATGGCCGGCCTGGTGGAGGCGGCCGAGGAGAGTCCGCCCGCCTCACTGGCACGCAGCCTGCTGGCGGATATCGGCTATGTCGAGTGGCTGCGCGACAGTCGGCCCGATCCTCGCGCTGTCGAGCGCGCCCAGAGTCACCTGGACGAACTGCTGGGCTGGCTGGAGCGGATGGCCAACCGGCTGGAAGGCGGGTCGCTGGCGGAGGTGCTCAATCACCTCGCACTCATGGATAGGCTCAGCCGGGAAGACGATGACGACGAAGATGCCGTCCGGCTGATGACCCTGCATGCCGCCAAGGGCCTGGAGTTCGAGCGGGTCTATCTGGTGGGCGTGGAGGAGGAACTGCTGCCGCACCGTAACAGCGAGGCACCGGCCCAGCTGGAGGAGGAACGCCGGCTGGCCTACGTCGGCATCACGCGCGCCCGGCGAAACCTGACGCTGTCCCATGCGCAGACACGCAGCCGCCACGGACAGCAGTTCGCTCCGACGCCCAGCCGGTTCCTGGAAGAGATCCGAGGCGAGGACGTGGTGTTCGAAAGCGAGAACCGCCCGAAGAGCGCCGCCGAGAAACGCGCCCGGGCGGACGACAATCTGTCGCGCTTGCGCAGTCTGCTGTCGGAAGGCTGATCCACCCGGGTGACGGCGAGGGGCCGTCACCCCGGGGGAGACCGACGGGGCTGCGTCTCAGCCGCCCGCCCGCTCCACCATATAGTCGACCGCGGCGCGGACTTCATCATCCGAGAGGTCCATACGGCCCCCCTTGGGCGGCATGTAACCGGCCTCGCCAAGGAATCCCTCGATCGAGTGCTGGTACAGGATGTCCATGCCCTGGGCGATGCGGGCCGCCCAGCCGTCGGCGTCTCCGGTCACCGGGGCGCCGGCCACGCCCTGGGTGTGACAGACAGCGCAGGCCGACGCATAGACCGCCTCGCCGCCCATCGCCGTGGTGGCCTCGGGTTCGTCGGCGGGCGGGGCCGCCTCGACCACCTGCACCGGCACGGCAAGGTCGTCGGGGTCGGTGATCAGTCGACCGATGGGTCGGATCCTTTCCTCGACCAGGGCGCGCGCGCGGTCATCGGCCTGCACCCATTCCGACTGCGGGCTGCCGAGGACGCGCGACAGCACGAAAAGCAGCACGGCGATGGCGACGAGCACACCGAGTATCACCGCGAACGTCTCCATGAACCTGCTATCCTGGATATCCACTTGCGTCCTGTCCTTTGCTGAGCCTGCGTTGAGTGGCCCGCAATTATACAGGGCGGTGGCGGAGGTCACCAAAGTCCTCGCGCGTGCGGGTACACTGCGCGCGCCATGCTCACGCTCTCTGCGGTCACGTTGCGGCGGGGTCCTGAACCTCTGCTCACCGGCCTGTCGTTCACCGTCCATGCCGGCTGGCGGCTGGGCGTGGTCGGACGCAACGGCTGCGGCAAGTCCAGTCTGTTCGCGCTGATCAACGGCGAACTGAGCGCGGACGAAGGCGAGCTGGCCCTGCCGCGGGGGCTCCGGGTCGCCACGGTGCGCCAGGAGACGCCCGCCACCGCGCAGCCAGCCATCGACTATGTGCTGGATGGCGATACCGAGCTGCGGGCACAGCAGTCCGAGGCGTCGGAGGCCGCGGAGGCGGGCGATGCCACCCGGATCGCCGCCGCGCACGAGCGGCTCGCGCAGATCGATGGCTACGCTGCCCCTGCCCGGGCTGGTGCGCTGCTGCACGGCCTGGGGTTCGCGCCGGAGGTACATGCGCAGCCGGTGGCGAGCTTCTCGGGCGGCTGGCGGATGCGCCTGAACCTGGCGCGCGCGCTGATGTGCCCTGCGGATCTGCTGCTGCTCGACGAACCCACGAACCACCTCGATCTCGACGCGGTACTCTGGCTGCAGCAGGCGCTGGTCCAGCATCCGGCGACCCTGCTGGTGGTGTCACACGACCGTGACTTCCTGGATGCGGTGACCGATCACATCCTGCATCTGCACGCCGGCACGGGGCGACTGTATACGGGCCACTATTCGGCCTTCGAGCAGCAGCGCGCTGCGGCGCTGGCGCAGCAGGCAGCCACCCACGAGGCGCAGCAGCGCCGCATCCGCGAACTCACCCGGTTTGTCGAGCGCTTCCGCGCGAAGGCCACCAAGGCGCGCCAGGCGCAGTCGAGGCTGAAAATGATCGAGCGGATCGAGCAGGTGGCCCCGGTCATCGGCGAGTCCGAGTTCGGTTTCGAATTTTTGCCACCGGACCGGCTGCCCGCCCCGCTGCTTCGCCTGGAGGAGGTCGCGGCGGGCTATCCCGAGGCGCCACCGCTGCTGCGCGGCATTCGACTGACCCTGAATCCGGGCGATCGCGTCGGTCTGCTGGGGCCGAATGGTGCAGGCAAATCGACCCTGGTGCGCCTGCTGGCCGGGGAGCTCGCGGCGCAGGGTGGCGAGGTCCTTCGGGATCCGCAGCTCGCGGTCGGCTATTTCGCGCAGCATCAGCTCGACCAGCTCGACCCGGCCGCCACCCCGCTGGTCCACCTGCTCAGGCTGGAGCCCTCGCTGCCCGAGCAGGCGGCGCGGGACTACCTCGGGGGGTACCTGTTCCGCGGTCAGCGGGTGTTCGACCCGGTGGCGGCCTTTTCGGGTGGTGAGCGTGCGCGGCTGGCGCTTGCGCTGCTGGTGCGACGCCGACCGAATCTGCTGCTGCTTGACGAGCCGACCAATCACCTGGATCTCGAGATGCGCCAGGCGCTGGAACTGGCGCTGCACGGTTACCCTGGTGCGGTCGTGCTGGTTTCGCACGACCGGCACCTGATGCGGGCCTGCTGCGATCGTTTCCTGAGGGTCGCCGGGGGCCAGGTCCAGCCGTTCGATGGCGATCTCGATGACTATGCCCGGTGGCTGCGCGAGCAGCAGCGCTCGACACCCGAGGGTGTCGAGAGCCCGCCTGCCGAGGACCCCGGGTCACCAGGCGGGGCGGGCGCAGCACGCGGTGACGCGCGCACCCGGCGCCGCGTGGAGGCGGAGCGGCGCGCGCGGCTCAGACCCCTGCGCGAGGCCCTTGCCCGTGCCGAACAGGCGCTCGAGCAGATCGGCGAGACGCTGTCGCAGCTGGAAGCCCGCCTTGCCGACGAGACGCTTTACCAGCCGGGGAGCGAGGCCGAGCGCGACCGGGTGCTGGCCAGCGAGCGCGAGGCCCGCGCCCGCCAGGCGGCGGCCGAACAGAGCTGGCTGGCCGCCGCCGAAGCCCTCGAAGCCGCGGAGGCGCTCGAGTCGGCAGAAGACTAGCTGCTGTGCCGACGCCGGCCTTCGGCGTCGGCCGCCTTCAGGGCGGCGAGCACTTTCTGCGGCGTCACTTCGAAGGGCTCGTTGTGGATGGTCTCCCCCTCGGCGCAGGCCCGCGTTGCCGCCGCCAGCAGGGCCTCGTCGGTTACCGCCTCGAGCCCGAGGTCGGCCAGGCGTGTCGGCAGTCCGACCGAACGGCAGAAACCGAAGACCTCGTCGACCACTGCCGCGGGCCGATCGGTGAGCATCAGCATCGCCAGGGTCCCGATCGCCACCTTCTCGCCGTGCCAGTACGCGTGTGTTTCCGGCAGCTGGGTCAGGCCGTTGTGGATGGCGTGTGCCGCGGCCAGGCCGCCGCTCTCGAACCCGAGTCCGCTCAGCAGGGTATTGGCCTCGATCACGCGTTCCAGCGCCGGTGTCACCACGCCCGCGTCGCAGGCCGTGCGCGCGAGCACGCCGTACTCCAGCAGCGTGTCGTAGCACAGACGCGCCAGCCCGTAGGCGGTCATCGGACCGAGTCGCCCGGTCATGTTGGCGCCACGCTTGATGCGGCAGTCCTCGGCCTCGAACCAGGTGGCCAGTGCATCTCCCATCCCCGCGACCAGGAAGCGCGTGGGCGCTGCGGCGATGATGCCGCTGTCGACCAGCACCACGTCCGGATTGCGTGGCAGCAGCAGGTAGCGTTTGACCTCGCCCTCCGGGGTGTAGATCACCGAGAGCGCACTGCAGGGCGCATCGGTCGAGGCGATCGTGGGAACGATCACCACCGGCAGCGACATTGCGTGGGCGACCGCCTTGGCGGCATCGAGCGCCTTGCCGCCGCCCACGCCAACGATCACCTCCGCGTCGGCCTCGCGCGCCTGCGAGGTGACCCGGTCGATCTCTTCGTCCGAACACTCGCCGCCGAAGCGTTCGGCGTGCCAGCGGCAGCGGGCGCCGGCCGCCTGGGCCAGTCGGTCCGAAAGCGTGTCGGCGGCGAACGGGTCGAGCAGCGCGAAGGCCCGGCTGCCGAGCCGTTCCAGTTCCTCGCCGAGCACCTCGAGCGCGCCCTCGCCCTGTACGTAGCGTCCCGGAAAAATAGCCGTGGTGATCATGCGGACCGTCTCCATGCGAATGTTCCCGAAAGGCTAGGACGGCCGGGCGTTGTGGGGCACCGTGGATTCCCGCAATCGGCCCGGGGCGTCGTCACCGCGCCTTCACCCGCGGGGTCGCCGGGGGTAGCATGGTTGGTACATGGTGTGCCGGAGACCGACCGATGCGTGAGCACGACCACGATCCCGCGGGCAGCCGCCTGCCCATCAAGCTGGACAGCACGAGCAACGGCGAGTTCGAACCGATTCCCCTGGCCCCTGTCCACGAGCAGGCCAACCGTCTGGCGCATGAGGCGGCGGACCAGGCCGCACGCCGGCTGGGGCTGGACCGTCGGAGCTTCCTGGTGAGCAGCTGCGGGGCCGCGTCCACGCTGCTGGCTTTCAACGCAGCCTTTAGCGCCGAGGGCCGTCGTGGCGGCTATTTCGAACTGCCCGAAGAGGCGCGCTTCGAGCCCGAGGCCGCCAGCGCGGTGCTGGAGGGTGAGGAATTCATCTTCGATGTCCAGGGTCACTTCGTGAACCCGCGCGGCGACTGGCTGGTGCGGCTGCCCCAGGACGCCCGGCCACTGGCGGGGCTGGCCGCGCTGCGTGGTGTGCAAACCGATGCCGCGCGGGAATACCTCGAACTGTTCAACTCCGAGCAGTTCATCCAGGACGTATTCCTGGACTCCGATACCGATCTCATGGTGCTGTCGTTCGTGCCCTCGCGCGCGGACAGTGAGCCGCTGACCATCGAAGAAGCCGCCGAAACCGCCGCGCTGGTCGAGCGCATGGAGGGCACCCACCGGCTGCTGCTGCACGGCCGGGTGAACCCCAACCAGGACGGCGATCTCGCCAGCATGGACGAACTGGCCGAGCGCTGGGGCGTGGCGGCCTGGAAGACCTACACCCAGTGGGGGCCCGACGGCCGTGGCTTCTGGCTGGACGACGAGGACACGGGCATTCCGTTTCTCGAAAAAGCCCGGGCCCTGGGGGTCGACCTCATTGCCATCCACAAGGGGCTGCCGTTCGGGCGGGACTCCTACGAGCACTCGACCTGCGCAGACATCGGTCGGGTGGCACGTCGCTACCCGGACCTCAAGTTCCTGGTCTACCACTCGGGTTATGTGCCCGATGCGGCCGAAGGCCCCTACGACCCCGCACGCGAGGATGGCATCGACAGCCTGGTGACCAGCCTGTTGGAGAACGATATCGCCCCCAACAGCAACGTCTACGCCGAACTCGGCAGCACCTGGCGGTTCCTGATGCGCGACCCCGACTCCGCCGCGCACTCCCTCGGCAAGCTGTTCCGCCATGTCGGTGAGGACAACGTGCTGTGGGGGACCGACTCGATCTGGTATGGCTCGCCGCAGGACCAGATCCAGGCATTCCGCAGCTTCCAGATTGACGAGGCACTGTGCGAGGCGCACGGCTATCCGCGGCTGGATGCCGGACTCCGCGCCAAGGTGTTCGGCTTGAACGCCTTGAAGCCCTATGGGCGCTTCGTTACCGACCTGCTGCCGCAGTTCGGTGTGGACCGCATCGCCGGCGAGCGGACCGCCTATCGCCAGGCCCCGAACCCGCATTTCCGGACCTACGGTCCGAAGACCCGCCGGGAGTTCCTCAACCTGCTGCGCTGGAATGGCGGCCAGCCCGCCTGAGGCCGTGATGGACAGGGCAGCGGGTATGCTGGTGTTGACGCTGTTGCTGGCG
>SKYU01000072.1 GCA_007127715.1 Gammaproteobacteria bacterium | reverse complement strand
GGTGGTCACGTTCGGGTGCCTGCCATGAAAGCGCCCTGTCCCTGGAATGCCCCGGCACCGCCACAGGGCAGTCGGGCCGGCATACACGCTTGTAGGGTTATGGGAAAAGCGGCCCGATGCAAGCCGCCCGGCGGCCCGGCCGGGGAGGTCCGCCCGCTTGCTTGACAGTCGCCGGGCCAGGCCTGAGAATTTGCGGCCCCGTACCGTCCGGTATGCGGTCTCACCGCGTGGTGATGTAGCTCAGTTGGTTAGAGCGGCGGATTCATAACCCGCAGGTCGGTGGTTCAATTCCACCCATCACCACCATCCCTTCAACCTTCGGCCACACGCATCGTGAGCGTGTTCAGGGCATCCGCGGGCAGCAGCCCGTCGATGTCAGGCCACACGGGCTCGGGCAGCGCTTCGATTTCCGGGCGGGCGAACAGATACCCCTGGAACAGCCGCACCCCGAGTTCCTGCAGGAAGTCGAATTCCTCCAGGGTCTCGATGCCTTCGGCAATAAGCTTGATTCCGAGGCTCCGGCAGACATCGACGATACTTCGGAAGATCGCCTGGCGCACGGGGTGGGTGTGAATCTCCCGGGTCAGCTCCATGTCGACCTTGAGCACGTCCGGCAGGAAGTCTGACAGCAGGTTCAGACCGGCGTAGCCGGCGCCGAAGTCGTCGATGGCCGTGACGAAGCCCATGGCCTTGTAAGCCGCAAAGATCTGCTGCAGGTGCTCTCGGTCGGTGATCTGCTCGCCCTCGGTGACCTCGAACATCAGCCGATCTGTCGGGAACCTGCAGGTGCGCGCCGCCTTCAATGTCGCCTGGATACAGGTCTCGGGCCGGTACACGGCGCCCGGCAGGAAATTGATCGACAACAGCGCGTTGCGCTCGGCGATACCAAGACTGGTGGCCAGTTGAATGGCCGTGACGCGACAGGCCTGATCGAACTTGTAGCGGTTGTCATCATTCACCTGGGCGAGCACGTGGCCCGCGCCCTCGCCGTTCAGGCCACGCACAAGCGCTTCGTAGGCAAACACTTCACGGCTGAATGGATTGACGATCGGCTGGAAGGCCATCGTGAAGTCGATGTCGAGTGGTTCGCCTTCGACGCAGGCCCGACAGCCAGCCGGCAACGATTTCCGAGGGGATGCAGGCATGAGGCCTCCAGAGGGATTGACGGCTCCGCTGGCAGGTCGCGTCCTGCCCGTCTTCGAATGTTACAGACTGCACCATCGCGCTAGCGGCGAAATGCATCACACCCTCGGTCGGCCGATCCGGGCGGTGGGCGGTGGTCTGCGCCGAGGATGTCGGCGCGTCGACGGCGCCGAATATTGTACGGGTGAAGACGTCAGAGCCGTACAAGCTCGACGCGGCGATTCGCCTGACGGCCTTCCGCAGTGGCGTTGTCGGCGACTGGCGCTTCCTCTCCACGGCCGATGAACTCCAGCCGCTCCGCGGCGATGCCGTAGCCTGAGACGAGATAGTCCATTACGGCCCGGGCGCGTTGTTCGCTCAGCCGCAGATTGGCCTGTGCATCGCCGACGCTGTCGGTGTGGCCCTCGATGCGGACTCGCAGACCCGGGTTCTGCTCCAGCGTCCAGCCGATTTCGCTGAGTGTGCCGGTCGATTCCGGACGGATCGTCGCGCTTCCGGTATCGAAGTAAATGCCCTGAGTCGAGACCCTGCCGTCTGCCATCAGCCGGTCGTAGAGCTCCAGTCCGCCTGCAGCGATGCGGAGATTGCCGATGTAACTGGGCTGCTCGCTGCGCCCGCCGAGGACAAAAGTCAGGAAGTCGTTACGCACCAGCTGCATGTTCGGGATGTTGGCGACGCGCTCTTCTTCGACATACATGGTCGCGTAGTTGCCGTCGACGGCAATACGAATGGGCGTGAGTCGGTCGCGATAGTCGGTGCGGGCCCGGGTGCTCTCGATCGGACCCTGGACCCCCGCGTCACGCCTGCCGAGCGCGAAAAAGGCGCCCTCGTAGAACCTCCAGCTGCCGGGGCGTTCCACCTCGGTGGTGAAGATACCGATACGCGCGCTCGTGGTGGTGCCGGAGATATACGCATCGAACTCTATCGTGAACCGCTCAGGCAGAGTCTCACCCAGCGAAACACGGAACACGCTGGCCTGATCCGTTGATTGCAGCAGTCGCCGACCCTCCCATTCGACCACGTCCATCATGCCGCCCAGAAACTCCAGTCTCCGTGGGAATCGCCCGGTCCGCTCGCTGGAAAAGTCCTCGTAAAACAGGATGCGATCTCCCGGTACGAAGTCGTAGTTGGCCCAGACGCCCTCACCCGGTGCGGCGGCGGCATTGCCAGCGTCCTGAGCGGTTTCACGAACTTCCACCAGTTCGCCGTCCTCGTCCTGGAGAACCACGGGGCGGCCTTCGTTACGTGCCTCATCGATACAGTTCTGATCCGTGACAGCGCATACCACGCCGTTCTCGACGCGGTCGAGGGCCGCCTCGACCGAGGCGGACAACCGGCGTTCCGCGCGGCGTTCGACGGACCGCTCGGCCCGGTCGAGCGCCCGCTCGAAGATCGATTGGGCGTGCGCGGTCGTCGCGGGTGCCACGAAACTCAGGCAACAGCCGAGTCCGGCAATAACGAGGCTCCGAGCAGTGATCATGGTGTCCCCCCGGGGTGGTCGGTGCAGAGGGTTACCGAGGCTACCCCAGGGCGACAAGCCGGAACAAGGCACCACAGGCGGGGGCCTCGACGCGGACTGACCGCCGTGGCGTGTCAGGAGGCCAGCGCCTCGCCGGTCCAGTCAGGAAACGGATCGGCCAGACGACGCCAGGCGCCTGGTCCGCCGGCGAGTTCCTCGTCGCTCAGCAGGCAGGCATCGAACATGGCGGTCAGGCCTG
>SKYU01000142.1 GCA_007127715.1 Gammaproteobacteria bacterium | reverse complement strand
GACGGGCCGCCCGGGCGCTGCCCCCGGGCGGCGGGTGCAGCCGCAGACGCTGTCCTGGAAAGATCAGCTCGCCGCTGCCCAGACCGTTCCAGCGCGCGAGGTCCCGCCAGTCCAGTCCGTGACGGAAGGCGATCTGGTAGAGCGTGTCGCCGCGCTGGACGACATAGACACCGCCGCTGGCGGCAGTGGGCTGGCGTGGCCCGGGATCCCAGCGCGTGGCCTGCCCCCCGCAGGCGGCAAGCAGCGTCGCCGCGAGCAGCACCACCAGCAGCGCACGCACGGGCGGCGCGCTCATCGCTGCAGCCAGAAATACCCCGCCACCAGCGCCACGATGGTGATCCAGCCGAGCAGATCGACGTGCTTGCGGATGGCCCGCTCCATCGGCGCGCCGCCCCACATGATCAGCCCCGCAACCAGGAAGAACCGTGCACCACGGCCCAGCAGCGAGGCCAGCACGAAACCCGGCAGGAACATCAGCATGGCACCGGCGGCGATGGTGAAGACCTTGTAGGGGATCGGCGAGAACCCCGCCACCAGCACGGCCCAGAACCCCCATCGGTCGAACCACTCCCGTGCCAGCAGGTAGGCCTCATCGTAACCCGCGCGCTGCAGCACCGGCTCCAGCGCCTCGATCGCCAGCCAGCCGATGAAGTACCCGAGTACGCCACCCGCCACCGAGGCCACGGTCGTGATCCCGGCCAGCCACCAGCCGCGATCGGGACGTGCAAGCGTCATCGGGGCCAGCATGACATCGGGCGGAATGGGGAAAAACGAGGACTCGGCGAAGGACAGTCCGGCCAGGTAGCGCGGGGCATGCCGGTGGGCGGCCCAGCGCATCACCCGTTCGTACAGCGCCGAGAACAGCCTCATGGGGCCAGGCCCTCGAGCATCGGCACGAAGGCGACGTCGCCCAGGCGCTCCTGGCGCAGCCGACCGTCGCGGCGCGTGACCCGCACCAGCCGCTGGGCCCCTTCACGTCCGACAGGCATTACCAGCCGTCCGCCTTCGGCCAGCTGGTCGGTGAGCGCTGCGGGCAGGCGCTCGGGCGCGGCGGCGACCAGGATGCCATCGTAGGGTGCGAGCTGTGGCCAGCCAGCCAGGCCATCGGCATGGCGCACCGAGACGTGGTGACACTTGAGTTCGCGCAGCCGCAGACGTGCCCGGCGGGCCAGCGCACCGATCCGCTCGATGCTGATGATCTTCTCCGCGAAGGGCGCGAGCACCGCGCTCTGGTAGCCGCAACCGGTGCCGATCTCCAGCACCCGGCCCAGCGGCAGATCCCGTCCCTCGATCAGCGCCTGGGTCATCGCCGCGACGACCCAGGGCTGTGAGATGGTCTGGCCGAAGCCGATGGGCAGGGCCGTGTCTTCATAGGCGCGGCTGGCGAGTGCCTCGTCGACGAACAGGTGACGGGGGACGCTGCGGATGCGCTCCAGCACTTCCGGGTCACGGATCCCGCGCTGCTTCAGGCGTGAGACCAGGCGCTCGCGCGCCCTGGCCGAGGTCATGCCGATGCCCTGCGGACTGACCTCGTGGGACATCACCGCGCGCCGGATCCCAGCCACTGCTCGAGTTCACGGACCTGGGTGTGATGGGTCAGGTCGATCTTCAGCGGAGTGACCGACACGTAGCCGTTGGCCACCGCGTGAAAATCGGTTCCCGGGCCCGCGTCCTGGCCCTCGCCCGCCGGACCGATCCAGTACACCGGCCGGCCACGCGGGTCGTTGATCCGCACCACGGCCTCCGAGCGGTGGCGGAAGCCCAGGCGGGTCGCCTGCCAGCCGCGGATCTCGTCCATGGGCAGATCCGGCACATTGACGCTCAGGATGGTGTCACGCGGCAGGGGATCATCGATCAGCCGGGCGATCAGCTGGCGCGCGAGTTCCGCGGCGGTCTCGAAGTGTGAGGGCTGATGCCCGACCAGCGAGAAGGCCACCGCCGGCAGGCCCAGGAAACGCCCTTCCATGGCCGCGGCAACAGTCCCCGAATACAGCGTATCGTCACCCAGGTTCGCGCCGTTGTTGATGCCGGAGACGACCATGTCGGGCTCGAAGTCCAGCAGTCCGGTGATGCCGATATGCACGCAGTCGGTGGGCGTGCCGTTGACGTAGTAGAGGCGATCGTCGACCCGTTCGACCCGCACCGGCACTTCCAGTGTCAGGGAATTGCTCGCGCCACTGCGGTTGCGGTCGGGCGCGACCACCACGACCTCGCCGAGTTCGCTCATTGCGGCGGCCAGGCAGCGGATGCCGTAGGCCTGGTAGCCGTCGTCGTTGCTGACCAGAATCTTCACGTGGTTGTCCGTCAGGGAAGGCGGCGCCAATATACTGGAACTGCCGCGATGCTGTCGCGCCCCGGGGCGCATTCCGGCGAGGATGGCGGTTTTCGGTCGACGGAGGGCCTGGCATGGAAGACACGCCTGACGATGACGAAGCGCGCCTGTTCCGCGAGGCGATGGCCGACGTGCGTCGCCTCGAGCGCGAGCCCAGGCACGAGCTGCGGCGGCGCCCGCGCGCGCGTCGGCGCAGCGGCGGCGACCATGCGCTGCTCGGCGAGAGTCTGCGCATGGAGCCCTACGAGCAGTTGCTGGAGACCGGCGAGGAACTCAACTACTGCGGGCCACGGCTGTCCCAGCGGGATTTCCGGCGGCTGCGCCGCGGCGAGTTCGCCGTGCAGGACGAGATCGACCTGCATGGCATGTCGGTGGCGCGCGCACGGGACATGCTGGTGGAGTTCATCGCCGAATGCCTGCGCAGGCGCCTGCGCTGCGTGCGCGTGGTGCACGGCAAGGGCATGCGCTCGGGGCCGGGCGGGCCGGTGCTGAAGCACGAGGTCGACCGCTGGCTGCGCCGCTGGGACAGCGTCCTCGG
>SKYU01000186.1 GCA_007127715.1 Gammaproteobacteria bacterium | reverse complement strand
TTATGCAGATATCTGCATCAAGGTATTGGCCATGCGCACCACGCTGGATATCGACGACGCCTTGCTCAAGCGGGCAAAACGACGCGCGGCACAGGAGAACACCACGCTGACAGCGCTGATCGAGGAGAGCCTCGCCGCGCATCTGAGAGCCGCGGACACCGCCCGAACCCCGGCTCGAGCGGTTCGGCTGCCGGTATTCCCCGGTCGCGGCGGGCTGCGGCCCGGCATCAGCGACCCGAAGAGCCATCAGGCGCTGCTCGACGCCATCGACGGGACCGACCCCTGCCGATGACGCCGGACGTCAATGTTCTCGTGGCCGCTTCGCGCGAGGACCACCCCCATCATCCGGTGACCCTTGCGTGGCTGGAACGGGCCATCGCCGAGAGCGACACGACCTCCCCGCTCGCCATCCTGCCGATGGTGGCCAGCGGTTTCCTGAGACTGGTCACCCATCCGCGCGTGTTTGTCGAACCCACACCGCTGGCCGATGCGCAGGCGTTTCTCGATGCCATACTGACAGCACCCAACGTCATCATGCCTCTGCTCGGCGAGGAATGGTCTCGTATGTCCACGCTGTGCGCCGACCGGCAACTCACCGGCAATGCCATCCCGGACGCCTGGATCGCGGCAGCCGCGCAACACCACAACCTTCACCTGGTCACCCTGGACAAGGGATTTCGCAAGTTGCTCAAAGCGAGCCGGGTGACGGTCCTGAAGGCATGAGCGGGCCGTTCGAGTCTCAATGTCGGGCCGCGCGTGGCCGCCCGACCGCGACTAGAACGCCGCCTCCGGCATCTCCAGCGTCGTATCGTCCAGGCGCGCGAGCAGCGTCAGCCGCTCGCGCGCCTTGGGCAGCTCGTAGATGAAGAAGAAACGGCAGGCGGCGAGCTTGCCGGCGTAGAAGTCTTGGTCGGCCTCGCCAGCGTCACCCTGTGCGTGTAGCGCGACCAGCGCCTGGCGCAGCCAGATCCACGCCACGACCACATGGCCGAAGGCGTCGAGATACACGGTCGCGTTGGCCAGCCCCAGCTCCGGATGGCGCCCGGTGGCCTCCACCAGGCGCCGGGTGATCTCGGCGAGTTCGTGGCAGGTCTCGCGCAGCACCGCCGCGTGGGCCGAGAGCTGCACGCTGGTCTCGGCCTCCGCGATGGTCTCGTGCACACGCGCGGACAGCAACGAGAGCGCCCGCCCCCCGTGCATGGACACCTTACGCCCCAGCAAATCCAGGCCCTGGATGCCGTGGGTGCCCTCGTGGATGGCGTTCAGGCGGTTGTCGCGATAGAGACGCTCGACGGGATAGTCGCGCGTATAGCCATAGCCGCCCAGCACCTGGATGGCGAGCTTGTTGGCCTCCAGGCAGAACTCCGAGGGCCAGGACTTCGCCACCGGCGTCAGCAGTTCGAGCAGCAGGTGCAGCACTTCGCGCTCGCCTGGGTCGTCGCAGGTGTGCAGCTCGTCCAGCAGTTTCGAGCAGTACAGCACCAGTGCCAGCGCCCCCTCCACATAGACCTTCTGGGTCAGCAGCATGCGGCGCACGTCGGCATGGCGGATGATCGGCACCATGGGGCTCGTCGGGTCGCGGTCGGTGAGCGGACGGCCCTGCGGGCGATTGCGGGCGTAGTCCAGCGCGTGCAGGTAGGCCGCGTAACCGAGCATGGTCGCGCCGAGGCCGACGCCCACCCGCGCCTCGTTCATCATCTGGAACATGTACTTCAGCCCCTGATGGGGCTCGCCCAGCAGCCAGCCGCGGCACTCACCGCGCTCGCCGAAACTGAGCAGCGTGTTCACCGTGCCGCGATAGCCCATCTTGTGGTTCAGGCCGGCCAGACTGACGTCGTTGCGTGGACCGAGGCTGCCATCGTCTTCGACCCGGATCCGCGGCACCAGGAACAGCGAAATCCCCTTCACGCCCGGCGGGCCGCCGGGGATCTTCGCCAGCACCATGTGCACGATGTTCTCGGAGAGCTCGTGGTCGCCGCCGGAGATCCACATCTTGCTGCCCGTGATGAGGTAATGGCCCTCTTCGGTGGGCTCGGCACGGGTACGGATGTCGGCCAGCGAGGAGCCCGCCTGCGGCTCCGACAGGCACATGGTCCCGAAATAGCGCCCCTCGACCATCGGGCGTAGATACCGCGCCTTGAGCGCCTCGCTGCCGAAGGCCCTGAGCAGGTTGGCCGCACCCACCGTAAGCAGCGGGTAACCCGCCGTGCCGATGTTCGCCGATGAGAACAGCGCCCCGCAGGCCTGGTGAATCAACCAGGGGAGCTGCATGCCGCCATGCTCGGCATCGAAGGGCACTGCCGTGAAGCCGCCTTCGCGCAGCGCATCGAGCGCCTCGCGCACGGCGGGCAGGATCCGCACGCGCTCGCCGTCGAACTCCGGTTCCTCGGCATCGACCGCGGCCGCATGCGGCAGGAACTTCTCGGTGGCGATCGTGAGCGCCGCGTCGATCACTGCATCGAAGGTGGCGCGGTCGTGCTCGGCGAAGCGCGACCGACGGCAGAGATCTTCCGCATCGAGCAGTTCGTAGAGCAGGAAATCGAGGTCGCGGCGGTTGATGATCGGATGCACGGCGGGTCTCGCTTGACGTGGGCATTCGCCTCGATTGTCGCACGATGACTGTCGCCGCCACAGCGTCACAGGCTGCGGTACCCCTCTCGGCGATGACTTTCGTGGTTCTCAGGTCACCCAACGCTCAAGCTGCCAATGCGGTCTTGCGCGGGGCTAATGGTGTATCGGCACGTTCATCTTCCCCGAGTATCGTCAGGGCGTTGCTGCGCCTTCTTGAGCAACGACCGGCAGGAAGGACGAGCCCAATTCATGTGTTGGGCGTTCCTGTAGGCATCACAAACTTGACTTCATCAGGAACGGCAAGCCGAAACGGTTCTTAC
>SKYU01000176.1 GCA_007127715.1 Gammaproteobacteria bacterium | reverse complement strand
CGCCGCCGCCCGCGCCGATCAGGCCGCCCCCGGCGGCGATGCGGGCCAGCGCAGCCTCGCCGGCCGGTCGGGTGCTCTGCGCCAGCAGCGGCGTGAGCGCGATCCCCGCACGGGTGGCGAGCACGGCGAGGTCCGCGCCGCCCTGCAGTCGAGGCATCCCGTCGCCGGGGTCCAGACCCTCGACCGCGGCCGCGCCGCTGAAGGCTGCGGTACTCACGTCCCGCGTGGCGATCGAGATACCCTTGGATTCCGCCAGGGTGACGAGCTGCCGGCGCGTCGCGCCCCCCAGTGCCGCACCGGTCATGATCACGTGCTGACCAAGTGCCTCGGCATGGGTCAGTGCGGCCAGCATCTGCGCCTCGCTGCGCAGTGCCAGGGCCTGGGGTTCGGTGGTGCGTGCACCGTCGAATACCGGGCCGCCATGCAGCAGCCGTGGCCCAGGCCGCTGGCCGCTTCGCCAGGCCTCGCTGCGCTCCAGTGCGTCGAGGGGATCGGTCACGGGCTCGCGCACCGTGGTCACACCGGCCGCAAGCCAGCGGCGGCCGTCATGGCCATCATCGGGGTGCGCGGGCCGCGCATGCAGGTCGATCAGGCCGGGCAGCACGGTCGCCTCGCCGGCGTCGACCACCCGGTCGGGCAGGCTGAGGGCATCGCGTGGGACCACGTGCCGTATCCGCTGACCGGCCATGTGGATATCGATATCCTCGAGGTAGCCCCCGGCGGCGGGATTGAACACCCGGCGCGCCCGCAGCACCCAGGTCGGGTCGCCGGGGTGCGCACGCTGGTCCAGCCCGAGTGCCCAGGGCTGCCGGGAGCCGTCGCGGATGTCCAGGACCTGCAGAGTCGTGCCCGCCAGGTAGACCACCCGCCGGTTGTCCCCGATCCAGGACGGACTGGCGGCCGGGCCGTCGCTCAGTCGACGCGACGCGCGCAGACGGTCTCCAGCCGGATCGAGCTCGCCGAGCCACAGCGCGCCATCGCGCAGGAATACGAGCATGCTCCCATCGGCACTGACCACCGGGCCGTCGTGGACCCCGGGCGCCAGCCCCTCGAGGGGCATCCCGGGTAAACCTGTGCGCTGGCCGCCCGCCAGATCGAAGGTCGTGACCTCGCGGCCGCCACCGCCGGCGCGCGGCCCCTGTGAGAGCACCAGGCGTTGACCGTGGATCCATTCGGGGCGGCTGGGCGCGACCAGGTCGTGCGCAACGATCTCGGGCTCGCCGCCGCCGACCGGCACCACCAGCAGTTCGGCCGTTGGGCCCTCCGCCGCGGAGGCCGCGATGACGGCCAGGCGTTCCCCGCCTGGCCCCCAGGACGGGAGCAGCAGGCGCCCCGGGTGGCGCAGGTGCTCGCGCCGCCCGCGACCCTCGGGGGACTGAGTGAGCAGGCGGCTGCCGTCACCGTCATGGATGACGAAGGCGATGCGTTGCCCGTCCGGTGACCAGGTTGGATCCAGCGGGCGCGTCGGGCCCGCGTGAATCTCGCGGACGTCGCCGTCCCGGTCGGCCTGCCAGAGGGTTCCGAGCGCGGTGACGGCCACCGTC
The DNA here is from genome assembly GCA_007127715.1 of Gammaproteobacteria bacterium. GTDB lineage: Bacteria > Pseudomonadota > Gammaproteobacteria > Steroidobacterales > PWYM01 > PWYM01. The sequence continues at coordinate 29,225 of SKYU01000176.1, read as the reverse complement.
GATCCATCCGGCGAGACCCGCGGCGCCCGCAGTCCACGCACCCTCTGGCGCTGCTGGTCGTCGAGCATGGGCGTTGCGCGGGCGCGGGCGGTCTCCGGGACACTGGTGACGGCGAAAAACGGGATCACGTCGGCGCGTCGTGAACCCAGGGTCCGCTGCTTGATCAGGCCATCGGCGGAGTAGACGAATCGGTTGCGGTCCACCCAGCTGGCCGCCTCCGGAGCGATCCATTCCCCCCAGCTTGCCGGGCGCAGCAGCAGGTCGTCCGGCCCGACGAGTACCAGGGTCTTTTCCGGCCGCCCGTCGCGTTCACGCACGAACATCAGCACCGAGCCATCGGCCCGCCACGAGGGTGCCGCCAGCGGGGTGGTGCTGCTCAGCAGGGTGCTCTGCGCGCCGCTGAAACTGCGCAGCCGCAGGTGATAGCCCGAGCCGTCCCGGGAGATGTAGGCGATGCGTTGCCCGTCCGGTGAAACCGCGGGCTGCGACTCGCGACTGGCATGAAAACTCAGCTGTTCGACGCTGCCATCGGAGAGTCTCAGCCGCCAGAGGTCGTCACTGCCACTGCGGTCCGAAACGAACACCACATGCGCGCCGTCAGGGTGGATGGCCGGATCACGGTCGTGCCAGGGTCCGTCGGTGAGCGGGCGGGGCGCGCCGCCTTCACGGTCGACCGTCCAGAGGTTCCACGCGTCCGGATGCAGGGCGGCAAAGACCAGCGACTCACCATCCCGGGTCCAGCGCGGGCGGCGCGCCTGCCAGAGCGGTTCGCTCAGCGGCGTGGCGGCACCTCCGGTGGTCGGCAGGGTCCAGACGATGCCCTGCAGATCCATCGCGAGCGTGGTGCCGTCGGGCGAGACATCCAGCGAGAGCGCCCCGCCCTCACTGAACTCGACCAGGGTCGCGGCCCCGGCGCAGGCCGCCCAGAGTCCGAGCAGGAGACCTGCCCGAAACAGCGTCCTCACGGCTGCAGGCGCTGTGCCCGCCAGACCCCCGGGTGGGGCTGCCCCTGCGTGTCGCGGGCCAGTGATCGCTCCCAGCGCGCGCGATCGTGGATGCGCGCCGCACCGTCGACCCACAGTTCAACCGCACGGGCCCAGACCCGGTAGCCGCCCCAGTGGGGTGGCCGCGGCAGAGCCCCTTCGGGCGGCTGGACGTCCGCGAGCGTGGTCGTGTCCGGCAGTCCGAGCTCGCGTCCCCGGGCCAGGGTCTGCGCGATCAGCGCCTCGCGCGAGGCCAGCGGCTGGCTCTGGTCACTGCCCCAGGCGCCCAGCTGACTGGCCGCGTCCCGGGAGGCGAAATAGGCGTCACTCTCCTCGGCCGGTGACGGCAACGCCACCCCCTCCAGACGGACCTGCAGGCCGAGTGCATCCCAGTGCAGGCAGCAGGCGACCTCGGGGTTTGCCTCGATGGCCCGGCCCTTGCGGGAGCGGTAGTTCGTGTAGAACACCACGTAGCCGGGATCGGCGACGAGAGCCTTCAACAGCACCACGCGGATCGAGGGCGTGCCGTCGGCGTCCACGGTCGCCACGCTCATGGCATTCGGATTGGGCTGGACTGCCCGCCGCGTGGCCTCGTCCAGCCAGTTCGCGAGGGTCTCCAGGGGATTATGGGGCAGCGGTGTGGGCAGCGCGTCGATCATGGACAGGCCATCGGTACAGGATGTCAGGGAAAGTCCAGGGACAGCAGCGAATGCTGCCACAGCCGCGCGCTCGCCGGTATCAGCGTCGCTTGCGTCGCCGTCGGCGCGGGGCGGCGGCGGGTGGCGGCCCCTCGCCGGTGTGCAGCTCTTCCTCGAGCCCGCCCCAGCGCTCCCGATGATGCTGCTCGGCATCATGGCGCACCCCGGCGTGACGGGCGCTGAGCATCAACTGCCCCGGCGGACAGACGCGCGCGCGGATCAGCCCGAGGTCCTCCGCCGCCGCGAAGATGCTCGGGTACCAGCTCCGCCAGCCCGGCAGGCGCTGCTCGACCTGCTGGCGCAGCGACAGGGATTGAGAGTCGCGCTCGTCCACTGAACTAGGGTACCACCGGGGTCGCCTGGTCGGCGCGCCGCTGCCGGCTTCCGTGAGCTGCCTCACGGACAGCGCTCCCGGCAGCGCCCACACTCAGTATATGTCAAACCCGGTAGACGTCATGTGGCTGTTCGTCGTGCTGTGCCTCGCCGCCGCGTCAGGGGCTGCGGCCTGGGCGTGGCATGCGCAACGACGGCTCGGGCGGGCGCGCGACAGCGAGGCCCGTTACCGGGTGTTCTACGAACTCGCCCCGGTCGCCATCGTGGTGCACGATCGCGGTCATCGAATCGTGGACTGGAACCGGGCGGCGGAGCGGCTGTTCGGCTGGTCTCGTGAGCAGGCACTCGGCAAGGACTTCTTCGCCCTGGTCGGCCCGGGCGGCAGCGTGCCCGAACTCCGCGACGCGGTGCACGAGACGCTGCGGACGACGGTACGCAGCACCACCATGAACTGGAGTCTGCGCGCTGACGGCACCCGGCTGCTCTGCGACTGGAGCAATTCGGTGATCAAGGATGCCCATGGCGAGGTGGCCGCCGTGGTCTCGATGGCCAACGACGTCACCGCCGCCCGGGAGTTCGAGCGACGGCTTCGCGCAAGTGAACGGCGTTTCCGCTCTTTCGCCGAGAGTGCCTATGACGGCATCTGGACCGCGGCCCTCGACGGCCGGATCACCTACGCCAGCCCCTCGCTGGAGCGGCTGACCGGCTACGCCCCGGAGGCATTGCTGGATCGCAGGATCCAGGACGCCGTGGCCCCGGAGGTCGGCCGGGACGTGCTCAGCGCGCTCGAGGCCCTGCGTACCCAGGGCACGCCGCCGCGTCGTCACTGGCAGTTCCAGCAGGCCACGCGCGACGGCCGACGGCTCTGGGTGCAGGTGACTGTGGATCTGCTCCGCGCCGAGAACGGCGCACCGGTCGAGATTCTCGGGATCACCCGCGATATCAGCGAACACAAGGCCATGGAGGCCCGGCTCACCGAGCTGGCGCACACCGATCCGCTCACCGGGCTGCCCAACCGGCGGCTGTTTTTCGATCGCCTGGAAGAGCGCCTGCGCATGGCCCGTCGCCAGGAACGCCCGCTTGCGCTGCTGTTTCTCGACCTCGATGGTTTCAAGACCATCAACGATTCGCACGGTCACGCCGTCGGCGACGAGGTGCTTCGGACGGTGGCCGCACGCTTCTCCGAGGTTGTCCGTGAAAGCGACAGTCTGGCCCGGGTAGCGGGTGACGAGTTTACGGTATTGCTTGGACCGTCCGCGGAACCCCTGGCCCCGGAACAGGTGGCGTCCCGGCTGATCGCATGCCTTGCCGAGCCGCTGGAGGTGCAGGGCGAAGCCTGCCAGATCGGCGTCAGCATAGGCATCGCCCTCTACCCTGCTGATGCCGTCGAGGCCGACGCACTGCTGCGCCGGGCCGACCAGGCGATGTACCTGGCCAAGCGCGGTGGGAGGAACCGTTGGGTCACCCTGGGCGAGCCGGTCGCGCTGCCGGCCAGTGGCACGGATCGCGCCTGACGGACGCCCCCGCCACGCGCCGGCATGATCTGCCGGCCTTCCCCTGCCGGGGCTTTCACCCCGTTCAGTGCCGGCAGAATCCGTCGTCGCGCCCGCCGCAGACCGACAGCGTGATTCTGGGCGAGGTGCGGTAGCCGGTGCAGCGTTCGGTGAACCGGGTGAGTTCCGGCAGGTAGCGTGCACTCATCGCCTGGTAATCGCGGCTGCGTGCGTTGTAGGCCTCGACCCGCTCGGCGGAGGCACCGTTACGCGTGATGGCGGTGTATTCGCGGGTCAGCCAGGCGCGCTCCTGCTCCAGTCGCTGGCGGATCGGGGCCACCTCGTCGTGACGTTGCCGGCACCACAGCAGCTCATCCTCGTGGCGCCAGCGGGGGATCGCTCCGTACGGAGAGTGGCGGCGACAGGCGGCCCAGGCGTCGCTGGCCTCGGCCGCGCCGTTCACCTCGCCGCGCGTCCCGTTGCGCCCGCCGTTGTGTCGGGCGTAGTCGGCGGCCAGCGCGCTGCAAAGCGCATCGCGCTCCTCGAACATGACCTGCTGCGCGGCGGCCAGCCGCGCAGTCGTATCCTCGGCGCTGGCCGGGAGGCTGCAGAGGGTGAGCGAGCCTGCCAGGGCCAGCGGCGCGAGCAATGACATCAGCGTGGCACGAGACATGCGGACCTCCGGGTCGGTGACGGTACCGCATCACGCTATCTGCGCGCAGCATCGCCCACCGTGGGCTGAGTCACGGATTTTCAATCCATTGATTTATTATGAAAAATCCGGGGCTGGCCGGCTATGGCGCCCGGCCCCGGAAAATTACTCCGCGGCTTGTCCGGATTGAGAGATTCCGGTGCGGCGGCGGCGCTGTCGCATAATCGCGGTCATGAACCGACGCTCCGACCCCCTCCACGCCGCAACGCCGGCGACCCCCGACCGCCGCCGCGCGCTGGAGATCCTGCGCGAGGTCTTCGGCTACACGCAGTTCCGTCCGCCCCAGGACGCGGTCATCGACACCCTGGCCGCGGGCGGCGACGCGCTGGTGCTGATGCCCACGGGGGGCGGCAAATCACTGTGCTACCAGGTGCCCGCGCTGCTGCGGCCGGGGATGGGTGTCGTGGTCTCGCCGCTGATTTCGCTGATGCAGGACCAGGTGGCTGCGCTGCGCCAGGCGGGGGTCAGGGCCGCCTTCCTGAACTCCACGCTCGATGCCGCCCAGGCACGTGACGTGCTCGCCCGCCTGCACGCCGGTGAACTCGACCTGCTGTATCTAGCGCCCGAACGCCTGTTGCAGGACAGCACCCTGGCCCGTCTGGCCGAAGTGCCGCTGTCGCTGTTCGCGATCGATGAGGCCCATTGCGTGTCCCAGTGGGGGCATGACTTCCGCCCCGAATACCACGGCCTGTCGGTGCTGGCGGACCGCTTTCCCGAGGTGCCGCGCATCGCGCTTACGGCCACCGCGGATGCGCGTACCCGGCGGGAGATCATCGAGCGCCTGGCGCTGGAGCAGGCACGGGTGTTCGTCAGCAGTTTCGACCGCCCGAACATTCGCTATCTGATCCAGCAGGCGCCGGGCTCTCCCCGCGACGCGCTGCTGCGCTTCATCCGGGAGCACCACACGGGAGACGCGGGGATCGTGTACTGCATGTCGCGCCGACGGGTGGAGGAGACGGCTGCCTGGCTCTGCGCGCAGGGGCTCGAGGCGCTGCCCTACCATGCCGGCATGGAGGCTGCGGCCCGCGAGGCCAATCAGCGACGTTTTCTCGACGAGGAAGGACTGATCGTGGTCGCCACCATCGCCTTTGGCATGGGCATCGACAAGCCGAACGTCCGGTTCGTGGCCCACCTCAACCTGCCGAAAAGCGTCGAGGCTTATTACCAGGAAACCGGCCGGGCCGGCCGCGATGGTCTGCCCGCCAATGCCTGGATGACCTACGGGCTTCAGGACGTCATCACCCTGCGTCAGATGATGGCCGCGTCCGAGGCCGACGAGATCCACAAGCGCGCCGAACGCGTGCGCCTCGAGGCCATGCTCGGCCTCTGCGAGACCACCCGGTGCCGCCGCCAGGCCCTGCTGGCGTATTTCGACGAATCGCTGGATGTGCCCTGTGGCAACTGCGACACCTGCCTGTGGCCCCCGGAGACCTGGGATGCCACGGAGGCGGCGCAGAAGGCGCTGTCCTGTGTCCACCGCACCGGTCAGCGCTTCGGCGTGAATTACCTGGTCGATGTGCTGCTCGGGCGCGATCACGAGCGTATCCGCGGGTTCGGCCATGACCGCATCAGCACCTTCGGCATCGGCCGGGAGCTTTCGGCGGAGCAGTGGCGAACCCTGTTCCGCCAGCTGATCGCGGCCGGCCTGATCGGCGTGGATATCGATGGCCACGGTGGCCTGCACCTGACCGAGGCCTGTCGGCCGGTGCTGCGCGGCGTGCGGACCCTGGAGCTCAGGCGCGCACGGCCGGCGCCGGCCCGCAGCGCCCGGCGCAGTCGCTCTAGCACCCCGGTGGAGACCTTCGATCGCCCCGCCGACCGGGCGCTCTGGGACGCGCTGCGGGCACTGCGTCTCGAGCTTGCGCGGGCGCAGAAGGTGCCGCCATATGTAGTGTTCCACGATGCCAGCCTGGCGGCCATGGTGGCGCAGCGCCCGCGCAGCCGGGAGGCTCTCGCGGCCGTTCCGGGCATCGGCGCGGCCAAGATCGAGGCTTACGGAGAGGTTCTGCTGGAGGCCATCGCTGCCGCGGCGAGCGACTGAACGCCATCCGCCCGGCCCGCCTCGGGCCGCTATACTGTGGGGATGTTCATCGGGCCACATGCCATCGACCCGCCGGTGCTGCTCGCACCCATGGCGGGTGTGACCGACAAGCCGTTCCGGGTGTTGTGCAAACGCCTGGGTGCGGGCCTGTGTGCATCGGAAATGACCACCGCCGATCCGCGCCTGCGCGCAACCCGCAAGACCCGGCTGCGCCTGGATCACGAGGGTGAGCCCTCGCCGATCGCGGTCCAGATCGCGGGGGCCGATCCGACGCTGCTGGCCGATGCCGCGCGTCATGCGGTGGCGCATGGCGCGCAGATCATCGACATCAACATGGGTTGTCCTGCGAAAAAGGTCTGCCGGGCCTGGGCGGGTTCGGCCCTGCTGCGCGATGAGCCGCTGGTGGCCAGGATTCTCGATCGCGTCGTGGCCGCCGTGCCCGTGCCGGTGACACTCAAGATCCGCACCGGCTGGAGCGAGACCGAGAGGAACGCCGTCGCGGTGGCGCGGATGGCGGAGGCGTCCGGGATCGCCGCGATTGCCGTTCATGGCCGCACGCGTGAGCAGCGCTACAGCGGGGCGGCGGAATACCGGACCATCCGCGAGGTGAAGTCCGCGGTGAGGATTCCGGTGATCGCCAACGGCGACATCGATTGCCCGGCGAAGGCGGCCGAGGTCCTGGCGCAGACGGGCGCCGATGCCGTGATGGTGGGCAGGGCGGCCCAGGGGCGGCCCTGGATTTTCCGCGAGATCGCGCACCACCTTGCGACGGGCGGGTGGCTGTCGCCACCGACGCCGGCCGAGGTCGAGGCAATCCTGCTGGAGCACCTCGCGGCGCTGCACGCGTTTTACGGCGAAGCGCAGGGCGTACGTATCGCTCGCAAGCACCTGGGCTGGTACTGCGCCGACCATCCCGGCTCCGCGGAATTCCGCGCGCGGGTCAACCGGGCCGAATCGGCGTCGGCCCAGCGAGCCCTCATTCGCGCGCACTTTGCGACGCTCACGTCACAGCGCGCCGCCTGAGTACCGGAGAACCCGATGACCGCGGACACGCCTTTCGCCGCCACGTTGCTGGAGCACAGTGCGTCGGCCTACGCTGCCGAGGCGGCTGCCATCGTGGCGGAGCCTTCAGGAGAAGCGTTTCAGGCGTGGCAGCAGCATCTCACCCAGCGGGTGTTCGAGCTTGCCGCTGCGGTGGCTCACGCCGAGCCCGCGCTGTTCGTGGCGCGGGTGCGCTGGAGCCGCAAGGCCTTCCAGGCCCGTGGCCGGGATACCGGTCTGCTGGTGCAGAGTCTGGAGGCGCTAGGCGAAGTGCTGGACCGGCAGCTGCCACCGGCGGCAGGCCACATGCCGCAGGACACCGTGGCGGCGGCGCTTGAGGTGCTTCGGACGCCGGACGAGGGGCCGGCCGACGCGGGCCTCGACCCGGCGCGCGAAGAGGATCGCCTGGCCCTGACGTTCCTCAACCTGGTTCTGGAGGGGCATGTCGCCGAGGCGCTCAGCCGCATCACGCAGGCCGCCACCACCCTGCCGGTCGAGAGGCTCTACCTGGAGGTTCTGATACCCGCCCAGCGTGAGATCGGTTCGTTGTGGCAACTGGGCGATCTCAGCATTCCTGAAGAGCACCTGGTCACCACCACGACCGAACGGGCGATGGCCATCCTGGCCCACCGGGCGCCGCGCGCGCCGGCCAATGGGCGCACGGTGCTGATCGCCGGAGTGGCGGGCAACGCGCATGCGCTGGCCCTGCGGGCCGCGGCGGATCTCTTCGAACTCGCGGGCTGGCGGGCCCTGCTGCTGGGCACGGACGTGCCGGCCGAGGAGTTGCCGGCGGCAATCGCCTTTTTCGGGGCCGACCTGCTGGTGTTGAGCGCTGTGTTGTCGACCCAGCTGCGCCAGGTGGAAGACAGCATTGCGGCGGTGCGTCGCCAATGCGGCCCTGAAGTACGCATTCTTGTCGGGGGCGGGGCGTTCGACGAGGTGCCCGGGCTGTGGCGACGTCTCGGCGCTGACGGGTACGCAGCGACGCTCGGTGACGCGACACGGGTGGGTGGCGAACTGGTCGGGCTCGGCCTGCCCTAGTCTTGCACGGCCGTCCCTCGAAGGGGGGATGGCGCAGCAGGCGCCCATTGTCGCCTGCAAGCCCCTCGGGTAGGCTCGGTGCCCCGTTTCACGCCGCCCGGAGCCGCCATGTCGAGACTGATCTGCCTGCTGCTGCTCAGCGTCCTGCTGTCGGCCTGCGCCACCCTCGAGCAGTCGCCGCCGCCCGCCGTGCAGGCCGACGAGTCCGCCATCAACGCGCTCTATGAGCTGATCGGCCTGAGTGTCGAGGCCTACGAGGACGGCCTGGCGGCACTGCGTGCGGGGGAGGATGCGCTCGGGCGGGCGGACATCGACCGCGCGGTCGCGACCCTGGCCGCGGCTGGCAACGCCTGCACCCAGCAGCCGGGTTGCGAGCCGCAGCGCTTCATGGCCGCCTACGGCAACCTGCTGACACTGCGCAGCGACGTGCTGACCGGCGATGCCGAGGCCTTCGTGGAGATCGAAGTGGCGCCGGAAGAGAGTTCGGCGATCCTGGCCGACCTGCCCGCCGCAGCCCGCTCGGTGAATCTGCTGAACGGCCGCGAACTCGGCGAGATGATCGAGCTGAACGGGCCGGTCAAGGCCGCACTCCACGACTGGCTGACCTGGATGCGGCCGCTGTTGATGGACGCCTGGGAGAACTACCAGCACATGCGCCACCTCATGTGGCCGGTTTACGAGGAAGCCGGCCTGCCCGAGGCCCTGTTGTTCGGCATCATGGCCAAGGAGTCCGGCGGACGGGTCCACGCCGTGTCCCGTGCAGGCGCGGCCGGACCGCTGCAGTTCATGCCGCACACCGGTCAGCGCTTCGGTCTGACGCGGGTCAATGGCTTCGACCAGCGCTTCGACCCCAAGCTCTCGACCCGCGCCAACGTCGCCTACCTCAACGAGCGCTTCGCGGAACTCAACAACGATCTGGAGCTGGCGCTGGCGGCCTACAACGGGGGTGAGGGCAGGGTGCTGCGCCTGAGCCGGCAGTCGCCCTCGCCGAGTTTCTGGAATCCGGAAATTCGCGCCCAGTTGCCGCGCGAGACACAGGACTATGTCCCCTATGTGCTCGCCGCCGCGTGGCTGTTCCTGCACCCGGAGCGCTATGGAGTCGAGTTCCCGACACTCGATACGCTGCCCGCGACCGTGGCGCTGGCCGCGCCGATGACCCTGGGCGAACTGTCGGTCTGCCTGGGCCAGGCGGGGACCCGCTCAGGCTGGTTCCGGACGCTGCGCAACCTCAATGCCAGCCTGGAGCCTTTCGAACGCCTGCCCGAGGGCACGGAAATCGCACTCCCCGCGCAGCTGGTCGAGCGTTACCGTGCCGACTGCATCGATGGCGAGATGGCCCTGCTGGCCGCACAGCTGCACGAGTCACGTGACCACCGGCGCCCCCCGACCCGGATCTACACGGTACAGCGGGGCGACACCCTTTCCACCATCGCGCGGCGAAACGGCTGTCCGAGCATGATGGCCATCGCGCGTGACAACGATATCCGCGGTCCGCGATACATGATCCGGCCTGGCCAGCGCCTCACCCTGACCGGGTGCAGTCGCTGACGGGCAGCAGCGGCTCGAGGTGCGCGGTGAGCCACTCGTCGTATGCGCTCAGGATCTGGCGGGTGATCGGGCCTGGGGGGCCAAGCGCGAGGTCGTCGATCTGCCGCACAGGCACGACGCCTCGCGTAGCGGAACTGATGAACGCCTCGCTGCCATGACCGAGTTCCGCCAGCCTGGGCGGGGCCAGCCGCACGGGTGCCAGGGGGCGGGCGACAGTGAGCACGATGCGCCGGGCGATGCCCTGCAGAACACCCTCGCCCGCAGTCACCAGAGTGCCGTCGATCACGGCATAGAAATTCGACGAGCTGCCCTCAAGGACGCCGCCGGCCTGGTCCAGGAGCAGGGTTTCGTACACTGGGCTGTCACCGCTGCCCGGCCCATCCAGGCGCGCGCGATCGCGAAGCCAGGCCGTTGACTTCACTTCCGGTTGCCGGCGTCCACCATGGACGAGCGTGCGACAGCGAACACCGTCTCGCAACAGCGCATCGGACACGGCGCGGGCTTCCTCCATCGAGATCCGCCACCAGGCCGGGGTGTCGAGCACGGCGGTCACACGGAAGCGGACGTCCTGCCAGCCGGAAGCCTGTCGCTGGCGTTCCAGCTGTCGACGCAAACGCCCGCGTGGCACCTCGAGCGCGTGGCCGAGTGCCCGGGCAGAGCGTTCCAGGCGGTCGAAGTGGGCGTCGAGTTCCAGTACCCGGCCGCCCTGCCAGCTGCGGGCGACGAGGTAGACACCGTTTGCCGGCTCTCGAGCCGCGAGGTCGGCGAGTGAGTCCGGGCAGGGGATGATGTCGCTGAATTGCTGGCGGTCTTTCAGTTCACAGACGGTGCTGGTCATTACGCGAGCTTAATCTCATGCTGAACCCGATGGCCAGCACGTCGAAATCGTCGCCGAGCAGGAAGTATGGGTTCATCAGTCCAGTTTCACAGGGTCCGGCGGCCTTGACGGGAATCCGGGTGGCTCGGCTTCGATCCGGGCGATGGCTTCCTCGATCGCCCGCTCCAGCTGGGGGTCGCGCCCGGCGAGGACACTGGCCGGGTCGTTTTCGACAGCGATATCCGGCTGGACGCCCACACCCTCGATGACGAAGTTTCCCTGCACGTCCGCAAAGCCGAACTCGGGGACGTTGACAGTGCCGCCGTCGATCAGCGGTCCATGGTCGGTGATGCCGACCACGCCGCCCCAGGAGCGCTGCCCGATCAAGGGGCCGAGACCGGCGTTGCGGAACTGCCAGGGGAAGATGTCGCCATCCGAGGCGGAGTTCTCATCCAGCAGCGCGACCAGGTGACCGTTGAACGCCTGGTTGGGATAGGTGGACGTGTACGGCATGGTGCGCGAAAAACCCAGTGCGAGCGGTCTGCGTGCGAGACGTTCGATCAGCATCTGGGAGACATTACCGCCGCCGTTCGACCTGACGTCGATCACCAGGGCGTCCTTGCGCAGCTGGCCGTAGAACCACTTGATGAATTCCCGGATGCCGTTTGCGGCCATGTCCGGGATGTGGAGATAGCCCACTCGGCCGTCGCTGGCCTCGAGCACGCGCCGACGGTTGTCCTGTACCCAGGCCAGGTAGCGCAGCGACGATTCGTCGCTGATCGGGTCGACCCGCACACTTCGAGCCTCCCGGCCATCGGCATGGGAGCTGACAGTCAGCTCGACGGCCTGCCCGGATGGCAGGTGCAGCCGCCGGAAGATGTTCTCGTCCGCGGCCAGGGTGCGCCCGTTGATGGCCAGCACGTAGTCTCCCACGTTGACATCCACGCCCACTTCAGTGAGTGGTGAGCGGTATCGCGACTCGTCGTTCTGGCCCTCGAAGATCTCGCTGATCCGGTAGCGCCCGTTGGCGATTTCGAAGCGCGCGCCCAGCAGCGAGACTGATGGCCGAGAGGGCAGGCCTTCATCACCGCCGCTGACGTAGGCGTGGGAGACGTTCAGCTCCGCGATCATTTCCCCCATCAGGTAGTTGAGGTCGGATCGGTGCGCCACGTGTTCGAGCCAGGGACGGTAGGCTTCCCGCAGCGCCTCCCAGTCGTAACCGTGCATGTTCTCGACGTAGAAATGATCGCGAAAACGGCGCCAGACCTCATCGAAGGCAGTGGCCCATTCCGCCACCGGGTCGATAGTGGTCTGGAGGCCGGTGGTGGCGACCGCGGTCGGGTCACCACCCTCGCGGGCCACGTCGAAGACCTGCCATTGTCCGTTCTGGCGCGCCAGCAGGCGCTTGCCGTCGGCGCTGACATCCACGAGCTGCACGCCCGACGGGAAGTCCACCACTTCGCGGTCTTCGAACTTGAACAGCCTGAGGCGCGGGGGGCGCTCCGGGCCGCGTCCGTAGAAAAAGGCGTCCGACTCGACGAACAGGACTCCGCCGTCGACCACCGCCAGACTGCCGATGTTGGCATTGTCGACGGGGATTCGGATCACGCGCTGCATGAGCCCGTCGAAGACGATCGTGGTGCCGCCAGGGGCCGTCTCGGTGGTGTCTTCGCTGTCGTTGCCGGCCTGGAGTCCCGGCTCGGCGGTGTCTTTCGGCGCAAAGGGGTTGGGCGCCTCGGGCGTCAGGGCCAGCGCAAAAATGCCTGTCATGCGGTGGGCGGCGAAATTCCATTCACGCTGTGAAATCTGCGGTGCGAACTCGCGATCTCCAAGAAAGAACAGGTGTTGACCGTCCGCGGAAAACCTCGGCTGGTATTCGGAGAACAGACCCTCGCTGATCTGGCGGGTCCCCGCCTCGCCGATGCTGTGGATATACAGTGCCCGCAGCCCGTTTTCCTGCACCTGGCTGAAGGCGAGGTACTGGCCGTCCGGCGACCAGGCATAGTCCCTAGAGCGCCAGCCCGGGTCGCGGCCGACCTCCCGCAGCCCGCCCTGTCCATCGCTGCGGATGACCAGAATGCGTCCGTCCTTGTCCGAGAAGGCGATGTGCTGCCCGTCCGGCGAGAACACCGGCCGGTAGAACCGTGTGGTCCCGCCAGAAGTCAATGGACGCGCCATGGCGCTGCCATCGACCGGCATGACGTAGAGCTGCTCCTCGCCGGAGAGGTCGGAAACAAAGGCCATGTGTGTACCATCGGGCGACCAGGCGGCCTCGCGGTCATGCGCGCTCGATCGGTGCGTCAGGTCACGGACGATGCCGTCACCGACCGGCGCGTTGAACAGGTTGCCACGCGCCTCGAACAGCACCCGTTGGCCGGTCGGGCTGAGGCGGGCCCGGTTCACCTGGTCGGCGACGTTGACGGTGCGGGCCCGGCGGTTGACGCCGTCATCAGGTACGCGGATCGAGAGGCCCCGATCGCTGTTGTCACGCGTATCGAAGATCCGCAGCGCACCGTTGTGTTCGTAGACGATGCGCCCGTCGTTGCCCGCGCTGGCCCAGCGAACGTCCCACGTGTCATGGAACGTCAGCTGTTCGACGTCCAGGGTTTCCGGGTCGACCCGGTACAGGTTGAGCGTACCGTCGCGGTCCGAGACGAAATAGCCCATGCCACCGATCCACATGGGATCGCGATCGGTGCGTGGGTGGTCGGTGATCTGGCGGGCATCGCCCGCGTCGAGGTCAAACAGCCACAGGCTCTGGGCCCAGCCGCCCTGGTAGCGCTTCCAGGTCCGGAAGTCGCGAAAAAGCGGCGAGTAGAAGACCTGCCGACCGTCCTCCGTGAACGTGCCCGCCCCCGAGACGGGCATGGGCATGCGCGTCGGAAGACCACCATGGCGCGGTACGGTAAACAGCGTCGCCGTGCTCGAGCTCCAGGCCTCGCGGCGCGAGCGGAACAGCACCTGCTCGCCATCCGGCGACCAGCCCATGACCTGGTTGTCGTATCCCCAGCGCGCGGGTAGAGGCCCTGTGGCCGGGTACCAGGTCAGCTGCACGGGCGCGCCGCCGTCTGCCGGAATCACGAACACCTGTTCATCGCCGCCGTACTGCGCGGTAAAGGCGATCGACTGCCCGTCCGGGGAGAATTTCGGAAACAGCTCCTTGCCTGGGTGACTGGTCAGGCGCCACGCCGTGCCGCCACTGTCGTTGGCCATCCACAGATCGCCGCCATAACTGAAGACGACGCGATCGTCATGCAGGTCGGGAAAACGCAGCAACCTGGTGTCGGCCAGCACCTCCAGGCAGAACAGGCCCAGGACAGCAGCCATCAGCAGACGGGCACTCCGGCTTTCAATCATGCGGTTGTCTCCACGGTAGGGTCTTGCAGCATCCGCGCCGCTCGGATCAGCCGTGCCTGGCCAGGCGCTCACTGAGCGCGGCCACGGCCTGCTCCAGTTCGGCGACGCGCATTTCCAGCTCGTCGATCCGGTCGTCACGCGCCTCGGCGGCGGCGGGCGCGGTCCTGGCGGGCGCCTGGGTTGGCCCCTGGATTGGGGTCTCGACGGCGATGCTGCTGGTGGCCCCGCTGTCCTGCGCCCCGGCCACTTCGCCACAGAACAGGTGCATCCAGCTCGAGTCCTGCCGCCCTGGTGCGCGGGCGAGTCGAACGACGAAGGGTCCGTCTTCCCGCTCGGCCAGCCCCTGCAGGACAGCCCGGACGGCCTCGTTGTCGGCGAAGCCGTGCAGCCGGCCGCTGCGCGAGCGAAGCTCGCCGGGCGTCTGCGCGCCGCGCAACAGCAACAGGCATACGATGGCGTACTCCGCCGGCGAGAACTGCAGGCGACCGAAGGTGGTGTTGCAGAAGGCCTGCTCGAACTTCTCGACGCCGCTGCGGAAGTTCTCGTGGCGGGTGACGAGGTGGCGATCGGCGAGCTGCCGGGCTGCGCGCTGGATCTGCGCGGGGCTGAGAGAGAGGACGGGGTCCCGGCTGGTTTTCTGGTTGCAGGCGGCGACCAGTGCGTTGAGCGTGAGTGGGTACTGGTCGGGGGTCAGCCGCGCCTTTTCAAGCAGGCAGCCGAGTACGCGGGCTTCGATGGCGTCAAGCTCGATGTTCACGCGTATCGCTCAGCGCTCGGTCTTGCCAGCGGCCGCGGCAATGCTCCGGTTGATTTCCCAGGGAAACGGGTTGCGCCGCAGGGTCAGCCCGCCATTGATCTGCAGCACCTGGCCGGTGACGAAGCTCTCGTCGGTCGCGAGCCACAACGCCGCGTTGGAGATGTCTTCCGAGGTGCCGATGCGTCCCAGGGGGTATTCAGGGAGGAAGGCGTCTTCCAGCCCGGGGAGGCTGATGGCCTGCTCGGTCATCGGCGTGGCGGTCAGGCCGGGGGCGAGGGAATTGACCTTGACGCCCTGTGCCCCGAACTCGTTGGCGAAGCAGCGCATCAATGCATCCCCGCCGGCCTTGGTGCCGATGTAGGCGGCGTGGTTGAACAGCAGGCACTCCACCGAAGCGGATGTCGTGATGATCACCGAGCCACCGCCGTGTTTCCCCATCAGCGGACAGAAGACCTGCAGGAAGAAATAGGTTCCCTTGAACTGCAGGTCCATCAGGCGATCGATCTGCTCCTCGGTGGTGTCGACCAGCTTTTCCATCAGGCCCCAGCCGGTGCAGTTCACCGCCACGTCCACCTGGCCCCAGCGATCGAGGGCCGCCTGGGCCATGGCCTCGACCTGGTCCTTGCGCGTGATGTCGCACACGGACCAATGCCCGCCGATGTCTTCCGCCAGCGCCTTCAGCGGGCCCTCGTGTCGTCCGGCGACCAGCACCTTCGCCCCCTCGGCGGCGAAGCGCCTGGCCATGATCTGAGCCATGTTGTCCTTGCCTGCGGCGCCCAGAATGACCGCGACGCGGTCCTGCAGTCTGCCCATGATCTTCCCCGTTTGCTGATGTGATCGACCGAAAGATGTCTGTGCTGCGTGGGTGTCGGTGGCGGTCCGACCCGATAGAATCGGCGTTCCGGCCCCGGGCCGGCCGGTGCTGCCGGCCGGCGCCGCCACCCTCGCGAGGTGTCATGCTATCACCGTCGCCCAGACCGACGCGTTGTCTCCGCGGCCTCCTGGCCGGTGCATGGAAGCGCGCGCGATGACGGTCCAGGTGGGCGATGCGACCGGCCGTATCGTGGCCGAGGCCGTCCGGTTGCATGAGGAGCGGGCCGGTGCGCCCATCGACGAGGCGCACGCCTGGCGGCAGGGCCGGGACACCGACGGCCCGCTGGAAGCCCGGATCCTGGCGAGGGCCATCGCGACCCGGCTGGGGCAGCAGGTCGCCGGGTCGGTTGAGCGGTTGCGGGGGGTCGCGGGCGGTGCGACCCTGGTCGCTGCGGCACTGGCCGCCGTGTCCGGCATGGCGGCGGCGGGTGTGGTGTTCGGCGCGGCGGCCACCGGTCCGGCGGGCCAGCTCAATATCTTCTGGGTGCTGAGCAGTCTGCTGGGCCTTCAGACCCTGCTGTTGCTTGCCTGGTTCGTGTTCATGGTGCTCCCGCGGGCGCGGGGTGGCGTGCTCGGTCAGGCCTTGATCAGCGTGACCGCCTCGCTCGCGCAACGGGCAAACCGCGACGGCGTGCATGCACTCGGTGTGGTGGCGCTGCTTGGCTGGCTTGGGCGCACCGGCAGCGCCCGCTGGGCCGCTGGCATGTTCACGCACCTGCTCTGGGCGGCGTTCGGATTGGGTGCCCTGCTGATGAGCATGCTGGCCCTGACCTTCCGGCAATACGATTTCGTCTGGGGCACGACGCTGCTTGGCGAGGCGAGCTTCGTCACGCTGGTGGGTGGCCTGGCCGCGCTGCCGGCGGCCCTGGGGCTCGAGGTTCCCGACGCCTCGCTGGTGACGGCCAGTCGTATCGGTATCGAAAGCATGCCGGAAGGGCGCCGTGCCTGGTCGACGCTGCTGCTGGTGTCCTTGCTCGCCTACGGCGTGCTGCCGCGGCTGCTGCTGGCTGCCTGGTGTCGGTGGCGGCTGGGCCGTCGACTGCGCGCCACCGGGCTGGATCTGCAGGCGCCAGGTTACCAGCGGTTGGCGCCCCGCCTGATGCCGGCCAGTGCCGCGCTGGGCGTGGTCGACCCCGCGCCCCCGGGGGCGGGGCCGGGCGCGGCGGGTGGTGGACGGCGCGTCGAGGGTGATGGGCCCGTGGTGCTGGTCTGGCTCGAACTGGAGGAAGGGTGCGCCGAGCGCCTGGCGCGGCTTGCGGACGCGCGGGTGGAGGTGTGGGGTCGTGTCGACGATCGCCGCGCCCTCGCCCGGCTGCTTGCGGAACTTCCGGGGCGGTCTCCGCCGCCCGCGTTGGTGGTGGTGGTGTCGTCCCTGCTGCGCACGCCTGACCGGCATGCCGTCGCGCTGCTGTCCCAGGTCCGAGCGGCCACGCTGGCTCCGGTCTGGCTGTCACTGACGGGTGCCGAGCGGGCGGGGGCGCTCGGGATCGATGCCTCTGCCCGGGCCCTGGCCTGGCAGGCCATGGCCCGCCAGGCTGGTATCGACGAGGCAGTGGTCGAGACGGCCGATGCCTCTGCCCGGGCGCGGCTGGAGGGGCTGTTCGCCCGGCTCGCCGAGGAGGCTGGCCATGGCCGGTGAGATCCTGCGGGTGGCCGTGGTGGGGCATACCAATACCGGCAAGACTTCGCTGTTGCGGACGCTGCTGCGCGACACGCGTTTTGGCGAAGTACGCGACGCACCCGCCACCACCCGGCACGTGGAGGGGGCCCAGTTGCTGGTGGACGGCCAGCCCCTGCTGGCGCTGTACGACACGCCAGGACTCGAAGATGCGCCGGGGATTCTGGACTGGCTGGAGGCCCACCCCGGCGAGCGTCATGAGGGCGCCCGCGCCTTGCACCGGTTTCTGGACACACCCGAGGCGACCGGTCGCTTCGACCAGGAAGCCAAGGTGCTGCGCCAGCTGCAGGCCAGCGACGTCGGGCTGTATGTCATCGACGCCCGGGAGCCGGTCCTGCCGAAATACCGTGACGAGCTGACCGTGCTCGCCCTGTGTGCCCGGCCCCTGCTGCCTGTGCTCAACTTCACCGCCAGCCCAGGCGCACGGGTCGACGACTGGCGCGCGGCGCTGGCGGAACTCGGGCTTCACGCAGTGATCGATTTCGACTCGGTGGTGTTCGATGCGGCCGGAGAGCGGCGTCTGTTCGAAAAACTCAGCAGCGTGCTGGACGCCTGGCGTGTGCCGCTGGCGCGGCTGCTCGCGGTGCGCGAGCGCGACGCGCAGTGGCGGCGCGAGGCGGCGACCCGGCTGGTGGCTGACCTGCTGCTCGATGTGGCCGCTGCCGTCGTGCTGGTGGACGCCGATGACGACGCCGCCCGCCGGCGAGACGAGGGTGTCCTGCGTGAGGCCGTTCGGGCGCGCGAGCAACGCTGCAACGAGCAGCTGATCGAGCTGTTCGCATTCGGCGGGGTGGAATACGCGGTCGAGGCGTTGCCGCTGGAGGACGGACGCTGGCACACGGACCTGTTCACGCCCGAGGCGCTCGGCGAGTATGGGCTGAAGGCGGGCCGCGGTGCCGGCGTCGGGGCCGCAGCCGGGTTGGCCGTCGATGCCCTCAGTGCCGGCCTGACCCTGGGGGTCGGCACCCTGACGGGGGCCATGCTGGGCGCACTGTTCGGCGACCGCCATGGCCTCGGGCGGCGGTGGTTCAATCGCTTGCGCGGCTATCGCGAGCTGCGGGTGGACGATGCCACGCTGCGCCTGCTGGCCTTGCGCCAGCGCCGTCTGCTGCGCGCGCTCGAGCGCCGTGGCCACGGTGCAGTCACCCCTCTGGATGCGTCCGGTAACGGTGATGAGCGCTGGCGCAGCGCCAGCCTGCCGCGGACGCTGCTGCGCGCCCGCGCGCGCCCGGAGTGGTCGGCGCTCAACCTCGCGGGCGGCAGCGACGCCTGGCGGGTGCCTGCCCCGGGCCGCGAGGAGGCGTGCACCGAACTGGCCGCGCGGCTCGGCGAGTTGCCTGGTGACGGGCCAGGCGAGGTGGCCGGGGCGTCGGCGCCATCGGGTGGCGCCTAGTCCAGTTTTTCCCTCAGTGCGCGGATCTCCTGGCGCAGCGCGAGGAGATCCTCATGCAGCTGCCGGTTCTCGTCGCGCACGCGGACGAGGTCCTGGTGCAGCGCCGCCCCCTCCTCGTGCACGATCCCTTCGATCTGGGAGACCTCGTCCTGGTGCTGGGCCTCGTGCAGTGTCTGCATCGTGTTGACGATGACGGCGATGAACAGGTTGAGGACCGTGAAGGTCGCCAGCAGGATGAACGGTATGAAGAACACCCAGGCGTAAGGGTGCAGCTCCATCACCGGTCTGGCGATTCCCATGGACCAGCTTTCCAGCGTCATCACCTGGAACAGGGTGTACATCGAGGCGCCCAGCGTGCCGAACCAGTCCGGAAAATCCTCCGCAAACAGACCGGTGGCGATGACGGCGCAGACATAGAACATCAGCAGCAGCAGGCCGAAGATGGATGCGATACCCGGGACAGCCTTCAGCAGCGCCTCGGCGATGAAGCGAAGCTTCGGCACCATTGAGACCAGGCGCAGCAGCCGCAGCACCCGCAGTACGGCAAGCGGCCCGGTGGTCGGAATCAGCGCGATGCCGACGACCAGGAAGTCGAATACATTCCATGGGTTGCGGAAGAAGTCGAGCCGCCTGGCAAACAGCTTGACCAGGATCTCCACGACGAATACGCCGAGGATGATGCGGTCCGCGCCCACCAGCCATTCGCCCGCCACCGCCATCGCGGCCTGGGACGTCTCGAGGCCGAGGATCACGCCATTGAGGATGATCAGGACGATGATCGCGCGTTGTATCGACGACGATTCGATCCACTCGTCGGCGCGCTGGCGCAGGCCCCGGGGGTCGGACATGGTGAGATTCCTCGCTGCGGAACAGGGCCGCACATGGCGGCGGGCGCGCCAAGCCTAATCAAGGCGCCGGCCGCGGAGCAACGGGCGGGTCAGTCGATGGCGACTGGCGGATCGAGATCGTCGCCCGGGGATGCGGACGAGGGCGGATGCTGCGCCAGCCACGCTTCCAGCAGGCGCGCATGCTCCGCTTCTTCTTCTGCGAATTCGGTGGCCAGCGCACGGACCCCGGAGTCCGCGGTGGTCTCTGCCACCTGGCGGTAGAAGGCCTGGGCCTGGCGCTCGGCGGCCAGCGCGAGCGACAGGGCCTGGTGAGCATCCATCAGGTAGTGCGTGTGTTCCAGTGCGGCCGACTCGGGACTCTCGGGTGCAGGCCAGGCAAACTCCCAGGGCCGCAGTGGCGGCAGCGCCAGCGCCTCGGCCGCCGCACGGGCCTGGGCCTCGTCCCGGTGCAGGCGTGAGTAGCCGGCCATGCGCCGGAACAGAGCCTCGACCTCGTTGTGGTGCACTGCCATGACGTCGGCGAGTTCGTCATAGCGCTCGGCAGCCTCGTCCTCGAGCGTGATCGCATGGGCGAGAAACAGGGCGACCGAGGCGCCGGCGTGTACCTCAGGGCTCATATCCGCCGTCTCCGCGCAGCCGCGCGGCTGTGAACTCACGGGCCAGCGCGTCCAGGGCGGCCGCCTCGTCGCCCGCTGCCTGGCGCGCGTCTGCCGGCGCAGGCGCGGCGACCGGCGCCCGGAAAAGCACGCCCGTGGTGAAGCCATCATCGGTGAGCAGGCGCCGGAATGCCTCGTTGCGGTCAGCCAGTGGTTCGAACCCTGCCGAGACCAGCGCCTTGTATTCCATCTGTTCCGGACGATAGGTGATGCAGGGGCTGAGCACCTGCAGAAACGCGAAGCCCGGATAGCTGATGGCCTCGGCGAGCTGTCTCGCCAGCCCGTTGGGATCTCCGGAGAAACCGCGGGCGATGAAGCCCGCACCGGCCGACAGCGCGATCTCCAGAGGCCGGAACGCTGCGATGCCAGGCCCATTCGGCGTCAGCTTGCTGCCGGCCCAGTCAGGGGCGCTGGTGGGCGAAGCCTGTCCCTTGGTCATACCGTAGACCGCGTTGTCCATGATTAGATAGGTCAGGTTGGCGTTTCGCCGGCAGGCATGCAGGAAGTGATTCCCACCGATCGAGAAGCCGTCGCCGTCGCCGCCGGTAGCGATGACCGTCAGCTCGGGGCGGGCCACCGCCAGGCCGGTGGCCACCGGCAGTGCGCGGCCGTGTACGCCGTGGAACCCGTACACGCTGGTGTAGGCCGGGAGCCGCGACGAGCAGCCGATACCGGAGATCACCGCGACCTGTTCGGGCGCCAGCCCCAGCCCCGCAAGCGCCTTGGTCAGCGCGTTGAGGACACCGAAATCGCCGCAGCCCGGGCACCATACCGGCCGCGTTGCGGATTTGTAGTCTTTCGGCTTGAGGACCGCCGCCGCGCTCACGCTGCGGCCTCCAGCTGCGCATGCAGGCCCTGCAGGGCCCCGAGAATCTCGCCGGGTCGCAGGGGCAGCGGGCCGGGCCGGTGCCAGGCCAGCGTCGGATGCGGCAGCTCGGTCCAGGCGCGCAGGTGCCGGTAGAGCTGCCCGCTGTGGTTGTGTTCCACCACCAGGCAGGCCCGGACGCCGCCCAGCGCGGCCTCCAGTTCGCTGGCCGGCACTGGCGAGAGCAGCCTCAGGGCGACGAGACGCACCGCCAGGCCGCAGGCTTCGGCGCGTTGGCAGGCTTCGCGGACCGGTTGGGTCGCCGACCCCCAGGTGATGACTGCGATGTCGCCGGCGCCATGCAGGTCGCCCCAGAGTGGACCGTAGTCGTACTCCTCGAGCTTGCGCCTGCGTTTGTCGAGCTGGCCGACGTGGTCTTCGGCACGGGTCGAGGGGATCCCGTGTTCCGTATGCGTCAGGCCATCGGCGGTGTACTGGCCACCGGGCAGGCCCGGGCAGCTCATTGGCGAAATGCCATCCGCGGTCATGGCATAGCGTCGATAGGTCTCGGTGCTGTCGTCATGCCGCGCCACGTAGCGCCGGCGCCCGGCCCTGGCGAGCTCGCCGCCCGGCGGGTCGACAATGGTGCGGGTCTGTCCCAGTGCCTGGTCGGACAGCAGGATGACCGGGGTCTGCAGGGTTTCCGCCAGCGACACCGCCCAGGCGGCGGTGGGGGCACAGTCGCCCACACCGGTCGGCGCCACCACCACATGAGGGGCCTCGCCGTGCAGGCCGTAGACGGCGATATTGAGGTCGGTCTGTTCGGACTTGGTCGGAATGCCCGTGGAGGGGCCACCCCGCATGACGTTCGCCACCACCAGGGGCACCTCCGCGGCCACGGCAAGCCCCAGGCTCTCGATCATCAACGACAGGCCCGGGCCGGCGGTGGCGGTCAGCGCCGGCACACCGCCGAAGGATGCTCCGATGCACATGTTGATCGACGCCAGTTCGTCTTCCGCCTGCACCAGCCGGCCCCCGACCCGTGGCAGGCGACCGGCCAGCCACTCGAGGATTTCCGTGGCGGGCGTGATGGGGTAGGCCGCGCAGAAACGCACGCCCGCGGCCAGTGCGCCGAAGCCGGTGGCCTCGTTGCCGTTGAGCACCCAGCGGTCGAGGTGGGGTCCCGGTGCGCCGGCATCGACCGTATCCTCTGATGGCGCCGCACTGGGGGGATCCCCGTGGCCGGTCACCTCCAGGGCGGCAGCGCGGCCCGCGGCCAGGCAGGCGATCGCCGCAGCCACGCTCTCGTCACCATGGCGGGCCAGAGCCTGCCGGACCCGGGTCTCGACGGCCCCGCCGGGCACGTCTGCCAGGGCCGCCGCGATGCCCAGTGCCACCATATTGGGCCGCCCGCCGGGGATGTCACGGGCCAGCTGGCTGATCGCGATCTCGTGGATGCGCCCGGCCTGTGTGGCGATCACCTCCGGCACCCCGCCCTGCCCCGGATCTGCGATGATCACGGCCCCGGCGGCCAGTGGCAGCTCGTCGGCGAAGCGTTCGATGTTGCCCCAGTCCAGGGCAACCAGCAGGTCGTAGTCGTCGTCGGGGCACTCGACGGGACGGCGGGCCAGCCGTAGGAGGGCGGCCGCTTCCCCGCCACGGATCTGGGGACCGAAGCTGCGCGCCATCAGGCCATACCGCCCCGCCAGTGCGGCCGCATCGAGCAGCAGCTGGCCGGCAGTCATCACGCCGGCGCCGCCGCTGCCGGTCAGGGCGAGGGAAAAACTCGGAGTCATCTTGCGCGCAAGCCTAGCAGCGCCGCCGCCGCGGCAGTGGCCCAGAAGATGCCTATCGGCACAGGTAGTTTCCGAAGTGTTCGCCGGGCGCGGAACGTGTTCTCACTCCGGCATGGACGTCGCCTCGGACGAGACCTCGCGGTCCAGCACCGCTACCGTGCGCCGATACAGCGTCTCGGCGTGAGCGGGTGTGTCGCTGATGCTCACAAGCCCGAGCTTCCCGATCTCGCTGAGCGCGCCGATGAGGTTGAACACCACGCCCTGCTGGCGGGTCGGGTCGAAGTGCAGCCGATGCTCGACGATCAGGTCGACGAGATCTTCGGGGGTGAGCTGCCGGTAAGCCTCACGTTGCAGGTTGTCGGTGGCGAAGTAGACCCGGCGCTGGCCCGTGGGCGTGTGAAACTCCCCGCGGCCGGCGTCGTATCGGCCGTCGGTCAGAAACTGCAGCATCTGGAACGGCAGCGTCGTGCCGCCTTTGCGCAGGTTCACCTCGATGGCGTAGTGAGCCCAGCCTTCCGTTTCACGCACGGTGACGAAATCGACACTGAAGCGGCCCAGCGCCCCGTGATCGGCGAGCACCTCGCCCACCCGCTGGCCGGCGGTCTGCAGCGAGCCGCGGTAGCGTTCGTCTGCCGGGAAGGTGCTGCCGAGGAAGACCTGGCCGCTGTTGCCACCGAGCAGCTGATCGTGGGTGGAGATCACCTCGAGCACACCGGTCGGCGTAATGCGCATCTGTACCGAAGGCGAGCGCTTCTCGCGGCCCTCCAGCCAGACCTCGACAATGCCACCCATCTCGCCGAACTTCGCCAGGAAACGCTCGGGACACATGCCGTCTGCCTCCGGGCGCAGGCGCGTTGGCAGGACGTCCATGAGCCGTGCCGGCGTGACGTCGCCGGCCTCGAGGTCGCCGTAATCGAAGACCGCATTGCCCTCGCCGGAAAAGCCCTCCTCGAGCTTGACCACGGCTCGGGCCAGCCCGGGGCGCCGGGCTTTCAGGGCGGCCAGGGCCTCGGCCAGCTCGTCGGCGCCGCGCAGCGATTCCGCGCCATCCGGCAGATCCACTCCGGCCTCGCGGAAAGCCTGGCGGCTGCCACTCTTGGTGCCCAGCCACGCCAAAGCCGGATCACAGGCGTACAGGGGAATTCCGAGCCTGACCGCGAGAGTGACTTCCTCGGCGGTGGCGTTGAAGCAGCTCAGATGCGCGCTCTCTCGATGGGGGATGGCCTCGCGGATACGCTGCACCAGGCGCGGACGCGCGAGGATTTTTGAGCTCAGCGGGCGCGGCGCGGCGTCATAGGCGGACAGCAGCACGAGACGACGACGCGCATGGCTGCTCGGGACGCCCGAGAGCAGGCTCAGGTAGTAGTCGATGATGGCCGGATCGATCGGTGTGCTGGTGACGAACACCAGGCGGGTATGCGGAAGGCGCAGCAGCATCAGCATGCTGAGCTGGCGTTCCTCGTAGTGGGCTGCGCCGGGGATGTGTCCAAGGGTTTCCTGGTCGAGGCTGAGCCCGGGCACGACCACGACCGTACGCTCGGCCAGCGGATTGGCGTAGGTGTCGCGGAACATCGGCTCGAGCCGCGTCTGCAGCGCCAGGAAACGCGCGCGTTCTGCCTCGGAACCCGGTGCCGGCCAGGCCTCGCCCATGCACACCCTCCCCGCCGTGGACTGCAAACTTATCGCACCAACGGCCATCACACCATCACCGGTGGGTGCCGAGGCCCGCACCCCGGCACCCACCGGCGTCGCGTGTTCAGCCCTCGCGCATGCGCTCGCGCACGAACTCGGCGGCCTCGCGGTAGGTTTCCGGGAGTTTTTCCATGAAGCCGTTCGGCTTGAAGGTCGGCTCGTACTGCTGCAGCACCGGCAGCAGGATGGCAGCGGGAATCTCCGGGAACCGGCGGGTTTCACGGAAGTCCGCGATCGGAATCCGCGTGCTGGCAAAGTCCTCATGGTGGTTGGCGGTCTGCGCCAGCGTGCGGCCCGTGGGATCGACAATGACCGACCCGTCGCCGCGCACCCCCGTGGCTTCAGGAAATCCGATGTTGTCCTGGGTGACGGAGTTGCCCACGCCGACGGTGTAGATGCGGTTGGCGCGCGCCGTGGCGATGGCCGACTGGGCGTTCGAGCCCCCGGTCACGGTCATCACCAGGAGTTCGGCGCCTTTCAGCGCAAGACACTGGTAGAGCAGCGGTTCGAGACCGACCGCGGTCAGGGCGATGTTGCCGATGTCCGTGCGTGCGACGGGCAGGACCTCGTCCCAGCCGTACATCTCGACGAAGCGGTCGAGTACGTCATACACGGTGGTGCCGATCAGGGCGAAATTTCCGAACAGGCCCAACGCGTTCCTGCCTTTCCACTGCTTGGCGACAATGCTGCCGTCGGGGCCGGTGAGGATGGAGAGGTTGAGAATGTGGCCCGGCCAGTCCGGATCACGGACGTAGGCCCCCCAGGAAATGTAGCAGTCATGGCGGCGGGCCCGCTCGCCGATGGCCTCGGATTCAGGTCCCGGCAGCTCGTAGGCGATCCGCTGGAGTTCGGTGCGGCTCCAGGGCTGCCAGCCCTGGATCGGGAACTCGTGCAGGCAAAGCAGGTCCTGTTTGGCGCCCCACAGCCGCTCTCCACCCCATTCCTCGGGCGAGCCCTGCGCCTGGTCGATGAGCTTCAGGACATGCTCGAGATTCTCACGATTGGTGCTGCGCAGGTTACGGAGGTCGACGGAGCGTACCCGCGACTGGATGGCGGTCACGTTGATGGCCTGCTGGCGCAGCTCGACGGTGTCGTAGCGTCCGTTGCGAGCGACCGAGATCTGTTCGTGACCGGTCTGGGCGTGTGCCTGGCCCGGGGTGGCCGTGGCGCCCAGGACGCCGGCCATGCCGGCGGCCCCGGCGCCGGCGAGCAGGGCGCGGCGTGAGGTGGTGAGGGTGTCGTCGTCGTGGCTCATGGTTTCTCTCCACAGGAGCGTGCGTGGGCCCGGTGGTGTCCGGGCGATGGCGCGGCAATCCCGGCCGGCGGGCCGAGTATCCGGTTGACCTCGATGAAATAGCCGTCCGGATCCCAGAACGCGCTGAAGAGCACGGGGATCACGCCGCCGTCCGGAGCGGGATACTCGATTCTTGTCGGCGGGGTCGATACGGTGACGCCTGGTGTGGCGGCAATCCGCTTGAAGCGCTCTTCGAGGTCGGTGGCATTGATGACCACGATGACGTCACCCGGCATTGCCCGACGGTTCTCAGGTGGCGGGGGCGGTTCGATGTCCAGCCGCTGCATCAGGCCGAGGGCGCCGATGAAGGTGTCGTTCGCACGCAGCAGCACCAGCCGGGTGGTCGGTGGCCGCTCCTCACCCTCGGCGTCGGTCCCGCCGCCGATCAACTCATCGTAGATCACCGTCAGGCCCAGCGCATCGCGGTAGACGGGCAGCGACCGCTCGATATCCCGGACGAGCAGTGTGGTGCGCCGGATATCCACGGGGATACGCTGGTCTTCCGGCACGGGGGCCGCCCGCACGGCGCCGCCGGGCGCGAGTGCGGGTCCAACCGTCAGGGCTGCGGCCAGCACAGTCAGCGACAGGATTCTGAACATCGGCATCTCCCGTGATGGCCGCCGAGCCAGGGCGCTCAGTCGGCGAAGGCCTCGACTATGGCCCGCAGGCGCGCGTCGGGTGAGGCGTCCGCCGTGCGCACGCGCACGCAGGCGGGCAGGCCGGCCTCGATCAGCGTGCGGGTGTGCGCACGCATGATCGAGCCCGCCCAGTCGATCAGTGTGGTGGGGACCTCGAGTCCGTGAAAGCTCTCGGCGCGCTCCGCGCGGAACGCCAGGCGGTAGGCCCGTGCATAGTCCTCCCCGGCCAGCTGGTAGTGCAGCGCCATCGACTGGACCTGCGCCGCCGGGGGCGGCGGACGGTCGAGGCGGTGCTCCGGCGCCTCCGAAAACCAGGGGAAGGCCGTGAACTGCCGCTGGGCGATCTCCCAGGTGTGCGTCAGGTGGCTGCCGTCCTCCTGAGGCGAGAGGTCGGGGAAGTAGCGCGCTTCCCAGGCGGCCACCTCCGCCTCGCTGAAGTGGCCGCAGTTGTCGAGCACCATCCGCGTCACCCGCCCCGGGGTCTGCCTGGCCATGACCAGGGCGATCTGTGCGCCCGTCGCGCTGCCGAACAGGGCGAACCGATCGATCCCCAGGTTGTCGAGCGCAGCCAGCAGGACCTGCGCATAGTCCTCGAGCTCGGTGGGGGGATGCGGTAGCGGGTCGGACTGTCCGTAGCCGGGCGTGTCGAGCGCGAGCGTCCGCCAGCGGGCGGCCAGCGCCGCCTGATGGGGTGCCATGAACGCCGAGGACAGTGGGCTGGGGTGGAGCAGCACCAGCGGTGCGCCGTGGCCGAGCCTGCGGCCATGCACCTGTCCCTGCGGCGTCTGGGCGTAGAACCGCAGCGGGCGTCCGCCGGGACTCACGGCGTGACCTCCACGCCCAGCGCTTCAAGCAGCGTAGCGTCCGGGAAGCCATCGGCGACCTCGCCTCGGGCATGCTGGAAGTCGCGCAGGGCGCCCCGCGTCGCGGGTCCGAAGATGCCGTCCGCCGTGCCGGCGTCGAAGCCGGCCGCGTTGAGTGCGCGCTGCAGGGCCGTGACCTGGGCGCGGCTCAGGCGCAGCGCGTCGGGCGGTGGCGAGGTCACCAGCGGCGGTCCGCCGGCGATCCGGTCGGCAAGAATCCCGACGGTGAGCGCGAAGAACTCGGAGCGGTTCCAGCGCATCAGGACGTTGAAGTTGTCATAGACCAGGAATGCCGGTCCGCGGTGACCTGCCGGCACGAGCAGACTGGCGCGGGTATCGGCAACAGGCAGCGGACCGCCCCCGGCGGTACGCACGCCCAGTCGCTGCCACTCGGCCAGGGGCCGGCCCCGATCACGTCCGGCGAGCGCGTAGTCGAATTCTGCGGGGAGACTCACCTCCCGGCCCCAGCGCCAGCCCGGCTGCCAGCCCAGGGCCGCCAGGAAGTTCGCTGCCGAGGCCATGGCGTCCGGGACACTGTTCCACAGGTCGGCGCGACCGTCGCCGTCACCGTCGATGGCATGCCGAAGGTATACCGATGGCATGAACTGTACATGGCCCATGGCGCCGGCCCACGAGCCGAGCATGTCTTCCGGGGCCACATGTCCGCGCTCGACCAGTTGCAGCGCAGCCATGAGCTCGCCGGCGAAAAACGTCGAGCGGCGGGTGTCGCAGGCCAGGGTGGCCAGAGCATCGAATGTCGGGAGATCGCCAAAGAACCGGCCAAAACTGGTTTCCACCGCCCACAGGGCGAGCAGCACCTGACCGGGCACCCCGTGCTCGCGACTGACCCGGCTCAGCAGGGCGGCGTGGGTGTCGGCCAGCGCGCGGCCGCGTTCCACCTGTGCCTCGGTCACCCGCAGCCCGAGGTAACGCGAGAAGCTGTCGGTGAATTCCGGCTGGCGCCGGTCGGCATCGATGATGCGCTGGCGGAAGCGGGCCCTCGCGAGGGTGTCGGCCAGCGTACGCTCGGAGATACCCTCCCCGCGGGCACGCTCGGCCAGGCTCGCGATACAGGCCCGGAACTCCGCCTCGCCGGCGTCCTCGGCGAGGGCCCGGTCGCTGGACAACGCCCCGGCGAGCCCCAGACATACCGCAACGGTGAAGGACCACGCACGCATGACTGCGGACTCGTCGAGGCCTGCACTCATTCCGGTCGATCCCCCGTATAGCGCTCGATCTCGGCACCGATGACCTCGCCGACCGTGGCCGAGGTGTGCACGAACAGCCTGGCGGGGCTCTCGATACGGATCGGGCCCTCGATCACGGTGTCTGTCCCGATGATCACCCGCAGTTCGCTGGTCCGCTCGGCGGGCTCGCGTGGCCGCAGGTGGATGCCGCCGCTCACCCGGCTGGCGTCTAGCAGCTGGACGTTGCCGTTGGTGGTCGCGACCGTGCCTCCGACGGTGGTGCCGTAGAGGCGTACGGTGCCGTTGGTGGTCGACACGTCGCCGTCTATGCGGCTGCCCGGTGCGCTGGTGATACGTCCGTTGGTGGTTTTCAGGTCGCCGTTCGCGACCACGTCCTCGGCAAGTTCGATCGCGCCGTTGACGGTTGCGGCGGCACCGAGCTGCGCGCCGACGCCCACCCTGATGCTCCCGTTCACCGTTTCACTGCGCCCGGCGCGCGCCTGCGGGCCGAGGCGGATACCGCCGTTGACCGTCCGGACACTGCCGGTGACCTCGGCGGCCTCGCCGAGCTCGACGCTGCCGTTGACGGTGGCGAGAGCGCCGTCGTGGCGCTCGCCTGCGGCGAGGTTGATGCTGTCGTTGACGCTGGCCGTACAGCCGGCCAGCAGGGCGGCGAGCAGG
>SKYU01000154.1 GCA_007127715.1 Gammaproteobacteria bacterium | reverse complement strand
GGCACCTACTATGTGCAGGCGCTGACGCTGGACGGCTGGGTGCTGCTGGCCGGGCTGGGTCCGGGGCTCGTATCGGTGGCCATCCTGACGGTGAACAACCTGCGCGACATCGAGACCGACGCCCAGGCCGACAAGCGCACGCTGGCAGTTCGCTTCGGCGCCCGCTTCGCGCGCTGG
This sequence comes from Gammaproteobacteria bacterium, assembly GCA_007127715.1. GTDB lineage: Bacteria > Pseudomonadota > Gammaproteobacteria > Steroidobacterales > PWYM01 > PWYM01. Next base: position 10,908 of record SKYU01000154.1, on the reverse strand, counting down.
CAGTATCTGCTCGCCCTGCTGGCCGCGGCGACGCTGCCGCTGGTCTTCCTCGCGGCAGACCGTGCCGGTCCGGCGATCGCGTTGACCCTGCTCGTGCCGCTCGCGGCCATCCCGGCGATCCGTCGGGTGTTTGCGGCGCACGATGCGGCGGTGCTGAACCGGACGCTCGCAACCACGGGCCAGCTGTTGTTGCTGCACGCGGTGCTGTTTTCGATCGGCTGGACGTTGTGAGGCTCGCGGCGCTCCGGCGTCATCGCTACAGCATTCCGCTGACCCGTCCCTGGCAGGATGCACGGGGAATCGTGACGCTGCGCGAGGGCTGGCTGGTGTGCATCGAGACGAAGGACGGCCTGCGCGGCTGGGGCGAGGCGGCCTGTCTGCCAGCGCTCGGCACCGGCACTGCGCGCGATATTGAGATGATGCTGGCCTGGGCGGCCGAGACCCTGGTCGGGCTCTCGCCTGGCGAGGCGCTGTCGCGGCTCGACATCGGCGAGGCCGCGCAGCGACTGGCGAGTGCCCCGGCGTCGCGCTGCGCCCTGGAGTTCGCGTTGCTCGATCTGCAGGCCCGTGGGGCGGGTGTGCCGCTATATCGGTGGCTCCGCGCGGAGGCCAAGTCCTCGGTGGCCGTGAATGCGTCTATCGGTGGGCTCGACGTAGACACTGGGGATCGTCTCGCCGCGGCCGCCCAGGCGGGTTTCCCGGTGGCGAAACTCAAGCTCGGGCTGGCTGCTGCAGCAGAGGAGTGGCCCATGCTCCAGCGGCTGCTCGCATCGCGGCCCCGCGACTGCGCTCTGCGGCTGGACGTCAATGGCGCCTGGTCCATGCCGGTGGCCGAGCGGCTGTTGCCCGAACTGTGCGGTCAGGGCATCGAGGCCCTGGAAGAACCCTGCGCGGCTGCCGACGACGCCACGCTTGCCCGCTGGCAGGCGGGCCTCGACTATTCACTGGCCGTCGATGAATCGCTGCCAGGTCGCGACGAGGCGGTGCCGTTGCCCGTGCATCGTCAGGTGCTGAAGCCCATGCTGCTCGGCGGACCGCGTCGCGCCATGGTGCTTGCCGCCCGTCCGGGCATCAGCAGCGTGGTGAGTTCCACGCTGGAGACGGCGACAGGGCTGTGGGCCTGTGCCCACCTCGCCGCGGCAGTGTCGGCTCCGGGTGCTCCGCGCCTGGCGCACGGCCTGGATACCGGGGGCTGGCTCACCCGTCTCCTAGGCCCCGAGCTGCCGGCGGGAGGGCGGATCATGCTGGGAGAGAGCCCCGGTCTGGGGTTCGAGCCGGTGCTCTCCTAGTCCTCACCGCCCGGGGATTCCCGCAACTCGTCGAGGTCGATCTCACCCTCCAGCAGCCGGCGGAAGAAGGTCCAGCTGGTCTCAGAGGGCTCCGACCAGGCCTCCGGCGCGCTCAGATATTTCGGGAAGTGCTGCGCGATGTAGTCGTGAATGCCGGTGGGCAGTTCAGCGACGCTGTCCAGCTTGATACCGCGGCCGTGGTAGACCAGCCAGCCCGGATGGTCCGCCATTTCCATCCAGGGCAGCCACGGCCCGATCCGGCTCCACGAGACTGTCGAGGGCGCGGAGGCCAGGTCGGGGTTTTCCAGGTCGGACCGGCGGACAAAGTGGTTGAACAGCTCCATCGCCTCGTACCACTCACCGCTGGAGTGCCGGGGATGGTCCTCGGGGTTCAGCGGGTTCGGATAGCGTAGGGGGATCTCGCGGTAGAACATGATGTCGTCGCCGGATTCCATGTAGCGGATGGCCCAGCCACCGCCCTGGCCGTCGATGACATGCCGACGGTTGACCGGATCGTTGAGCACAGGGATGACCCTGACGCGCTCCCCCGTGAACGGGTTGTCCCAGTGCTCCAGCACCTCGCCGGTCCCGCGGTCGGTGTAGAGCGCGATCTCGCGCTGGATTCGCTGCCAGCCGCCCTCGATCTGCTCATAGCGCTTGACGCCGATGACTTCCAGGTCGAACAGGGCCTCGCCGCGTCTCCCGGGCACGAAGGCGTAGACGGTGCTCTGTGCGTAGATCACCACTTCCTCGCCGTCGAGACTGCCCGCGGTCTTGACGAAGGCGTCCAGCAGCTGTCGCTGGTCGCGCAGATCCAGCGGCTGGCTTGTCGCAAGGCCGGGGAGGAGCGTAAGCACCAGCGCGAGGCTGCCCGAGCGGATGAGTGAGGTCAGGGTCATGGGGCCTTCTCCTTGCGATATCTTCCAGGCGTCAGGGCCGCAGCAGTGCGGCCAGTGCGTGACGACGCAGTTTACCCATCGAATTACGTGGCAGGGCCGAAACCCGACGGAACTCGCGCGGCCGCCACGCGCTCGGCAGGTGGGCCCGCGACCAGGCCAGCAGCCCGGCGGCTTCTGCGGGCCCGGTGTACAGCGCGACCAGCACGTTGCCCCAGCGTGGATCCTCCCGGGCCGTGATTGCCAGGTCACCGGCGCCGGGACACTCGACAAAGCGTGCCTCCACCGCTTCGGGGTGCACGTTGACGCCCGCGGTGACGATCACTCCGTCGGCGCGGCCTAGAATGCGCAGCCGCCCATCCGCCAGCCACTCACCCGCATCACCGGTCACCAGTGCGCCGTCTTCGTCGAGTCCATGGCCGGGTCGCAGGTCAGGGGTGGCATAACCGGCCATCAGCATGGGCCCGCCGATGCGCAGCCGGCGATCTTCGCCAGTGATTTCCACGGCCACGCCGGGCAACGGGCGGCCGACGATACCCGGCCGCCAGTCGTCCTCGACCGGGCCGGCGGCGACATGAGAGGCGGTCTCGGTCATCCCCCACCCCTGCCAGAGCGGCCAGCCCTGCGCAAGCGCCTGCTCGGCCTGGGTCATCGAGAGGGGGCCGCCGCCGCTCAACAGGCAGCGCAGGCCTCTGGGCGGCGGGGCCTCGATGTCGACCAGTGCGTCGATCATGGCAGGCACCACGGAAACATGGCTTGCCCCCTCGGCCATCATCGCCCTGGCGGCCACGGCGTCGAAGCCGCAATCCAGCACCGCCAGCGTGCCGCCCCGGGCGTAGACCCGCCACAGGGCCGCCAGTGCCCCGATACCGCCCATCGGCAGGCAGATCAGCCAGCGGTCTGCTGCGCCGAAGGCAGGCAGGACCTGGCTGCTGGCGAGAACATGGGCGTTCAACGCCGCAGCGTCGAGCATGACGATCCGGGTCGCTCCGCCGGTGCCGCTGGTGGGTACGAGCAGCGCCGGGGCGTCGTCGGTGTGGCCTTGCCCCGCAACCGTCGTACGGGGCGCGCTTCCGGCCGACGGCTCGCCGGTGGCCTCGAGCGGTGCCTGCGCCAGGCTGGCGGGCAGGTCGACCTCGCCATCGACCAAGGCCGCGTCAGGTCGGCACTGGGCCAGACCGTCGTGGAGGTCGGCCCGCAGCGGGTCGAGCACCAGCGCGGGCCGGCCGGTGGCAAGAACCGCGAGCACGCCGGTGACCAGTCGCCTGCGCGAGGCGGCGATCACCGCTACAGGCCCCCGGCCACCAAGCGAGTCCACCGTGGCGGCCAGCCGCTCGATGTCGGCGCGCAGCGCGCCCGCGCTGACCGCGCCGCCCGGCCAGCACAGGGCCGGCTGCCCGGCGGGCATGCGTGCCAGTCCGGCCAGGGGATGCGTGGGGAGCGGCGAGGGTGGCGTCATTCCAGGGTACACGCCGCCATTATGGAGCAGCCCGGCATGCCCAGGGTCCTCCGGGCAGGTACCATGGCGGTCCATGTTCAATTCCGGCATGTCGCTCCGGCCTGGTCACCCCCGCATGGATCTCGTCTTCGGCGCCAGTGGCTATATCGGCAGTCAGCTCGTACCGCGCCTGGTTGCAGCCGGCCGCAGGGTGCGCGCCGCGGCGCGCAATCCTGCAGCGCTCGCCGATCGCCCGGGCTGGACGGGCGTGGAGCGCGTCGCTGCCGATGCACTCGATCCGGCGAGTCTCCCCGCGGCACTTGCCGGGGTGGACGTCGCCTACTATCTCGTGCACTCGATGGCGGCCGGGCGGAAGTTCGGCAGGCTCGATCTCGAATGTGCCGCGAATTTCGCCGAGGCGGCCGCCGACGCCGGGGTGCGTCGGATCGTCTATCTCGGAGGCCTGGTACCCGATGATGCGCGCTCCGAGCATCTGCGCTCGCGCGCCGAAACCGGGGAGCGGCTGCGGGCCGGGGCCGTGCCGGTCACGGAGATCCGCGCGGGCATCATCGTCGGACCCGGGTCGGCGGCCTTCGAGGTCATCCGCGACCTGGTCAATGTCCTGCCGGTCATGCTGACACCGCGCTGGGTGCGCGCCCGCACGCCGCCCATCGCACTCGACAATCTGCTGGAATACCTCCTGCGGGTGCCGGAACATCCTGAAACGGCCGGTGGGGTGTACGACGTGGCCGGGCCTGAGGCGCTGACCTACGCTGAGCTGATGACCCGCTACGGCGAGATCGTCGGGCGGCGGCCATGGATCATCCCGGTGCCGGTGCTGACACCGACCCTGTCGTCCTACTGGCTTGGCCTGGTGACGGCCGTACCAACGCCGGTGGCCCGTGCACTGATCGAGGGATTGTCCCATGACATCACCGCGCATCCCGAAGCGCTGCGGGCGTTCATTCCGCAGCAGCTGCTGGACTACAAGGAGGCCGTCACCGCGGCGCTCGAGGCGGAGCGTCGGCACGCCGTGGCGGCCCGCTGGACGGAAGGGGCATTGATGTATCGCGACTACCGACAGGACTACGCTTTCTACGCCAAGCGCGCCTCGGGAAGTGCCGTGGCACGGGCGCCGGCCTGGGCGGTCTGGCAGGTCGTCACGGCGATCGGTGGCAAGAACCGCTACTACGCCCTGGACCTGCTGTGGACACTGCGTGAGCTGGCCGACTGGTTTGTCGGAGGCCCGGGGCTGAGCCGGGGCCGGCGCGATCCGCAGGCCCTGCGCGTGGGCGACAGCATCGACTCCTGGGAGGTCATGGCACTCGAGCCGGAGCGACGGTTGACGCTGCGGTTCGGCATGAAGGCGCCGGGCGCAGGGGTGCTCGAGTTCGAACTGTCGCCGGTCAGCGAGGGGACGCGGGTCACCGCCACGGCGTACTGGCATCCCCACGGCGCCCTCGGCCTGCTGTACTGGTACCCGCTGGTCCCGTTCCATGGGCTGATTTTCAGCCGCATGACCGAGGCGATTGCCCGTCATGCCGAGGAGGCCGCGCGACACGCGCCGGCGCCCGCCAATGGGGAGACGCCGGAGAACGCCCCGGGCGGATCGACCGAGAACAGGGCGGCCGATGGCTGATCTGCGCAGACTCGACATGCGCCGGACGCTGCCGTTTCCGCGCGAGGAGGTCTTCGATCTGGTCGCGGATGTCGAGCGGTATCCGGAATACCTGCCTGGCTGGCAGGCGGCGCGCATCCTCGAGCGTCATGGCGCGGATCTGCTCGTGGAGCAGGAACTCGGCGGCTTCGGGATCCGTCAGCGGTTCAATACCCATGCCCGGCTCGAGCGTCCTGTGCAGATCACCATCGAGGGTGACCAGGCCCCCTTCCGTCGACTGCACCAGACCTGGGCTTTCGATGCGCTGGGCGAGCGCAGTACGCTGGTGCGTTTCGATGTCGAGTACGCACTCCGTGGCCGGCTGCTGAACCGTCTGGTCGACCGCCTCTGTCAGCATGTGTTCCGCGAGACCATGGAGGCGTTTGCGCGCCGTGCCCGCGCCAAGCTCCGCTGACCCGCGCATCCCGACGCGCCCGCCGTGCGTATCTGGAAGTGACCTGAGACATCGGGGCCATCGGCCCGGGAGGACACCATGAAGGTCGCCGTTTTCGGCGGAACGGGGTTCGTAGGCAGCCATCTCGTGGATGGACTGATTGCCGCGGGACACACGCCACGGCTGCTCGTGCGCTCTGGCAGCGAGACCCGGGTGGCCCGCCGGGACGTCAGCGAAGTCGTGTCGGGCGAGATCGGCTCGGACGCGGCAGTCGCCGAGTGTCTCGCGGGTTGCGACGCCGCCATCTACAACATCGGCCTGCTGCGAGAATTCCCCGCGCGGGGCGTCACCTTCGAGGCCATGCACCATGAGGGCTGCGTGCGCGCAATCGATGCGGCCAAGGCCGCCGACGTCGGGCGTTTCGTGCTGATGAGCGCCAACGGTGCCGGTCCGGAAGGGACGCCTTACCAGACGACCAAGTACCGCGCCGAGCAGGCGCTCGCCGCAAGCGGGCTCGACTGGACGGTCTTCCGACCCTCGGTCATCTTCGGCGATCCGCAGGGCCGGATGGAATTCTGCACCCAGCTGCGCGACGAGATGATCGAGATGCCCATCCCCGCGCCGCTGTTCCACGAGGGCCTGTTGCCCTTGCAGGCAGGACGCTTCCGGCTTTCGCCGGTGGCGATCGAGGACGTGACTCGGGCATTTGTCCGGTCGCTCGAAACCCCGGCCAGTATCGGGCGGGTCCTGCCGCTGGGTGGACCCGAGGCCATGGAGTGGCGCGAAATCATCCGGACCATCGCGGAGGCCTGTGGCCGTCGCAAGCTGATGCTTCCGGCACCGGCCTGGGCGGTACGTGCGGTGGCCACATTGCTGGACGGTCAGGCCTGGTTCCCGATCACCCGCGATCAGCTCGACATGCTGCTGGCCGGCAACGTCTGCGACGGGGGTGAGGCCTGGGGGCTGTTCGACATCAGTCCCCGGCGTTTCGAGCGGGCCGCCCTCAGCTACCTGGCGAGGCGGCGCGGCCAGTGACGCCCCCCGCCACCGTGGTGGCGGCGCGTCGGCGATGGAAGCGGGGTCGCCAGATTGCGAGGACGATATTGGCGATGCAGGTCGCAAGCGTGACCCACAGCATCCCCCACTCGATGGCGCTGACGCCCTCCAGCACGACCTCGGCGGCCGGGTCGGCGAGCAGGGCAAGCGCGGCCTCCGCCTCGCGGTGCGCAGGGCCGTGGATCCACATGAGGATCGGCTGGAAGATCGACAGCGTCAGCGCGAATTTAAGCCATACCCAGGCGAAGTTGCCGAATGCGTTGTGCGCGGCGATGGCGAGCAGTCCGGACAGCAGCATCAGCGTCAGCGACGGCAGCAGCACCCAGGTCGTGACGGCCGCGATGCCTTCGCGCACTGCCGCGTAACCGGCCAGCTCTCCGGTGTCTGGGAGGAAGGCCAGCAGCACGAGGTGCACGAGCACCGCTCCGGTGATACCGGCAGCGCCGACCGAGTGCAGAATCTTGAGAAACTTGCGCATGGTGTGGATCAGCCTCGCATGCCTTTACGCTGGCGGCAACGGTCCGGATGCGCCGGAATGACCTGATGTCGGAATGGGTGTTCGTCTACGGCAGCCTGCGTCGTGGTGCGCCAGGCGGGATGTCACGGCTGCTGCAGCCCGGCAGCCGCCCCGGCGGGCGGGCACGCGTGCGGGGGCGTCTGCTGGATCTCGGCGCCTGGCCGGGGCTGGTGGCCGACGTTACGGGCTGGGTCCAGGGCGAGCTTCATCATCTGCGTGATCCGGATCAGGTGCTCGCGCGTCTGGACTGCTATGAGGGCTGCGCATCAGGCCAGCCGACGTCTGGCTTCCAGCGCATCGAAATGCAGGCGTTCCGCTCTGGCGGAAGGGCGGTCAGGGCGTGGGCATATGTGTATACGGGCACCCGGGCCGGTCGTGCCTGGATGATCTCCGGAGACTGGCTGCGGCGGGGGCGATGACCGCGGCGGCGAGCGGGAATCAGGTGGACTCGTCGTCCGTCCGCCCCGACGGAAACCCCAGGCATCTCAGAAAGCCCTCGCGGTCGGCGGGCGAGACCAGCAGGCTCTGGCCGTTGCCGTAGCGGATCTCCAGCCGGTCCAGCGACAGCGCGGGCGCCGAGAGCATGGAGCGGCTGGCGCGCACCGCCGTGATCTGGCGGCGGATGATCCTCCAGCGGAACGGCCCGGAGCGGACCTCCAGCACCGAGCCGTCAATGATGTAGCGCGTGGTCAGCAGCAGCCAGACCGGCAGGCCGAGGCCGAGCGCGGTGATGAGCAGGCCGACCAGCACCTGGCCCGGCTCTCCGGTGCGCAGCAGCGGCAGTACGCTGACCGCGATGATCACGGCGCTGCCGGCGATTACCAGCGTGAACCAGCCATCGACGGCCGAGCGGAAGACGACCGGCTGCAGCGTGACTCGTGGCACGGGTCGTGTCAGCGCACGATCGTGACGGGGCAGGAGGCGTGGTGCAGTACCTTGCTGCTGACCCCGCCGATCAGCAGCTCGCGGACCTCAGAGAGCCCACGATTGCCCATGACGATCACCGCGTTGCCGAGTTTGTCGACCTGCTCGAGGATGACCCGAGCGGGATCGCCGGCCACCATCATCTGGCGGACCTGCAGGTCCTCGGGCAGCCGCTCACGGGCGGCCTGGAATACGTGTTCGGCGAGTTCGCGCCGAAGTTCCTCCAGATCGCTCGTGCGTCTTGCCGCGTCTTCCCTGGCCGCGGCCGGGTAGCCGAGCGCCTTCATCATCTCGACCGGCCCCATCTGCGCCACATGCAGCAGCAGAATCTGCAACTCGGCGGCCTCTGCAAGACTCGCCGCGTAATCGAGCGCCCGAAGGGCATTCTCAGAGCCGTCTACCGGGACGAGGATGTTGTGATAGTTCTGCAGTGCCATGACGTGTCCTCCTGTGCCACTCTCTGCATGGTCGCGCGTGGGCGGCCGAGGTCAAGGCCGGAGAATGCGTATGGGACCTCCGGTTTGCGCAGCAGCCGGGGGCTGCCGGGACAGGCCGGCCCGCGCGCAGACCCTGCTCGACAGGCAGGCCGCGCGTCATCCAGTGCGGGCAGCGATACCTTGAGTATCAGGGTTTTTTCGATGAGATAACCAGAAGCATCGCGGCGACACCCATGCAGATGATGCCTGTCACCATCAGCGGCATCGAACTGTCGAATGGCTGGCCTCGAGTGATCCTCCAACCCGCATAGCCAAGATTGACTGCACCGACCACTGCAACAATCGCAGCGATCAGCCGTCGGCTTGAGCGTGTCCGTCTAGCGCCGATCGATTCCATCATGCCGTCTCGTGGTGTGTGGATGAATGGGTTTACACTCAGGCGTACGCGGCCAGAGTATTGCATGTCTCCAAGCTGGAATGTGGGAGCACTGTCGTTGGTGATGGACGCACTGGACTTTTTTCATCCGCCATGCCCTGACACCCTCGGTCTGTTGAAGGTCCGGGCGCGCGCCGGCGCCATCACGGCGATCGAATTCGTCGAGCTTGAGGATCAGCCTGTGCGCCCGGACGTCACCACCGGGCTGGCCTGTCGCCAGCTGGCGGAGTACTTCGCCGGCATCCGTCGGGTGTTCGATCTGCCGCTGGCGCCGCGGGGGACCGATTTCCAGCGGCTGGTCTGGGCGGCGCTTGTCGGGATTCCGTATGGCGAGACCCGCAGCTACGGTGAACTGGCCCGGCAGCTTGGCCGGCCGGGTGCGCAACGCGCGGTGGGCGCGGCGAATGGGCGTAATTCCATCGCAGTGGTCATCCCCTGTCATCGCGTGGTGGCGAGTGATGGCGGGCTGGGCGGCTACTCGGCCGGCGTGGCCCGCAAGCAGTGGCTGCTGGAGCGTGAGGGCGTGCCAACCGGATCCGTGCCAGCACGCTGATCCCGGCCGCGGCGAGCGTCAGCTCAGCGAAATACCGATGGAAGTAGCGACACGACGCGCCTTTTCACGGGCACCGACCAGCGTCGTGTCCCGCGCAAGCGCCACGCCTACCCTTCGCTTGCCGGCGACCTCCGGCTTGCCGAAGAGACGCAGTGCCGTATCCGGCTCTGCGAGCGCCTCTGCCAGGCCTGTGAATCGGAGGTTCCGCGAGTGACCCTCGGCCAGCAGCGCCACTGAGGCAGCGGCTCCGAGCGACCGGATGTCCGGGATCGGCAGGCCGAGTATGGCGCGCAGATGCAGGGCAAACTCCGAGAGCTCCTGCGAGATCAGTGTCACCAGCCCGGTATCGTGGGGCCGAGGTGAGACCTCGCTGAACCAGACTTCGTCGTCGCGTACGAACAGCTCCACACCGAAGAGCCCCAGGCCACCCAGGGCGCCGGTGATGGCGGCGGCGATCTCGCGCGCCCGTTCCAGCGCGCGATCGGTCATGGGATGGGGCTGCCAGGATTCCCGGTAGTCGCCGTCGATCTGCAGATGGCCGATGGGTTCGCAGAACGAAGTGCCTCCGCTGTGGCGCACCGTCAGCAGGGTGATTTCGTAGTCGAACTCGATGAAGCCCTCGACGATGACCCGGCCGCCGCCGGTGCGCCCACCGTCCTGTGAGTGGCGCCAGGCCGCTACCAGCTGGTCGCGCCTGCGCAGCGTGCTCTGGCCCTTGCCGGAAGAGCTCATCACCGGCTTGACCACGCAGGGCAGGCCGATGGCCTCGACCGCAGCGACGAACGAGGCCTCGTCGTCAGCGAAACGGTAGGGTGAGGTGGGCAGGGCGAGTTCTTCGGCGGCGAGCCGCCGGATGCCCTCGCGGTTCATGGTGAGGTGTGCCGCTCGCGCGGTGGGCACGACCCGCTGGCCAGCCGCCTCCAGCTCGAGCAGGGTGGCGGTGGCGATCGCCTCGATCTCGGGGACGACCAGGGCCGGCTGTTCGCGGGCGATCAGCGCGGCAAGCGCTTCGCCATCGAGCATGTCCAGCACATGACTGCGATGCGCGACCTGCATTGCGGGGGCGCGGTCATAGCGGTCGACCGCTATGACCTCCAGCCCCAGGCGCTGGGCCTCGATCGCGACTTCCTTGCCGAGCTCGCCGGCGCCGAGCAGCATCAACCGGGTGGCACCTGGGGCGCCGGGTGTGCCGATGGTAGTCATGACCCTCTCCTGCACTTCCTGTTCGATGGGACCACGACGGCGCAGCTACTCCTGCTCGTAGTCGACTTCCCAGGGCGGTGGATCTCCACCCTCGCCCTTCAGGTAATG
>SKYU01000208.1 GCA_007127715.1 Gammaproteobacteria bacterium | reverse complement strand
TGTGGCACTGGCAGTGGTAGGGGTCTCCATTGTCGAGGTAGCGGCGTGGGATGCCATGAAAGGAGAACATCAGCCGTTCGCCGCGCCCGTGGGCATGCCAGTGCTGCTCGATCCGCGAGGCCAGCGATTCGATATACAGCGGCTCGTCATGATAGGCAGTGATGAACCGTAGTTCCGGCAGCCAGCGAGTGCGCATCAGCCGGCGGGCGACACGATCGAATACCGATGCCGTGGTGGTGCCGCTGTATTGCGGATACAGCGGCAGCACCAGCAGTCGCCGGCAGCCACCTGCGCGTAACTCGTCGAGCGCGCTGGCGATGGAGGGATTGCCGTAGGTCATGCCGACGGCCACCTGCACCGGGCCCGGCAGGGCTGACCCGAGCTCCTGCGCGAGCTTGTCGGCCACCTCTCGGGTATGGACCAGCAGCGGGGACCCCTGCTCGGTCCAGACCTCCCGGTAGGCCCGCGCCGAGCGGCGCGGCCGGATGTTCAGGATCACCAGGTTCAGAATCGCCCACCACAGAGGCCGTGGCAGCTCGATGATTCGCGGGTCCCACAGGAACTCTCGCAGGTAGCGGCGCACCGGCCCCGGCTCCGGCGCATCCGGTGTGCCCAGGTTGACCACCAGCACCCCAAGCCGCTCGGCGCTGCCGTGGTGGTAGTCCTTCTCGCCCAGATAGGTCATCCTTGTCCTCATCGGTCGTGCCTGCCCAGCGGGCATGATACTGCCTCGCCGGGTGGGCTGGTCTGCCCGGAGCGAGGAATTCGCCGCGAGGAGCCCCATGCCCAGACTGATTGAAACCCCGGCGCTGGTCGAGGCTGCCGGCACCAAACCGAAGAAAATCGAGGAGTTCGTCGGACGGGTGAACACCGGTACCGGCGAGGTCAGCATCGCACGGATGACCAGTCCCCAGGGCTGGATCGAACCGGCCCAGACGCCGGCGTTCGACGAGTACACGGTGGTGCTGACCGGCCTGCTGCGCGTGGAATGCAACGGTGAACTGCTCGATGTCCAGGCAGGCCAGGCGGTGCTGGTGTCCGCCGGCGAGACGGTGCGCTACAGCACCCCGGCGCCAGGCGGCGCGCACTACATCGCCGTCTGCCTGCCGGCATTCTCGCCGGAGACCGTGCACCGCGAGGCCTGAGGGCGCCAGCGATGGCGCTCGACCCGCTGCTGATCAGCCGGGCGCTGGTGGTCATCCACTTCGCGTTCCTGATGTTCGTGATCTTCGGCGGCTTCCTGGTGATGTGGCGCCTGTGGGTCGCGTGGCTGCATATCCCGTGCGCGGCGTGGGGCGTGATGATCGTGGCCTTCGGCTGGATCTGCCCGCTGACGCCGCTGGAGAACCGCTTCCGCGCCGAGGCGGGCCTGGCGCCCTACGAGGGCGGCTTCATCGAGAACTACCTGCTGGCGGTCATCTATCCGCCCGGGCTGACGCGTGAGTTGCAGATCATCCTCGCCGTGCTGCTGGCGTTGCTGCTGGTGGTGCAGTACGGTGGTGCCTGGCGGCTGCATCGGCGCCGCCATGCACGCGCGAGGGAACGCACGTGATTGCACTGGGCCTGTCGCTGTCCATCTTCGGCATATTCGTTGCGCTCACGGCCATCATGGTCGTGTTCATGGGCAATACCAGCGCCGCCGTGCCGGCGCTGCTCTCGCCGCTTGCGATCGGACTGCCAGCCGTGGCGCTGGTGGCGGTACTGGCGTTCACCCGGAATCCTGATCTTGGCGGGCCGATGGCGGCCCTGCGTGCGTGCCCCGGATGGTTGATCGTGGCGCTCGCTGTGCTGATGTCGGTGGTGATGATCGCAGTGCTCGCGATCTGGCTGACGGTGCGTTACAGCGGCGAACCGCTGCCCACGCGGTTCTACCTGCCCGTGCTGGCGCTGGCGGCGTTTTCGATTACGGCGGGTCTGTTTTCCGGGCTCATTCGTCTTCAAGCGGTACGGAAGTATTGATGAGCGTTCATCCGCCTGAGCGATTGCGTCGGCTGCTCGGTGCCGGCCTGTCTCCCACGGAGGTGCCGGTGCCCGGACCCGGGCAGGTCTCGGTCTGGGATTATCCGCGCCCGCCGGCCCTGGTGCCCGAGGCGCGGCGGTTGCGTGTTCTATTTGCCGGTCAGGTCATCGCCGACACGCAGCAGGGCCTGCAACTCTGCGAGACGGCCAGCCCCCCGACCTATTACTTTCCACTGCAGGCAGTCGCCGAAGGCGTGCTCGAACCCAGCCGACACCGCAGCCTGTGCGAGTGGAAAGGCCAGGCGCGGTACTTCGACGTGGTGGTGGGCCGTGCCCGCGCGCCGAATGCTGCGTGGTGCTACCCGCAGGCGCGGGCCCCGTTCGAGGCGCTGGCCGGCTGGATTGCCTTCATGCCAGCCATGATGGAGGCATGTTACGTCGAGGAGGAACAGGCCAGGCCCCAGCCGGGGGGCTTCTACGGCGGCTGGATCACAGATGAGCTCACGGGACCGTTCAAGGGCAAGCCGGGTACGCTGCACTGGTAGCCCTGATCGCTCAGTCGAGGGGGCTGCGTACGCCGCGACCGCCGCGGTTGAGGACATGGGTGTAAATCATGGTGGTGGACACGTCCGCGTGTCCGAGCAGTTCCTGCACCGTACGGATGTCGTAGCCGGACTCGAGCAGGTACGTGGCGAAGCAGTGGCGGAAGGTGTGGCAGGACACGGGCTTCTCGATGTCGGCTGCCCGCACGGCTCGCTTCACGGCCCTCTGGATACCGTCTGGCATGACGTGATGCCGTATTGGCAGGCCCGTATAGGGCGAGCGACACAGCCTTCTTGCCGGGAAGACGAACTGCCAAGGCCACTGACGGGGGGCCTGCGGATACTTTCTGGCCAGCGCGAAGGGCAGTGACACGCCGGGCTGGTTTTCTTCCAGGTCCTTCTCATGGAGCAGCTTCACCCGCTGCA
>SKYU01000028.1 GCA_007127715.1 Gammaproteobacteria bacterium | reverse complement strand
GCAGCTGTTCTACGAGCTGGCGCTGGCCGGCCTGACCTGTCCATCCTGCAGCGGGCCGCTGGCGATGATCCGTGAGGGGCGTTGCCGGTGCAGGCGATGCGGCAAACACCTGGACCCGACCATTCAATTCCAGCGATGCCCCGCCTGCACCGGCCGTCTTGCCCTCCGCATCTGCCGCTATCGCTGCCGGGGGTGCGGGCAGGACGTGCCCTCGCGGTTTCTTTTTGACGGGAAGGTCTTCGACGCCGAGTACTTCCGCCAGCGCATGGCCGAGTCGCGCACGCGTCATCGGCACCAGCGCAGCCAGCGGCGAGAGACGGCGGTGCTCACGCGATCGAACGAACTCGTTCTTGAACCAGTGGATGCCGACGCGCTTCCTTCGCTGGCCGCCGTGCTCAATGCGCTGGTCGGCTCCGGCGAGCCGGACCCGGTGCTGCTCGAGCAGGCCCGGCAGGCGTTCGACCTGCCCCGCTACGAGCGGCATGTGATGGCGCATCTGGGCGAGCGGCCGATCACGCTGGAGCAGATCCCGCTGCCCGGTGCCGACCGTCGGCTGGCGAAGATCGGCCTGTTCGTGGCGCTGGTGTTTCTGCGGCACGCCGGCCGGGTCGAGTTGTGGCAGGAAGGTATGACGATCGGAGTGAGGCGAGCATGAAGCTCACGGAGAAGGACAAGCAGTTCCTAGCCACGTTGCGCCAGCTGGTTGACGAGCGAGACCTGTGGATCGAGCTGCGATTGGATCAGCCCAGCTATCTCGTGCTGCGCGGCACCTACGGCGAGCACCTGCACCGGGCCTTCGGCATGAGCCGGCAAGGCGTGCGCTGGCGCTTTCAGCGGATCTTCAACGACATCTACGTCTCTGCCTTCGAGACGATCCTGTTCATCGAGAAAGCCTTCGGCACGGAGTTGCGCGATGACGCGGTGCGCATCAGCCAGGAGCAGTACGCCCTGCGCCAGCAGGCGCCGGTGGCCGAGTTCCAGCGGGCGCACAGCCACGATGCCACACGTTCCACCAACCAAACATCGGAGGCAAGCCGAGATGCCTGAGGCCACGAAAATCGCCTTCCGCCATCGCCAGGTGCGCGGGGTCGACGACGTGACCGATCTGGTGGCCATGCTTTTTCCCGGCAACCGCAACCAGCAGCACGCCGCCGCCCGCATTCTTCTTGAGCTCAAAGCTGCGGATGACCTGGTGCCCACGATGGCGCATCTCGAACGCCGACACGGAATCTCCCGCCGCACACTGCAGCGGGCGCGGGCCAAGCTGGCGAAGCTGGGGCTGATCGAGCGCATCAGCTGGATGAACACCCGCCACCACGGCCGCGAGGGTTGGAAGCTCTCGACGCGATTCAGCGCTTCGCTGCGCGCCCTGGCTGACTTCCATGACCGCTGGCAGCGCGACCGCGAACCTGTCCGCCACATGAAAGATGAGCAGCTTGCCAGACTGCTGGCCGCGGGACGGATCAGGACTTCGTGATTGTACCGACGCGGACCATCAGCTATCGGTGATCGTGTGCTGGCGACCGTGCCGTGTCCGAGCGCCCGTCCTCACCGGGTTCGCTGCGCTGATCGCGCTCGAACTCGATGATCCAGGCGAAGGCCTGCTGCAGCAGATGGCGGGCCAGGGCGATCTCGTTGCGGGTGAAGCTGGTGGTGCTCTGCCATCGACCGTTGCGATCACGGTAGCGCCGTTCGATCGTCGCCTTCAGAAGCGGTGCCGGCCGGCCGTCCTGCGTGGTTGAATTCTCCCAGACGGCACATTCGATCGCGCCGGCCTTGAAACGCATCAGCGGACGGGTCATGTCCATCGCCTCCGGGGATGGGCATCATCGGGCAGGCCCCACAGTCGCTCTTTCCGCACGGGACGGCCGCACTGCTGGCAGCTTGCATTCCACCAGGCGACTGGATCCGGCTCCAGGGTGCGATAGCCGCAACCGACGCAGGTACGCACGCCGGCGTGCTGGCACATCTTCCGGCCATGCGGGGAGTCGAACCGCTCGCGCGTGTACGCGCCGGCGAGATGGATGAACTCGCGGCGCTCCAGGTCGATGGCGTAGAGCATGCCGTCGATGAGCGTGGTGGGCAGCATTCGGCCGTGAACGCTGTGATGGGTGTCGGGGTGGGTGTCATCGATCATGATGGTGTTCCTCCGGCGCCGTCGCCGGTTGTCCGGGCACGGCGCCTTATCGTGCAGGTGGGAGGGACCCGCGCTTGAAATACCTTGCGGCCGCAGGTGTCCAGTGCCGAACCGACACGACCGCCTCGCCGCACCGTCATTGATGTGTCACTTCCGTCCAGCGGTGACAACAGCGAAAACTTTATAAACAACCCTGGTTCTCCCCACTTGCGGGTAACGACACCCTGTGAGAACCATGAAGCCATACGAACCTGAACGCTATGCCAACCCGGCCGACCGCTACGGCCTGACCCTTCCCAGTGGCTACTACGCCCTGGGGGTGCAACCGCGCTACCGCCCCGTAGACCGGCCCGACCTCGGCCGCATCGTCGAGTACGGCTACTTCCACGTCCCGCCCGCCGACCCGGTCACCGCGCTCGTGACCGACCGCTCGCTGACCACCGGCCTGGGCCTGGACGATGCGATCGAACGCATCCGCCAGCGCTACGAGATCTATCGGCACCACGTCACGGAACTGGAGGCCTCCCGGCAGCGGGCGCTCAGCGCCGCGCAAAGCTGGCATGCCCCCCAGGGCTGGATCGAGTCGGGGCGCGACCCGACGCTGGAGACGACGCTGCGCGAGCTGGATCAACAGCAGCGCGAGCAGCGGGTAAGCCTCTGGCGCGACGTGGGGCGGCTGCGCGAGACGCTGCCGACCTGGATCCAGGATTACCTGTCGGCTTACCGGCGCCGGCAGTGGCTCGACGACGGGGGTGAGCAGCGGTGAATCCCCGCGTGAAGGAGTTGTGCCGTCGTC
>SKYU01000037.1 GCA_007127715.1 Gammaproteobacteria bacterium | reverse complement strand
TCAGGGAAACCATGTCCACTCCAGCCCAGTCCTTCAAGCAACGCCTGCGCCTGCCCGCCATCGCGGCGCCCATGTTCCTGATCTCCGGACCGGAGCTGGTCATCGCGGCCTGCCGCGCCGGGGTGATCGGCTGTTTTCCCGCACCCAACGCGCGTACCCCCGAAATCCTCGACGAGTGGCTGACCCGCATGGCGACCGAACTGTCGGTGACCGACGCGCCGTGGGCGGCCAACCTGGTCATGCACAAGTCCTATGCCCGGCGCGAGCAGGATCTCGAGCTGGTGGTTCGGCATCGGGCCCCGCTGGTGATCACGGCCCTCGGCAGTCCGCGGGACGCCGTCGAGGCCGTACACAGCTATGGTGGCCTCGTACTCGCCGACGTCAACAGCATCGAGTTCGCGGCCAAGGCAGCCGAGACGGGGGTGGACGGCCTGGTGCTCGTCGCCGCCGGCGCCGGTGGCCACACCGGCCAGGTCACGGGCTTCGCCTTCGTCGAAGCCGTGCGCGAATTCTGGGATGGAATCATCGTACTCGGTGGGGGCATCAGCACCGGCCGCGGCGTGCGCGCCGCCGAAGTGCTGGGCGCTGACCTTGCCTATCTCGGCACTCGCTTCATCGCCACGCGAGAGAGCCTGGCCAGTGACGAATACCGGCAGATGCTGGTCGAGTGCAGCGCACGCGACATCGTCTGCTCCGCGGCCATTTCGGGCGTACCCGCCAACTGGCTGCGGCCAAGCCTCGAGCAGGCCGGGTACGACGCCGAGACCCTGGCCAGCGCCAAGCCAGTCAATTTCGGTGATCCGCAGGAAGGCTCCAAGCCCTGGAAGAACGTCTGGTCGGCCGGTCAGGGTGTGGGCATGGTCCACGAGGTGCTGGGCGTCGCCGAACTGGTCGACCGGCTGGCGATCGAATACCAGGCGGCCTGCGCCCTGCCGATCGGCAGCCGCGCGGCCTGAACACATGTCATCGATGGGGGAACACGCATGACGATCTCGAAACAGGCACGCATCACGGACTTCACCGCACGGGGCTGGTGGGGCACCGACACGCTGGACACGCTGTTCCAGGCGGCGGTCGAACGCCACGGCGAGCGGGAGGCGCTGGTCGACCAGCCCAACCGCAGCGAGCTCTGCGACGGCGAACCGCTGCGCCTGAGCTACGCCGATCTCGACCGCCATGTGTCGGCCTGGGTGCGCGTACTGGCCGACCGCGGCATCGGCAAGGGCGACATCGTGGTCGCGCAGCTGCCGAACATCGCCGAGTTCGTCATCCTCTACCTCGCGATCGCGCGGCTCGGCGCGGTCATCAGCCCACTGCCGGTGCAGTACGGCGCCCACGAACTGCGCATGGCCTCGCGCACGGTCAAGGCACGCGCCTACCTCACCGTCACCCGGCTCAAGGACCAGCCCTACGGCGCGCACGCCTTCGCCGACGGCGTCGACCTCGGGATGAAGCTGTTCCTGGGCCAGGAGGTGCCCGAGGGGGGCGAGCGCCTGGATGAGGAACTCGCCGCCGCACTGGCCGAGGGCGGTGAGGCGCCAGCCGTCGAGGTCGATGCCAACGAGATCTACACGATCTGCTGGACTTCCGGCACCACCGGTACGCCGAAGGGCGTGCCGCGTACCTACAACCAGTGGCTGGCGATCGGCTGGGCGACCTACGACGCCGCGGAACTCCGCGACGGCGATGTCCTGCTCAACCCCTTTCCGTTCGTGAACATGGCGAGCATCGGTGGATTCCTGTTCAACTGGCTGCGCTGCGGCGCCAAGATGGTGCTGCACCATCCCCTGGATCTGCCGGTGTTCCTGCGCCAGATCGTCACCGAGGGCACGACGTTCACCATCGCGCCACCGGCGCTGCTGAACATGCTGCTGAAGCAGGAGGAGGTGCTGGCGAAGGTCGATCTGTCAAAACTTCGCGCGATCGGCTCGGGCTCGGCACCGCTCTCACCGTGGATGGTCAAGGGTTTCGCCGAGCGCCACGACGTGCAGATCATCAACCTGTTCGGCTCCAACGAGGGCATCTCGCTGGTCAGCGGGCCGCGCGAGATTCCCGATCCCGAGGCCCGCGCCGTGCTGTTCCCGCGCTTCGGCGTCGAGGGCATCGACTGGGACAACCGCGTGGCGGGCATGGTGCAGACGCGGCTGGTCGACCCCGATACCGGCGAGATCATCACCACACCGGGGCGCGTGGGTGAACTGCAGATTGCCGGCGCCACCATCTTCGACGGCTATCTGGGCGATGCGGCCGGCAGCACCACCTTTACCGACGACGGCTACTTCCACACCGGTGACCTGTTCGAGATCGCCGATGACGAGGACCCGCCGCGCCACTACCGCTTCGTCGGAAGGCGCAAGGAGATCATCCTGCGCGGCGGCTACAACATCTCCCCGGACGAGCTCGACAGTCTGCTCGCGGCCCATCCCAAACTCACCGAGGCGGCCACGGTCGGTTATCCGGACGACACCCTGGGCGAGCGCGTCTGTGTCTTCGCCGTGCCCAAGGCCGGTGAGACGGTGACGCTCGAGGACATCACCGGGTTTCTCGGCAACCAGGGACTGGCGAAGTTCAAGCTGCCGGAGCGCCTGGAGATCACCGATGTGCTGCCCCGCAATGCGCTGGGCAAGGTCGTGCGCGGCGAGTTGCGCGCGCGCCTCGACCCCTGAGCGGGGCCGGCGAGATGGGTCAACTGGCCGCGGCCGCGCTGATCGGCGCCTGGGACCTCGTGGACTGGCGGATCGACTACGATGACGGCCGACCCGCGGCGCGGCCGTTCGGCCCGGATGCCGAGGGCCAGATCTGCTATACCGCCGACGGTCGCATGAGCGCCGTGATCCAGCGCGCCGGACGCCGACCGCTCAGCACGCCCTCGCCGCGTCAGGCGCCGGCCGAGGAGTGCCGGGAGGCCTACACGGGGTTCTTCTGCTACGCAG
>SKYU01000113.1 GCA_007127715.1 Gammaproteobacteria bacterium | reverse complement strand
GTTCCAGCGCGCCGGTGGAATCGATGATGCGCGGGTCCTCAGGCCAGCCCGGCAGGCGCACGGGCTCTGAGCCCGCGGCGATGATGCACTGCTCGAAGGCGACCGTGGTCTTGCCGTCCGGCCCGTCGACTTCCAGTACGCGAGGGCCCAGGAAGCGACCCGTGCCCTGCATGACCGTGACCCCACGCTTGTCGGCCAGCGTACCGAGCCCGCCCACCAGCCGCTGGACCACGCCATCCTTCCAGCCGCGCAGCCGATCAAGATCGATCTCGGGGCTGCCGAAGCGCAGGCCATGCTCGGCAAAGGCCCCGGCCTCGTCGATGACCCGTGCCGCATGCAGCAGCGCCTTCGATGGAATGCAGCCGACGTTCAGACAGACGCCACCCAGCATGGGCCAGCGCTCGACCAGGGTGACGTCCATGCCAAGGTCGGCCGCGCGGAAGGCCGCCGTGTAGCCCCCGGGGCCGGCGCCCAGCACCAGCAGCGCGGTACGCCGGTCGGCTTCGGGCAGGGCCTCGGCGTCCGTGCCATCGCGACTGTCGTCCTGGGGTTCGCCATTGACGGCGCCGTCGCTCTGGCGCGCGTTCCGGTCGTCCTCACGCGCTGCAGCGGACGCATCGCTGGTGTCGCTGTCGTCGTTCTGGTCGTCGGCCTGCCCTGCCTGGTCTCCATCCCCGCCATCGCCACTCGACTCCGCCGCCTCGAGCACGAGAATCTCGCTGCCCTTGGCGACGCGATCGCCGACCGCGACCAGCAGTTCGCGCACGCGACCTGCGGCCGGCGAGGGCACGTCCATCGCCGCCTTGTCGGTCTCGAGCGTCACCAGACCCTGCTCCGCCGTGACTTCATCGCCCACAGCGACCAGGATCTCGATGATCTCGACCTCGTCGAAATCGCCGAGATCGGGCACCGTCACCCGCTGCTCGCCGCTCACGGAATCGCCTCCATCAGACGCGAGACATTGCCGAGCATCTGCGCGAGCGCCGTGGTGAAGCGTGCGGCGTCTGCGCCGTCGATAACCCGATGGTCATAGGACAACGAGAGCGGCAGCATCAGCCGGGGCACGAACCGTTCTTCCTCCTCGTCCCACACCGGCTGCATGCTGGAGCGCGAGACGCCGAGGATCGCGACCTCGGGGGCGTTGATGATCGGCGTGAACGCCGTGCCGCCGATGCCCCCCAGGCTGGAGACGGTGAAACAGCCGCCCTGCATCTCGGCACCACTGAGCCTGCCCTCGCGCGCCTTGCGCGAGAGTTTCGCCAGCTGATCGGCGATCTCGAAGATATCCTTGCGGTCGCAGTCGCGGATCACCGGCACCATCAGGCCGTTCGGCGTGTCGGCGGCAAAGCCCAGGTGCAGGTACTGCTTCAGCACCAGATGCTCGCCGTCGGGATCGAGGCTGGCATTGAACTGCGGAAACTCCTGCAGCGTCAGCACGCAGGCCCGCATGATGAAGGCCAGCGGCGTCAGCCGGATACCCCGCGCCTCGGCACGCTCCTTGAGGCTCTGCCGGCGGGATTCCATGTCGGTGATGTCGGCCGCATCGTGCTGGGTGACATGCGGCAGGTTGACCCAGCTCGCGTGCAGACGCGGCCCGGAGATCTTCTGCACGCGCGAGAGCGGCTCACGCCGGACTTCACCGAACTTGCTGAAGTCGACCCGCGGCACCTCCGGCAGGCTGACCGCGCCTTCCTCGCGGCCACGCGCGATGAAACCCTTCACCCAGGCCTTGACGTCCTCGTCGGTCACGCGGCCCTTGCGGCCGCTGCCCTTGACCGCGGCGAGATCCACGCCCAATTCACGGGCCAGGCGGCGGACCGAGGGACTGGCGTGGGCCTTGCTGAACCCGGCCTCGTCGATAGGGGGCAGCAGGGGGCCATCGCCCGCGGGCCCCGGGGGCGTCGCGGGCTCCCCGGTGCGCGCCCCATCCTGTGGATCATCCGTTCCGTCGCGGTCATCGCCCTCATCGCGGTCGTCGCCGTCATCGCCGCCGTCGCGCTGGTCAGGCTTCGCCTCCCGCGCGTCCGCGTCTTCAGCACCGCTGGAGCCGCTGGCGGACTGCTCGTGATCGCCGCTGCCACTGTCGGCATCATCGCTGGCAGAGCCGTCATCATCGCCTTCCAGCACGACGATCACGTCGCCCTTGGCGATGCGGTCCCCGGTGTTCACCCTCACCTCGACCACCTTGCCGGCCCCCGTCGAGGGCACGTCCATGGCGGCCTTGTCGGTCTCCAGGGTGATGAGCGGGTCGTCCACGGCGACCGTATCACCGGGCTTGATCATGACCTCGATGACTTCGACCTCGTCGAAATCACCCAGATCGGGTACACGAATTTCCACTGGCTTGTCCTTCCCTGCGCGGCCGCCACCACGGCCGCATCTGAGCCTAGAGCGTGACGGGATCGTCCTTGTCGGGATCGACCTCGAAGCGGCGCATGGCCTCGACCACCACCGAGGTCTCGATGGCGCCATCGTCGGACAGCGCCTTCAGCGCCTCCAGCACCACGTGGTGCCGGTCGACCTCGAAGAAGTTACGTAACGCCGCGCGCGAATCACTGCGACCGAAACCGTCGGTGCCCAGCGTCACGAAACGTCCCGGCACCCATTGCCGGATCTGGTCGGGCACGATCTTCATGTAATCGGTCGCGGCCACGAACGGGCCTGGCAGTCCGGCCAGGGACTGCTCGACGTAGCTCACCCGACGCTCGGCACCCGGATGCCGGGTGTTCCAGCGTTCCGTCGCCAGCGCCTCGCGGCGAAGCTCGTTGAAGCTGGTCACACTCCAGACGTCGGCACTGACATCGAATTCCGACTCGAGCAGTTCGGCCGCGGCCAGCACCTCGCGAAGGATGGTGCCGCTGCCCATCAGTTGCACCCGATGGCGACCCTCGCCGCCCTCGCGCACACGGTACATGCCGCGCAGGATGCCCTCCTCGACGCCCTCGGGCATGGCCGGCTGCGCGTAGTTCTCGTTCATCAG
>SKYU01000207.1 GCA_007127715.1 Gammaproteobacteria bacterium | reverse complement strand
TCCCGCTGGCGATGCTCGATACCGCCTGGCTGGCCGGCCGCAGCGTGCTGATGCTTCAACCCAGGCGCCTGGCGGCGCGTGCGGTTGCCACGCGGATGGCGGCCTTGCTGGGCGAGCCCCCTGGCGCCACCGTCGGCTGGCGCACACGCCTCGACAGCCGGATCGGCCCGCACACCCGGGTCGAGGTGGTGACGGAGGGCATCCTGACGCGACGCCTGCAGCAGGACCCGGCGCTCGAGGGTGTCGGCCTGGTGATCTTCGACGAGTATCACGAGCGAAGTCTCCAGGCCGACCTCGGCCTCGCGCTCGCCCTGGATGCACGCCGCAACCTGGTCCCCGAGCTGAGAGTGCTCGTGATGTCGGCAACGCTGGACACCGAACGGGTGGCGCGTCTGCTGGGTGATGCGCCGGTCATCCGGACCGAGGTGGCCGGTCACCCGGTGGAGACGCGATACCTGCCGCGGGCCGATGATCGTCCGCTGCCGCCTCGCGTGGCCCGGGCCGTCCGTGACATCCTGGCCGAGGCACCGGGAGACGTGCTGGTGTTCCTGCCCGGTGCCAGGGAGATCCGCGCCACGGCCGCCCTGCTGTCCGAGTCACCGCCCGATGGCGCGGTCGAGGTCCTGCAGCTGTATGGCGACCTGCCTCCGGCCGCGCAGGCCCGGGTCCTGGCGCCGCCGCCCCCCGGCCACCGTCGCGTGATTCTCGCGACCAATATCGCCGAAACCAGCCTGACCCTGGAAGGGGTTCGAACCGTCATCGATACCGGGCTCGCACGCGTGTCGCGCTTCGACCCGGCCAGCGGCATGAGCCGCCTGGTGACGGTGCGCTGCGCCCGCGCCTCCGCCGACCAGCGACGCGGCCGCGCGGGACGGACGGCGCCGGGCCTGTGCCTGCGGCTCTGGACCGAGGCAGAGCACCGGCGCCTGCCCGAACAGACCTCACCCGAAATCCTCGAGGCAGATCTGGCGCCACTGGCGCTGGAGCTGGCCTGCTGGGGCGATGCAGATGGGGGCTCGCTCGAGTGGCTGGACCCGCCGCCGGCCGCCCCGCTCGCCCAGGCGCGCGACCTGCTCGCCCGGCTGGGCGCACTTGGGGCGGACGGGCGCATCACCGCCGAAGGCCGGCGCATGGCCGCCCTCGGCGCCCATCCGCGACTGGCACGGATGCTGCTGGCCTCACGCGGCATGGACGCGACAGCCACCGCCTGCGCGCTGGCGGCACTGCTGGGGGAGCGCGATCCGCTGCGGGGTGAACGCGACGTCGACCTGCGTCGTCGCCTCGCCTTGCTGGCGGCAGCCCAGGCGCCAGCATCCCGACCGCCGGCCGGCGGCCTTCGCCCACTGCAACGGGCGATGGCACTGTACGCCAGGCGCCTTGGCGTGAGCGCGGCGAGGGACGCTATCCAGCCAGAAGAGGCGGGCCGACTGCTCGCCCACGGGTGGCCGGACCGGGTCGCGCTGGCCCGGGAGGACGGGGGCGGCGGCTTTCTGCTGGCCGGCGGACGGGGTGCCCGGCTACCGGAGGGCGATCCCCTGGTCCGCGCACCCTGCCTGGTGGTCGCAGCCCTGGACGCCGGTGATCGTGAAGCGCGTATCCAGCTGGCGGCACCGCTGGACCCGGCAGCCCTGGAGGCCGGGTTCGCCGGACAGATCGAGACGCAGGACCGGATCGCATGGGACCCGCGCGAGGCAGCGGTCACGGCGGTAAGGGAACGCCGCTTCGGCGCGCTGGTGCTCGAACGCCGTCGCCTCGACGCGCCGCCGGCCGAGGCCGTCCTGGAGGCACTGCTCGCCGGGATACGCGCCATGGGCCTCGAGGCGCTGCCCTGGTCGCCGGCCTGCCGCCAGTGGCAGGCACGCGTTCAGTGGCTGCGCGCGCAGGATCCGCATGCCGCACCGCCCTGGCCGGATGTCTCGGATGCGGCACTGCTGGAGACCCTCGAACAGTGGCTGGCGCCCTGGCTGTCGGGCATGCGCCGACGCGACCACCTCGCACGCCTCGACCTCGCCAGTGCGCTGCACGGCCTGCTCGACTGGCCGCAACGTCAGCGGCTCGACGCCCTGGCACCGACGCATCTGCAGGTGCCGAGCGGTTCGCGCATCGCCATCGACTATCTCGACGGCGACATCCCAGCGCTCGCTGTGCGCCTGCAGGAGGTCTTCGGTCTCACGGAAACCCCCCGCATCGCCGGGGGACGTGTGCCGGTGCTCATGAAGCTGCTCTCGCCAGCGCGCCGGCCGGTGCAGGTGACGCGGGACCTCACCAGTTTCTGGAATCACACCTACGACGAGGTCCGCAGGGAACTGAAAGGGCGCTATCCGAAGCACTACTGGCCCGAGGACCCACGCGAGGCCGTGGCGACCCGGCACGTCAGGCCCCGCGGCCCGAATCCGGCATGAGCGTGACTCCCCGTCCATCGACGTACGGACTCGAACTATGCAAAGATCTATAATTTTGATGAGTTTTTATCAACTCTCAGGCCCTCTCTCATGGAAATGCAGCAGCTCAGACACTTCATCGCCCTGGCCGAGCACGGCAATATGGCCGCCACCGCAGACCGCCTGGGCATCAGTCAATCCGGGCTCACCCGAAGCCTGCAAGCCCTGGAAGCCAGCGTAGGATTGAGCCTGTTCGAACGCCACGGTCGCGGGGTCTCGCTGAACCAGTTCGGACGGGAGCTGCTGCCGCGCGCCAAGGCCATCCTCGGCGAGCGTGACCGCGCCCTGCAGGAACTGACCGCGTTCAGAAGGCTTGACCGCGGACAACTCGCCCTGGGCGTCATGCCGACATTCGTCCACGCGCTTGCGCCACAACTGATCACCGAGATGATCAACGAGAGCGCCGGCCTGGAGCTGCATGTCATCGCCGGCACCTTCGCAGAACTGACCGACCTGCTGATCAGTGGCGAGATCCAGCTGGCGCTTGTGCTGGGCGTCTCACCCGAACACCCGGATATCGCGTTTCGCCCCCTTTACCCGGTGCACACAGCGGTTTTCTGCGGCATTCATCATCCACTGGCCGATACGCATGACGTGGCGCTTTCGACCCTGCTCGAATACCCATGGGCGCTCACGCGCAGTCCTTCGCTGCGTCTCGAGTTCGAGAGATTCTTCAACCAGCACCTTGGAACAGTCCCCACCCTCCGCCTGCTCTGCTCGTCGATCGGGCTGCTGACCCAGGCGCTGAGGGACACGCCGCTGCTCACCGTACTGCCCGGCGAATTCGCCCGCTCAGCGCTGTTGCGACGCCGGCTTCGCAGGCTGGACGTGACAGCCCCCGCGAGCGACGCCAGGGCCTGGCTGGCGACGCGGCGTTCCCGTCCGACCAGCCCGGCCACGGACCTTGCAGAACGCCTCATTGAAAAGGCGATCGGTACCGCCGTCGGGGAAGCGGCACCGCAGGACTGACCCGCCCCGCGAGATCCCAAAAAACGACCACCTGGCGGTCAACTGTCCGGGTCGTCGCACCCATCCAGAGGCTCGACTGCTAGTTTCGCGAGCGTTACCGCGTCGTGCCGTCTGGTGGCGGCGACGGCGATCGGGGAGCACATCGCCCTGCCTGGCCACCGGGGGAAGGCTGCCGGGCATCTGGCGTATACACCACACCTACGGGGACTCGACCATGAACCACACACAACGATCCAGCCTGCTCGCTCTTGCAATCTCCGCCGCACTGGTGGCGCCGGTCGCCGCTTCCGCCCAGGATGGCGGGGCGCGCGGACTCGATGAAATCGTCGTCACCGCCCGCAAGCGCGAGGAAAGTCTTCAGGATGTACCTCTGTCGGTCACGGCACTGACGGCCGATGACTTCGAGCGCAGACGGATCGACGATCTCGGTGGCATCGCCGATTTCACCCCCGGCATGAATTTCGAGGCCTTTTCGAGCGGCTTCAACCCGCTGGTCACCGTACGGGGCCTGACGCAGTCCGATATCCAGAACCGGGTACAGAACGTGGCCTTCTTTCTCGATGGCGCCTACATTCCGCGGAACTACGCCGTCAACCCCGGACTGCTCGACCTCGCGCGCGTCGAGGTCGTCAAGGGCCCCCAGAGCGCCCTGTATGGACAGAATGCCTTCGCCGGCGCAGTCAACTACGTCACCGTCCAGCCTGCCCTCGACCAGCTGGAAGGCCGGGTTTCAGCAACCGTGGGGACAGCCGGCCGACTGGATTACACCGGCAGTATCAGCATTCCCGTCGTTCGCGACGTGCTCGCTGTACGCGCGGGATACGGACGGACCGAATACGACGGCACACGCCGCAACGATTTCCCCACCGTCAACAGCGACTATCGTCGCCTTGGCGGCTACGAGCGGGAAAGCTACAGCCTCTCCCTGCTTGCCGCACCCAGCGACAACCTCGATATAGAGCTGATGTACATGCGCGCCGAGCAGGATCGACAGGTTGCCCCGGGGTACACGGCCTCCGGCAATCTCGCTGACGTGCGTCTCAACTGTGGTCCGCTGCAGGCGTCGGGCAATCCGAGCTTCTGGTGCGGCGAGCTGCCCTCGCGAATCGATCCGATGCTGAGCCCTGATGCAGCACGCCCACCCGGACTGCTGTTCCCCAATCAGCCCGGCACTCAGACCGACAGCGAGTTTCTGCGGGGCCGGCTTTCCTGGACGATCAACGACAACCTTACGCTCGACTATCTCCATGCACAGGTCGACGCGGAAGCACAAAGCATCGTGGTCATCACCGACAACCCCACGGCCGGGGCGTTCACTTATCAGAAAGAAGGCGGCGTCAACGACTTCCGCAGCCATGAGCTGAGGCTGCGCTGGACGCCCGAGGGCCCCTGGTCGTTCGAGGGGGGATACTATGGTTCACGCCAGACGGACGACTTCGGATTCGGCCTCGCGCTGGCCTTCGGCAACCCTGCTCTGGAAATCACCGACACCACTGCCGGACCACTGGATCCCTTCCCCATCCGCCTGCGCGATTTCTCGCTCAAGGAGGACACCGATGCGCTGTTTGGAAGCGCCAGCCTGGCCCTGCCAGACGAGCGGACACGGCTGAGCCTGGAGGCACGCTACCAGAGAGTCGACATCCGCAACCTCGACAACGTTGCGCAACGCGGTGAACAGCGTGAGCGCTTCACCAGCCTCGCGCCGCGGTTCACGGTGGAATACGACTTTTCAGACTCGACCATGTGGTTCGCCTCTATCGCGCAGGGCACCAAGGCGGGCGGGTTCAACGGCTTCGTCGCCGGCCCGCTGGAACTCATTGAAGAGGAGCGTACGTTCGACGAGGAAAAGAACTGGACCCTCGAGCTCGGCAGCAAAAGCACCTTCCTCGACGGGCGGCTGACCTTCAACGCGGTCGCCTACCATATCGACTGGTCCAATATGCAGATTACGAGCGTTCCGACCGGATTTGACCCCGGCAACCTGGAACCGGGAAGTCTGGCGCCCACGGTGTTCCTGAACGTTGGAGATGTCAGCAATACCGGCATCGAGATCGACGGACTCTTCCGAATCAATCCCAATACCAGTCTGACCTATGCACTTTCGAGCTCGCGACCGAAATTCCGCACTGGCACCAAATGGGGGCAGTTCGTAGGCGTATGCGATGATAGCTTCTGTCCTGCAGACGGCGACGTCGGGGGCAGGAACCTGCCTCGCCAATCCAGGAATCAGTTCGCTCTCGGGCTGCAGTACGAAGCGCAGCTGACCTCGCAACTCGACTGGTTCGTCCGCAGTGATGTGACCTACAGCTCTCGACAGTTCGCCGATGCCTTGAACCTCGCCTGGACGCCAGGCCGCTACAACGTGAATGCATCCGCCGGCCTGGCCGCCGAACGCTGGTCAATCACGGGCTGGGTAGAAAACCTCACAGACGAGACCCACACCACCAATTCACTGTACATCGTGCAGTTCCTGCGCTATGGGCCATCGATCAACGAAGGAATCCGCGCAGGACTGACCGCAAACCTCCGATTCTGAGCATCCTGCAGGGGGCCGGGTCAGGGATGACCCGGCTCACGCTCACCACCAGGGATACCGCGTGAACAGACTCTATCTTGGCTGGGGTGTCGGATCACTCGGCACCATCACCATGATCAACTCGGTCGCGGCGCTGTATCTGTTTTTCCTGGTCAGCGTCATCGGACTCGACCCGGTACTGGCCGGGACACTGATTTTTGTCTCAAAACTGATGGATGTGATCAGTGATCCGCTGATGGGCTGGATCAGCGATCGGACCAATACGCGGTGGGGCCGGCGCCGGCCCTACATGGCGGGTGCCAGCATCCTCTGCGGCCTGTCGATGGGGTTGCTGTTCACGCTTCCGGATATCGGTTCCAGCACCATGCTTGCCGGCTGGATCCTCGCGTTACTGCTGGTCTACACCCTCGCCCTGACCGCCTTCAACGTGCCTTACCTCGCGATGCCGGCGGAAATGACGAACGATTACCACGAGCGCTCGCGGATCATGGCCTATCGGGCATTTTTCCTCGTGAGCGGCTCGTTCATGGGCACCGCCGGCTCGGGGCTGCTGCTCAACGCCTGGGGACGCGATGCCAGCGCCTATGCCAGTGTCGGCTGGATACTCGGCGGCGTCGTGTTTTTTGCCATGCTGGCATCTGCGCTCGGCACGCATGGGGCACGACAGACCCGCTACGAACCGGTATCGATTCCGGTATCCAACCAGGTGCGCCTGGTCCTCCTCAACCGACCGTTTCTCATCCTCGGCAGCATCAAGGCGCTGCAGTTCCTGCAGCTCGCTTCGACAACCACGGTGACACTGTTCTTCTTCACCGCTGTATACGGGCTCGCAGAGGAGCTGCTGTTCCCGTTTGGCGCAGCGATGACGGTCGGCTCGATCGTCGGGCTGAAAATGTGGCTGGCCATTCTTGCGCGCACTGACAAGCGCACGATGTTCGTGATGGCGCTGCTCATGAACACCATCGGCTTCCTGTCCTGGCTGGCCGCCGACGCCGGTGACCCCTTGTGGATGCTGGTGCTGCGTGCAGGGTATCTTGGCCTGTGCGCAGGCGGGATCATCATGTGCAGCCAATCCATGATCACTGACGTCATCGATTACGACAGACGGCTGTCAGGCATCAACCGGGAAGGTGTATTCAGCGCGACATTCAGCTTTATCGAAAAGACAACCTATGCGCTGGGCCCATTGATCATTGGCCTGTTGCTCGCGATGTTCGGCTATGACGCCAGCATCCCGAGGGGGCAACCGCAGCCTCCGGGCGCCAGACTGGCAGTGATGCTGGGGATGGTCTGGATCCCGGTCGCCTGCACCATCGGCCAGCTCGTGATGCTGCGGGCATACCAGCTCGACGAACAGACGCTGACCAGCGCCGGCCGGCACAGCCTCGGTCAACAGTAAGCCACCCACAGTAAGCCACGCCGCTGCGGCACAACCGGACAGGAGATTCCCATGACGCCACTCAGACAGACAGGGCGCGCAGGCCTGGAGTTTCTCGGCTCGCTCCAGAGTTACGCCAGTCGCGGGCTGCGGGCAAAGGCCCGCGACGAATTTTATGCCACTCCGGAGATGGCCGAACTCGGTGACGAACCACTCGGACCGCGCCCCACGGATGAGATGCGGTCATTGATTGCGCGCGCACGTGATGTCGCGGAGCGATCACACCACTGGCGCTATGAGCGCTTCTATCAGCGATTCGTGGCGGAAAATGTCTACGAGCGGGGCATTCCAGCCACGGAAGATCAGCGCGAACCCATCGAGCAGATGTTGACCGTGCTGGCGGAAGGGGCCAACGAAAAAGCCCTGA
This sequence comes from Gammaproteobacteria bacterium, assembly GCA_007127715.1. Lineage (GTDB taxonomy): Bacteria > Pseudomonadota > Gammaproteobacteria > Steroidobacterales > PWYM01 > PWYM01. The sequence goes on along the minus strand of SKYU01000207.1, from coordinate 3,529 downwards.
CGTTGGACCCCGATCTGCGCGAACCAGGCTACTTCGAGCAAGTGGAGTGGCATCTGATGCCCGGCGGCTGGGACGGCTACGACCTGTCGGGGCCGATGTTCATGCTCGGGATCGGTCCGATGATTTTCTCGAGGGGCGGATACGCCGCGGTCGCCCCGGGCGAGGACATCGCAGAACAGCGACGCCAGGTCGTTGCGGAGCTGCAACCTGGCCCGTACCGGCGGATCCTGGACGTGGGATGTGGCGGCATCTCGACGATTGCTGTGCTGCGCAGCGCATTTCCCGAGGCGGAGATCACGGGGATCGATCTGTCCGCCAACACCCTGAGGTTCGCCCACCTGATGGCGGAAAAGCTGGGATTGAACGTTCACCTGAAGCAGGCGGATCTTACACACACCAAAGAGCCCGACAATCACTATGATGCAGTGACGGCCTATGCGGTATTTCATGAAATGGATGACCCGTCCGCGGCCCGCGCCGTAGCGGAGCTGTTCCGGGTACTCGCTCCGGGCGGATCGCTGCTCATTTCAGACCCCGGCCCGGCCAGGGGCTGTACACCGTGGGAAGCGGTGTTATACGACTGGGAAACGGAGAACCGCGAAGAGCCCTGGTTCACTGACGCCATGCTGCGCGATCTGCCGGAACTGCTAGACCGGGCCGGATTCGTGGAGATCAGGGAATATCCACTGGGGACCGGCGCCTATCCATGGATCATCAGGGCCTGCAAACCTGGAGCCGCATGAGATGATCGGCCAGCATGACAAGCACCCACGGCAGACTCTGCTTCGACCGACCGATGTCGATCACCTGGCGCGGCAGCACACCCAGCTGATGGCCGAGGTATGGATTCTTCGAGACCGTATCAAGTTGCTCGAATCCGTTCTGGAACGCTCCGGCCTGCTGACCCCCGGCCAACTCGATACCATGGTCCCGGATGGAGAGCTGAAGCTCGCGTTACAACAGGATCGGGACGCCTTCGTGGAGAGGGTAGTCGGCGTGGACCCTGCAGACCGGACCGTCGAACACCTGCGCAGTCACGGCCGCCCAAGGGACTGACAAGCCTCTTGGCCGGATTCCGAACCCTGCTCGCAACCACCGGCCTGTGGCTGGCACTGTCGGCCACAACGCTCTCGATGGCCTCTGAGTTGCGGTTTGGCGTCTCCGATCTGCCCCGCAGCCAAGGCAACCCCTTTACCGAAAGCGGCACGCCCTCCGGCTACACCTGGGCCGCACTCTTCGACGGGCTCACCCGACTCGACGCGGAGGGCAAGCTGGTACCGGCACTGGCGGAGGATTGGGAACAGGTCGACGCGCACACCTGGCGCTTCCAGCTCCGCCAGGATGTGCGCTTCACCAACGGGGAAGAATTCAACGCGGCCGCCGTCGCGGCGACACTTGCCTGGCTGCAGTCCCCAGAAGGACGCAGCACCCTGATCGGCAATGAAGTTCGGGGAATCGTCGACGTCACCACGCGGGGCGACTACCGGATCGACATCACGACCGCGACGCCCGATGCCATCCTGCCGCAACGCATGTCGGCCGTGATGATCGTCGCGCCCGGGGCCTGGCAGCGGCTTGGCCCGGAGGGTTTCGCACGCGAACCTGCAGGCACGGGGCCCTATCGGATGGCCGAGTGGGACAACCGACGCCGCAGGGTCCGGCTGGAAAGACACCCGGAGTCCTGGCGTCCGCCCAGCGTGGAGACCCTCCATCTCGTCGCCCTGCCGGACAATGCTGTGCGGGTTCAGGCGCTGCGATCAGGCGAGGTCGATCTGACCCTCGTGGATATCGAGGATATCGAGTTTCTCGCCCGACAGGGCTTCAGGGTCTTGCACCGCCCCTCGATGCAGGTCATGGCGCTGGCCTTCAACACCGCCCGCGAGCCCCCTTCGCCGGTCCGCGACCTGCGGGTACGACAGGCCATCAACCTCGCCGTCAACCGGCAGGCCATTGCCGAGGTGCTGATGCAGGGCCTTGTGGCCCCGGCCGGCCAACCGGCGGCCCGAATCACCCCGGGCCACAATCCGGAACTACCGGCCTATCCGTATGACCCGGAGCGCGCGCGGGCCCTGCTCGCCGAGGCGGGCTGGGAGCACGGGCTGGAACTTCGGATCGAGGCGGTCACCGGCACGTTGCCCGGTGCGTCGCAGATCTTTCAGGTGGTGGTCCAGGACCTCCGGCGGGTCGGCGTCAATGCGACACTGCAGCTGCGCCCCTTCTCCGCCTGGCTCCGGGACTATCTGGGCGGGACCACACGCGCAGACCTGTTCAGTCTGCCCTGGACGGCCGCACCCTATAATGATCCGCTCAGGCCCATAGAGACCTACTCGTGCGCCCTGCGGGCGGCTTTTTTCTGCGAGCCTGAGGTGATGCCGGCGATCGCGGAGATTGCCGCGGAACTCGACCCCGAGCGGCGGACCACGTTGCTGCAGGATCTGGCGGTCACCCTGCATGACATCGCACCAGCGCTGTTCCTGATCGAACAGATCGTCATCTATGCCACCAACGAGCGGGTCGAGCACCTGGAAATCGCCAACCGAACGCCCGTCTATGACACACTTCGCAGTCGCTGAAGCAGCGACCACCGGAATGCGCACATGACGTCTGATCCCTCGTTACGCGACCGCGTGGTCATCATTACCGGCGGCAGCCGCGGCTTCGGGCGTTTCATCGGCGAGGCGCTGCTCGAGGCGGGCGCCAGGGTGGTCCTGACCGGCGCGACGCGCTCATCGCAGCTCGACGAGGTCCAGGCGAAGGCGGACTTGCGGTTCGGGCCGGGACGCTGCATCACGCTGGCCGCTGATGTAGCCAGACCGGAAGATTGCCAGCGTACCGTGACGGCTGCGCTGGAACAGTTCGGCGGCATCGATGTGCTGATCAACAACGCCGGGCGCGGCAGCGCCGAATACCGGGCGACGATCGACGATTCGACCACGCGCTTCTGGGATGTCCCGATCGAGGCCTGGCGGCGGATCATCGACACCAATCTGACTGGCGCCTTCCTGATGACCCGTGCCACCGTGCCGCACATGATCGAACGTGGCTTCGGCAAGGTCTTCTCGATCTCGACCAGCCTCACGACCATGGTCCTCACCGGGCTGTCACCGTACGGCGCCTCCAAGGCCGGCCTGGAAACGGCCCATGTGGTCTGGGCACGGGAACTTGCGCCTCACGGGGTCGACGTGAACATCCTCCTGCCCGGCGGCGCCTCGGACACCGACTTCATCACCCAGGACATGGTGCCGGGCACGGTCGGCCAGCGTACCGGCCCGGGCAGCATGCTCCTGCCGGGCGATGTCATCGTGGCACCCGCTCTGCATCTGTGCAGCGACGCCAGTAATGGCATGACCGGTCGGCGGATCATCGCGAAATTCTGGGACGCTACCCTGCCCGCGGCCGAGGCGTTTTCCGCCTGCGTCCAGCCGCAGCACGCCCACCCCGAAATCATGTAGGTGGTTCTGATGACCCCTGAAGAAATCGTGCGTGAGTACCTCCTGGCGATGGAAGCACGCGACTTCATGCGCGCCCG
>SKYU01000008.1 GCA_007127715.1 Gammaproteobacteria bacterium | reverse complement strand
TCGAGGCGGCGGGCGTCGGCACGCAACGACGTGTCACCGCCATCCAGCCGACCCAGCGCCTGTTCCACCAGACGCGCCGCCTCGCCTTCGCCGGCCAGCCGGTAATACACCCAGTGGGCTTCCCGAAAACGCCGCAGCGCCCCGGCCTCGACCAGGATGCGCAGATGACGTGACACCCGGGGCTGGCTCATGTCGCTGGCGGTGGTGAGCTCGTTCACCGACAGCTCGCCACGCCGGCACAGCGCGAGCAGGCGCAGCCGGGCGGGATCCGCCAGGGCGTGCAACAGTCGGGACAGCATCTCCAGATCCATAGCCGCAGTATGAACCCAAGCGCCCTGAAAATAAAGATTGCTTTATATTCAGGCGATCGTGGTCCCGCCACGCAGGCGACGGACCACCAGATCGATCAGCAGGCTGGCCCCCAGAGCGGCCAGGAACACCAGCAGCACGCCCTGGAGCTCGTCCATCAACGTGGGCGCGAATACCAGTACCGCGGCCAACGCCAGCATCACCGCGCCACCCACCAGCTTGAGCAGCTGGCCATGCCGCGCGCCCAGCCGCCCCATGCGCAGGGTAACCAACGCGACCCCAAGCACCGCCAGTTCAAGCCCCAGGTAGACCAGCAGGTAAAGCCCCAACAGGGCCGCGAACTCGCCGGTCGCCGGCTGCGAGGCAGCCACGAGACTGCTCCACAGCACCGGGAATCCCGCGGTGCACGGCAGTTCCACCAGCGCGATGCCCAGCGCCATCACCACTGTCGCCCCGATCACGGCAGGCACCGAGAGACGTGCATCGCGCAGGGCGCGCATCCGGCGATAGATCCACGGCTTGCCGGCGTCCGGAATGGTCAGCGACACCCCCCGCCGGAACCAGAAGTAATCCTTGATGTTGATCAGTGCGAACGCGGCAGCCAGCGCCGCCACCAGCCAGCGGATCCAGTCGTGGTAGAGCACGTAGGCCAGGGTTCCGAACAGCCCGATGATGAACAGCCCGTAGACCGCTGCCGTGGTGACCAGGAAGGTGACGCCGACCAGCAGGATCCGCGCCCGCGAGCCCAGCTGCACGACCAGGGCAAGCAGCAGGGTCAGGACCCAGAGTGAACAGGGGTTGAAGCCGTCGACCAGGGCGATCAGCACAGTAGCGAGCGCAAGCGGATGCCGGGCGAGATCGACCTCGCCCAGCCCCGGCAGCGAAAGCACACTTGCCGACGCTGCCACCGGCGCCTCGGGAGGCGTCAGCAGCTCGCGCGGATCGGGACAGCCGTGCTCGAGGCACTCGGCGAGCCGGGCCCGCAGCGCCGCGCGGATGGCCGGTGAATCGCCCACCCAGGCCTGCCCCCCCAGGAACACCGTGGGCACCGAGCCGGCACGAAGGCCATGGGCCGCTGCCAGCGACCGGAACAGCGCGTGGTGTTCGGCCGTCCGCCAGACCTCGTAGCGCTCGATGACCAGCGTGGGGTGTCGGGCCTCGAGTTCGGCCAGCATCGGCACCTGGTCTTGACAGTGTGGACAGCCCTCACCGTGGAATACCAGCATCACGACCTTGCCCGTCCCGGCCGCAGGGGCCGGAAGGGCGAGCGCGAGAACGAACAGCGCCAGCAGCCCTGCCAACCACCGGCTGGCCGGGACCGTCCGGGCCGACCAGGACGCGCCGAGCATCAGCCGGGGCTCGCCCGGCGGGCCTACTCGTCGTTGCGTACCGAAAGCACCGGGCACGGCGCCTGGCGCAGGACCGCCTCGGTGGTGCTGCCCAGCAGCACGTGGCGGATCCCGCTGTAGCCATGGGTGGTCATGACGATGAGTTCGGCCGCGTGCTTGGCGGCGTAGTCGGTCAGCTCCTGTGCCGGCCGGCCCACCAGCACCACGCCCGACACATCGCCCACGTCCGAGAAATGCTCGGCGATGAACGCGTCGAGCCGTGTCTTGGCCTGCGTGGCGAGCTCTTTCGGCGAGGGCAGCGTCACCGGCCCCATGTCCAGGGCGGCATACATCTGCGGCTCCTCGACCACGAAAACGCAGTGCACCGGGCATTTCAGCGAGTCGGCCATGCGGCGCACCCAGGGCAGCGCCTTCAGCGACAGCTTCGAGAAATCGGTGGGGAATACGATGATCTTGTCGGCCATGGTTGCTTGTTCTCCTGTGAGCGCCCTCCCGTGCATGGTAAGGCTGGACCCCAGGGGGAGCGATATAGGGAATGTCCGATGCCCGACCCGCGGTCGTGCCTGGCGCGGGGGTGGGCGTATACTCGGGGGGTCACTGGCGATGCACTCGGGGGAGACGCACGGTCATGCACAGCGTACGCGACATCCTGAAGTCCAAGAACGGCGAAATCTGGTCGGTCACGCCCGATGAGAGCGTGCTCGAGGCGGTGCGCGAGATGGCACGGCGCGGCGTGGGCGCCCTGCTGGTCATGGAGGCCGAGCGGCTGCTGGGCATCGTCTCCGAGCGCGACTACGCCCGCAAGGTCGTGCTGCAGGGACGCCGGTCGGAGACCACCACGGTGGGCGAGATCATGTCGACCCAGGTGATCAGCATCGACCCGGAGACCATGGCCCGGCAGGGCCTGGAGCTGATGACCGAGAAGTTCATCCGCCACCTGCCGGTGGTCGAGAACGGGCGCGTCATCGGCGTGGTGTCGATCGGCGACCTGGTGAAATCGGTCATCCAGGAGCAGGAACACATGATCCAGGAGCTCGAGCGTTACGTCACCGGTTGAGCCCCGCCGCGAAGACGCGGCCACCGTGAGCGCGACGCCCACGCGCGCCTGGCCCTGGTGCCGGGTGCCGCTGTCGGCAGTCGCCGAGCACCTGGAGGCGCGGGGCGCGGCCGTGCTGGTGGCGCCGCCGGGCGCGGGCAAGAGCACCGGCGTCCCGCTGGCGATGCTCGATACCGCCTGGCTGGCCGGCCGCAGCGTGCTGATGCTTCAACCCAGGCGCCTGGCGGCGCGTGCGGTTGCCACGCGGATGGCGGCCTTGCTGGGCGAGCCCCC
>SKYU01000177.1 GCA_007127715.1 Gammaproteobacteria bacterium | reverse complement strand
GGTCCCGAACGCACACTGCAGCCACCAGCCCCGCCGGTCGTAACCCCAGCGCCACAGCAACCAGAGCACCAGCACCGGCAATCCGACGTGGTAAAGCGAGCTCAGGCGCATCGTCAATGAGAGCTCGTCGCCGAACATGTAGGCAGTCAGCCCGGTGACCGATCCTCCGACGAGAACCCCGACGCCGACATCCAGCGTCCAGCCGGCGCCGACCAGCACCACTGTACCGGCCTGGCTGGCGACGAGCAGCCGGTTGCCGGTCCACAGCGCCAGCAGCAGGATGAACTTCGCGGCGTTACACAGCCAGAAGAAGTTCTGCGGCCCCACCTCCGGCAGCATGACCGCCAGCCATAGCAGCATCCAGACCGTGAACAGCAGCCTGGCGGCGAGCATGCCCGGGACCGGCTAACCGACGTCCGCCAGCCAGGCCTCGATGCGTTCCTCGAGGACATCCAATGGCAGATCACCCTGGCCGAGAACGACATCATGGAAGTCACGGATATCGAAGCGCGCGCCCAGGCGGTCCTCGGCGCGGGCCCGCAGCGCCGTGATCTGCATCTGGCCGATCTTGTAGGCCAGCGCCTGACCGGGGATCGCCATGAAGCGCTCGGCCTCCGACACGGCGCGGGTCTCGAGCGTCGCCGAATTGGCGTACATGTAGTCGAGCACCTCCTGCCGGCTCCAGCCCTTGGCGTGCAGACCGGTATCCACCACCAGCCGGATCGCCCGCCAGAGTTCGGCGTTGAGCTGACCGAAGCGCTGATAGGGATCCTCGTAGAACCCCATGGCACGCCCGACCGGATAGGACTCGGCATACAGCCCCCAGCCTTCGGCGAACGCGGTGATCCCACCGTGACGCCGGAAGGAGGGAAGATCCTCGATCTCGAGGTTGAAGGACCGCTGGAAGTGATGGCCCGGCACGGCCTCGTGCAGGAACAGTGCTTCGACATCCCAGCGTGGGCGGGCCTCGGGGTTCCAGGTGTTGACGTAGAAGATACCCGGCCGGCTGAAGTCGGCAGGCGGGCGCTGGTAGGAGCCCTTGGCGGCCGAGCGCTCGCGGAAGGCCTCCACCGGCCTGATCTCGTAGTCGGCGATGGGCAGGCGACTGAAGAGCTCAAGCGCAGCCGCGTCGGCCTTCTCCCGGAGTGCCTCGTGCGCCTCGATCATCTGCTCGCGGGTCTCGAAGTAGAACTTCGGATCGGTGTTGAGATAGTCGAAGAACGCAGCAAGGTCGCCTTCGAACTCCACCTCTTCACGGATCGCGTTCATCTCGGCGTGGATCCGCTCGACCTCGGCCAGCCCGATCTCGTGAATCTCGAGTGGTGTGAGATCGGTGGTCGTGTAACTGCGGACCAGATGCGCATACCAGGCCTCGCCGTCAGGCAGGGCGTACATCCCGACACTCTCGCGGGCGGCCGGCAGGTATTCCTCGCGGATGAACATGTACAGCGTGCCGTAGGCCGGCACCAGGCGATTGATGATGGCGGCGGCATAGGCCTGACGCAGCCGCGCCTGCTCCTCTTCCGGCACGGTCTCCGGAAAGGCCTCCACGGGACGGTAGAACAGGCTGTCCGCCGGGTCGTGGACCACGTGTGCCGAGAGCTGCGGCAGTGTCCGTTCCATGAGGATGGCCGGCGCCACCACGCCCTGCTCGATGCCTTCGCGCATGTTGACCATCGCCTGCTCGACCCACTCGATGAAGCCGTCCATGCGCGCAAGGAAGTTCTCGTAATCGCTGATGGTCTCGAACGGCTGGGCGCTGGTGCCGGAGCCGAGCATGGCGAACTGGCTGGCTGGATTGCGGAACTGGTTGATCGGCATGAGGTGCGTCGGGAAGGCCATCCCGGCAAGGTCTTCCCTGAGCCCACGGACGAACAGCCGGTGACTGAGCAGCCGCTGCTCATCCAGCCCCTCGAGCGGGATGGCTTCGGCAGCGGCCAGGCTCGATTCCACGAGCGCGCGCCGGGCAGCCCGGTGCTCCGGCGAGATCATCACGGCGTAGCGGTCGTTGTAGCGATGATCCCCGACGAACGTGGCGCGTACCGGGTTGAGTTCCAGCGTCGCCTGCCAGTGCGACTCGAGCAGCGCGTCCAGCGCCGCGGCGGGTTCGCCAGGACGCTGCTCCGCGGCCGGCCCGGCCGCCGTCGTGTCCGCCGCAGGCGGTGTCACTGACGGGCCACCCGCGTCGCATGCCGAAAGGGCCAGCGCCAACAGAGCGACCGGCAGTGAAAGACGTGTTGGGTTCATTGAATTCTCCAGCTCGCTCGGCTGTTACCGGGCCGGTGCGACGGGGCCGCGATGGAGTTCGGACCGACCATACGGGCGCAGTCATGATAGCGTCGCGAACACGCAGGTCACGTGGCCACTGACTTGACCGTCACTGGCCGACAACGGGATACTGTACCTACTCAATTGTATTTTATGATTTTTTTGAGCCACGGGCGATATGTAGCCGGCGGCCCTGTGTTGTTTTGTTTCCCGGAGACGCTTCATGCCGATTTTTCCACGTGTCGCCCTGCCGCTCGTCCCCGCGCTGATGCTGGCCCTGGCCGCCTGCCAGCCGGCCGAGTCGCCGCAGTCCACGCTCGAGCCCACCACCCCCGCGCCACAGCCCGCCATCGCTCGCGTCGCGGGCGTGACTGCCGCGCACCCTCTGGCCGTGGATGCCGGCATTGCGATCCTCGAACGGGGCGGCAGCGCAGCGGATGCCGCGGTGGCGGTACAGACGATGCTGAGCCTGGTCGAACCGCAGAGTTCGGGGATTGCCGGTGGCGCCTTTCTGCTCCATTACGATGCGGCCACGGGGACGACCACGGCCTTCGACGGCCGGGAGACCGCGCCAGCCGGCGCGCGGCCCGACATGTTCCTGGACGAGGACGGCGCACCCCTGCCGTTCGTGGAAGCGATCACCGGCGGCAGGGCCACCGGTGTCCCCGGCGTCATGCCCATGCTCGGCGCAGTACACGAGCGCCACGGCCGACTGGCCTGGGACAGCCTGTTCGACGAGGTGATCCGCACGGCCGAGGAGGGCTTCCCGACCCCGCAGCGCCTGGCACGCTTCGCCAACAGCCGCTGGCCGCAACCCAACCTGCCGGATGCGCGTGCGCTGTTCACCCGGGAGGACGGCGAAACCCTGCAGGAGGGCGATCATTTCAGGAATCCCGCCTTCGCCGGCGCCGTCCGCCAGCTCGCCGAGCGGGGTCCCCGCGCGCTGCTCGAGCCACCGCTCTCCACCGCGATCATCGAGCGCACCGCAGCCGAACCCTTGCCGGGGACGCTGGTGCAGGCCGATTTCGACGCCTACGAACCGGGCATCGGCGAGCCGGTCTGCGGCAGTTTCATGGAGCATACGGTCTGTGTGCCTGCGCCGCCATCGAGCGCGGTATCGCTGCTGCAGATGCTCGCCATCCTCGAACGTACCGACATCGCCGAGCGGGGACCGGACGACCCGCGGGCGTGGCTGCTGTTCGCCGAGGCCAGTCGCCTGATGTATGCCGACCGTGACCGCTACATCGCCGACCCGGCGTTTGCGGATGTACCGGTATACGAACTGCTGGATGAAGACTATGTGGCCGAGCGCGCCGCGCTGATCGGCGAGCGCGCCGGCGCCCCACCCGCGCCCGGCCAGCCACCCGGATTCGCGCCAGGCGCGGCCCAGGCGGCAGCGGTGACGACCGGAACCAGCCACTACGTCATCGTCGATGGCGAGGGCAACGTGGTCACCAGCACGACCTCGGTGGAATCGCTGTTCGGCTCCGGGCGCACCGTCGAGGGCTTTTTCCTGAACAACCAGCTGACCGACTTCTCCTTCCGCCCCGAGATCGACGGCGAGCCCGTGGCCAACGCGGTGGCGCCCGGCAAGCGGCCACGCTCGTCGATGTCGCCGACGCTGGTGTTCGACAGCGAAGGACGACTGAGCGCAGCACTCGGTTCCCCGGGGGGCTCGGCGATCCTCGTGTACAACGCCAAGGCACTGGTCGGACTGCTGGCCTGGGGCCTGTCACTGCAGGAGGCTTTCGACCTGCCGAATCTGGTCGCCGTCGGCGAGAACTTCTTCGGCGAGGCCGCGCGCTTCGAGCCCGAGCTGCTCGCCTCCCTGGAGGCACTGGGCGTGACCGTCACGCCCGGCCGCGGCGAGGAATCGGGCCTGCACGGCGTGGTTTTCCATGCCGACGGCAGCGTGGAAGGCGCGGCCGATATCCGCCGCGAAGGCATCTGGCGCGAGGCCCGACTGCCCTGAGCGTGCCACAATAGTCACCCCTGCCCCGTCAACCGCCACGGAGACCGTGCATGTTCCGTCTGCTGCTCGTGCTGTGCCTGATCCTCGCTGCCTGGAGCCCCTTGCTCGCCGACACCCCCACGCTGCCGCGCGGCGAGCCCATGATGCCGTGGCCGGGTGCCGACTACGATCCCGCCATCCCGACGATCGACAGCGTCACGGGCTTCACCTTCGGCGAGGACCTGGTGGATTACCGCGACATGCTTACCTACCTCGAGGCGCTGGAGACGGCCGCGCCCGAGCGGCTGCGACTGCTGCGCATCGGGCGGAGCTGGCAGGGCCGCGACCTGGTGCTCGCAGTGATCACCAGCGAGCGCAACATGGCGCGGATCGAGGAGATCCAGGCGGGCATGCAACGGCTGGGTGATCCCCGGCGGACCGATCGTGCGGCTGCACAACGTCTGATTGACGACCTGCCCGCCCCGGTGTGGCTGGCCTATGCCGTCCACGGCGACGAGATCAGCACGACCGATTCGGCGCTGTATGTGGCCTATCACCTGCTGGCGGCGCGGGGCGATGAACGGGTGAGCCAGATCCTCGACGAGACCGTGGTCATCCTGAACCCGCTGCAGAACCCTGACGGCCGCGAGCGCTTCATCGCCTCGACGCTCTCGGCGCGGGGACTCGAAGCCGACGACGACCCCGGCTCCGCGGAGCGTGACCAGCCCTGGCCCGGTGGACGCCTGAACCACTACCTGTTCGATCTCAACCGGGACTGGTTCGCACAGACCCAGCCCGAGACGCGCGCACACACCCGCGCCATGCTCGAATGGCTGCCGGTGGTGGTCGCCGATATCCACGAGATGGGTACCGACCAGACCTACTTCTTCCCGCCGGCGGCGGCACCCACCAATCCCCTGCTGACCCCTGCGCAGGCACGTCTTCGCGAGGCCATCGGACGCAACAATGCCGCCTGGTTCGACCGGTTCGGCATCGACTATTTCACCCGCGAGATCTTCGACCTGTTCTATCCCGGCTACGGCGATGGCTGGCCGCACCACTTCGGCGCCGCCGGCATGACCTACGAGCAGGGCTCGGCGCGCGGGCTGGTGGCGCGGCGGACCAATGGCGAGCGGCTGACCTTCGCCGAGACGATCTGGAACCAGTCGGTCGCCTCGCTCGCAACCATCGAGACGGTCGCCAGGGAGCGCGAACGCTGGCTCACCGACTTCCACGAGTACCAGGTCAGCGCCATCGACACCGGACGCCGGGCCCCGGAGGGCCGCTACGTCCTGCTGCCCACGCAGCGTGACCAGGCCGGCGCCGACAGACTGGCCCGCCTGCTGGCCGGCCAGCGGGTGGATGTCGGTCGCGCGGAGGCCGCCTTCCGCGCCTGCGGTGTCGACTACGCCCCTGGCAGCGTCGTGATCGACCTGGCCCAGCCGGCGTCTCGGCTGGTCCGGGTACTGCTCGACCGGCAGATCGAGATCGAGAGAGACTTCATGGCCGAGCAGGAGCGGCGTCGCGAGCGCGGCCTGCCCGACGAAATCTACGACGTGACGGCCTGGTCGCTGCCGCTGATGCGAAACCTCGAGGTCGATCGCTGCAATGCCCTGCCGCGGGTGTCGCTGACGGCTGTGACGGCCGACGGCCCGTCGCCCGGACGGGTCGTGAATCCCGGTGCCCGGGTCGCCTTTCTGATCGGCTGGGGGGAGCGTAACGCCGCGGCCTTCCTGGCCCGGGCGCTGCGCGAGGGCCTGACCGTACAGTCCGCCGACGAGGCCTTCGAGACCGCGGGACGCCGCTGGCCGGCCGGCTCGCTGGTCATCCAGCATGCCGTCAATCCCGATGGACTGTCGGAGCGGCTTCAGGTCCTGGCCGAGGAGACCGGTGTCGAGATTCTTGGCGTCGATGACAGCTGGGTCACCGAAGGCCCCAGCTTCGGCTCCTCGAAGATGCCGCGGCTGCAAGCCCCGCGCGTCGCCCTGCTCTGGGACCGTCCGACCCGGGCCACCGCCGCCGGCGCGACCCGGTTCGTGCTGGAGCGCCAGTTCGGCCAGCCGGTCACGGTCCTGCGGACGCACAACCTCGCCGGCCGGGCACTGGATCGCTTCGATGTGATCATCCTGCCAGACGGTGGCGACTACGCCAGCGTGCTCGGTCGTGGCGCGGCTGACGAGTTACGTGGCTGGGTGCGACGCGGCGGTGTACTGATCGGTCTCGGCGAGGCGGTCCGCTACCTCGCTGAACCCGATCATGGCCTGATGTCGCTGCGGCGCGAGGACGCCTGGCGCGAGGAGCCCGCCAGCAGCGTGGACGCGGACAAGGATCAGCCGGCCACCGTCCCGGGGACGCGTATCGCCGACCGCGATGGCTACATGGCCGCGATCGAGGCGCCGCAGACGCCACCCGACACCATCGCCGGCGCCATGCTGCGCGCTGAAGTCGACCCTGAGCACTGGCTGACCGCCGGTGTCGCGGAGGCGGTCTACGTGCTGTACCAGGGCAACGCCATCTACTCGCCGCTGCGACTGGACCAGGGCGTGAACGCGGTCAGCTTCTCCGCCCCCGAGACTCTGGTGGCCTCGGGTGCGGTCTGGCCCGAAAACCGTGACCAGCTGGCCTGGAAGCCGGTGGTGGCGCTGGAGTCGATGGGCAACGGCATGATGATCGCCTTCACCACCGATCCGACGTGGCGGGCAATGCACGAGGGCCTGGAGATCCTGCTGGCCAACGCGGTGCTGCGGGCCCCGGCACGCACGGCGCCGCGACGGTAACTGCAGTGCCCGGGGTTCTTCCGGGGCGCCCTCTGAAGTGTCGCGTCAGTGCACCGTGCGCTCGGGGGGCGTTCCCGCGAGCGCGTGCCTGGCCTCCTCCGGGGCGAAACGGAACACCTTGTTGCAGAACTCGCAGTTGAGCGCGAGTGCGCCCTGTTCGGCGAGAATGCCCTCGACCTCATCGCGGCCAAGCAACCGGATCACATTGTCGAGGTGTTCGGCGGTACAGCGACAGTCATAGCCGATTGGTCGGGCGTCGAACAGGCGCACGTCGTACCCGGAAAACAGGCGTCGCAGGAGTTCACCGGCTGGCAGCTCTGCCAGTTCGGTGAGACGCACGGTATCTGCCAGCATGCCCAGTGTGCGCCAGTCTTCCTCGTCGATCGTGGCATCCGGCATCCGCTGCAGCATCAGCCCGACCGCGCTGCCACCGATGACCCCCAGCCACAGCCGCGTCAGCAGCTGGGCGGAATCGCGAAAATAGCCCTCGAGCGACTCGGCCAGCGACTCGCCGGCCAGCGGCACGATCCCCTGGTAACGGTCCTGCCCAGGGCCGGGATCTACGGTGACCATCATCCGGCCTTCCCCGAGGAGCTCGCGCATCGTCCCCTGACCATCGAGACGCTCGCCCCGTGCCAGACCGCGGAGGTTCAGCGCGTGGTCGCACTGCACCAGCAGCAGCCGAACATCGCCGTCGCCCTGGATCTGCAGGTGCACGCTGCCGCGGCCCTTGAGGTTGTCGGCCAGCAGCACGCCGGCGGCAGCGGCCTGGCCCAGCAGCGCCGCCACCTCGGCGGAGTAGGCATGGCGCTCGAGCATCTCCCGCCAGGTCTGGTCGATGCGCACCAGCCGGCCGCGGATGCCGGCGCCCTCGAACAGGAAGGCGCGCGCCTGGTCGGCCTGTCTCATTCCAGTGCGGCCTTGATCAGGGCGTTGACCTGGCCGGGATTGGCCTTGCCCTGCGTCCGCTTCATCACCTGGCCGACGAAGAAACCCATCAGCTTGTGCTTGCCATCGCGGTACTCGGCGACCTGACCGGGATGGGCCGCAATGACCTCGGCCACGATCGCCTCCAGCGCACCGGCGTCGGTGATCTGCTTCAGGCCCCGCGCCTCGATGATGCCGTCGGCATCGCCCTCGCCGGCCCACATCGCCTCGAACACTTCCTTGGCGATCTTGCCGGAGATGGTGTCGTCGTGGATTCGAGCGACCAGTCCCGCAAGTGCCGGGGCATCGACGCGGCTGCTGCCGATGTCCAGGCCGTCGCGGTTGAGTGCCGCGGTGAGTTCGCCCATGACCCAGTTGGCCACCAGCTTCGCCGCCGGCGGCGGCACCGCGCCCGCGGCCGCCTCGTAATATTCGGCCAGTTCACGACTGGCCGTCAGCACACCGGCATCGTAGTCCGGCAGGCCGTAGTCCCGTACGAAGCGCTCGCGCCGGGCGGCAGGCAGTTCCGGCAGGCTGGCGCGGATCGCTTCCACCGTGGCTGGCTCGATGACCACCGGCAGCAGGTCCGGGTCCGGGAAATAGCGGTAGTCGTTCGCCTCCTCCTTGCTGCGCATGGGGCGCGTGACATCGCGTTCCGGGTCATACAGACGGGTTTCCTGCACCACCGTCCCGCCGTCCTCGACAAGCTCTATCTGACGCTCCACCTCGTGGCGGATGGCTCGCTCGATAAAGCGGAAGGAATTGAGGTTCTTGAGTTCGGTGCGGGTCCCCAGCCGGGTCTCACCATGCCGGCGGATGGAGATGTTGGCATCACAGCGGAACGAGCCTTCCTGCATGTTGCCGTCGCAGATGCCCAGCCAGCGCACGAGCTGGTGGATCCGTCGCATGTAGGCCACGGCCTCATCCGGCGAGCGCAGGTCCGGCTCGGAGACGATCTCCAGCAGGGGCGTGCCCGCGCGGTTCAGGTCGATCCCGGTCATGCCATGAAAGTCTTCATGCAGGCTCTTGCCTGCGTCTTCCTCCAGGTGCGCGCGGGTGATGCCGACCCGCTTGCGCCCCCCGTCGGCCAGATCGATCTCCAGATACCCGCCATGGACGACGGGCAGTTCGTACTGGCTGATCTGGTAGCCCTTGGGCAGATCCGGATAGAAGTAGTTCTTGCGGGCGAACACCGAGCGCGGCGCGATGGTACAGCCGGTCGCGAGGCCGAAGCGGACAGCCATGCGCACCACTTCGGCGTTGAGTACCGGCAGCACGCCCGGGTAGCCGAGGTCGACCAGGCTCGCCTGGGTATTGGGCTCGGCGCCGTAGGCCGTGGCGCTGCCGGAGAAGATCTTGCTGCGCGTCGCCAGCTGCGCGTGGATTTCCAGGCCGATGACGGTTTCCCACTTCATGACAGGCTCCTCACGCGTAGGCCGACGGCATCCGGAGGTGCCAGTCGGTAGCCTGCTGGTAGCGGTGCGCGGCGGCCAGCAGCGCCGGCTCGCCGAAATGCGGCGCGACGATCTGCAGGCCGACCGGCAGACCGGTGACCTCGCCACAGGGAATGCTGATCCCCGGCAGTCCGGCGAGGTTCACGCCTATGGTGTAGATGTCGTTCAGGTACATCTGCACGGGATCGGCGGTCTTGGCGCCCAGCTCGAAGGCCGGCGTGGGCGTGGTCGGACCCATGAGCAGATCCACGGCCTCGAACGCTCGGGCGAAATCCGCGGTGATGAGCTGGCGGACCTGCTGGGCCTTCAGGTAGTAGGCGTCGTAATAGCCCGCAGACAGCACGTAGGTTCCGGTCATGATGCGTCGCTTGACCTCGGCGCCGAAGCCCTCGCCGCGGCTGCGTTCGTAGAGATCGAGCAGATCCTGCGGATCCTCGCAGCGGTGTCCGAAACGCACGCCATCGAACCGCGACAGGTTGGATGACGCCTCGGCCGGCGCGACCACGTAGTAGGTCGGCACCGACAGGGGCAGGTTCGGCAGGTCGACCTCGACCAGCTCTGCACCCTGGCGTTCGAACTCGGCCAGCGCCTCGCGCACCGTGACGGCAACGGCTTCTTCCAGGCCATCATCGAAGAAGTTGCGGGGGACGCCGATCCGCAGTCGCTCGGGCGGTGTCTCCAGCGCGGCGCGGTAATCCGGCACCTCGGCCTCGACACTGGTGGAATCCCGGGCGTCCGCTCCCGCCATGGCAGACAGCAGCAGCGCGGCGTCTTCAGCGCTGCGGGTCAGCGTCCCGGCCTGGTCGAGACTGGAGGCGAAGGCCACCATGCCCCAGCGCGATACCCGCCCGTAGGTCGGCTTGAGGCCCGTGAGTCCGGTCAGGGCGGCGGGCTGGCGGATCGAGCCGCCGGTGTCGGTCCCGGTGGCGGCAGGCGCAAGTCCAGCGGCCACCGCGGCCGCCGAGCCGCCGGACGAGCCGCCAGGCACACGCGACGGATCCCAGGGGTTGCGGACCGGCCCGAAATAGCTGGTCTCGTTGGACGAACCCATGGCGAACTCGTCCATGTTGGTCTTGCCCAGGGTCACGACGCCGGCGGCATCGAGGCGCGCCACCACGGCGGCGTCGTAGGGCGCGACGAAGGACTCGAGCATCCGCGAGCCGCAGGTGGTGCGCGTATCGCGCGCGCAGAAGATGTCCTTGTGGGCAATGGGCAGACCGGTCAGGGGGCCGGCCTCGCCGCGGGCCCGGCAGCGGTCCGCGGCCTCGGCCTGGGCCAGTGCCCGTGTCTCCAGCACGCTGATGAACGCGTTCAGTCCGTCATCGTGCGCGGCGATCCGGGCGAGAAAATGTCGCGTGAGCTCGACACTGGAGCACTCGCCGCGGGCCAGCCGGGCCGCCAGGCCGGCCAGGGTGTCGGCATGCAGCGTGGTCATTCGACCACCCTCGGCACCAGGTACAGGCCGCGTTCGGTCTGGGGGGCGTTGCGCTGGTAATCGTCGCGCTGGTCAGCCTCGGTGACTTCGTCAGGACGAAGCCGCTGGGCGGCATCGAGCGGGTGGGCCATCGGCACCACCTCCCGCGTGTCCGTGGCCTGCAGCTGATCGACCATCTCGAGGATGCTGGCGAGCTTGCCGGAGACCTCCGACACCTCCTCATCCGTCAGCCTGAGCCGCGCGAGCCTTGCGATCCCGCGGACCTGATCGTTCGTGAGTGACACCTTGGACCCCGCCTGGCAGCGCAAAAGAACCAGCCGACAAGTCTAACCCGTCGCTTGCCGATCTATCCAGCCGTTGCTAGCATCCGTCGTTTGAGTCCGCCCCAGGCGTCCCTTCATGTTCAAGAAGTTTCGCGGTTACTTCTCCAGCGATCTGTCGATCGACCTGGGGACCGCCAACACGCTGATCTACGTCCACGGCAAGGGCATCGTACTGAACGAGCCCTCCGTGGTGGCGATTCGCGAGGAGCCGGGCCGCGGCGGCAAGGTGCTCGAGGCGGTAGGCGTCGAGGCGAAGAACATGCTCGGGCGCACCCCCGGCAACATCACGGCCATCCGGCCGCTGAAGGACGGGGTGATCGCGGACTTCACCGTCACCGAGAAGATGCTGCAGCACTTCATCAAGAAGGCGCACGGCAGCCGGTATTTCCGCCCGAGCCCGCGGGTCCTGGTCTGCGTCCCGTATGGCTCCACCCAGGTCGAACGCCGCGCCATCCGGGAGTCGGCCGAGGGCGCCGGCGCGCGCAAGGTCTACCTGATCGAGGAGCCCATGGCGGCGGCCATCGGCGCAGGCATGCCGGTGCACGAGGCCCGGGGCTCGATGGTGCTCGACATCGGCGGCGGCACCTCCGAGGTGGCGGTCATCTCCCTGAACGGCATTGTCTATGCGGCCTCGGTCCGCGTCGGGGGCGACCGCTTCGACGACGCAATCATCAACTATGTCCGCCGCAACTACGGCATCCTCATCGGCGAGGCTACGGCCGAACGCATCAAGCACGAAATCGGTTCCGCCTACCCCGGGCAGCAGGTCCGCGAAATCTCCGTCAAGGGCCGCAACCTCTCGGAGGGCGTGCCTCGCGCGTTCACCCTGAACTCCAACGAGATCCTCGAGGCCCTGCAGGAGCCGCTGGCCGGGATCGTCGGCGCCGTCAAGGCCGCGCTGGAACAGACGCCGCCCGAGCTGGGTGCGGACGTGGCCGAGCGCGGCATCGTGCTGACCGGCGGCGGCGCCCTGCTGACCGACCTGGACAAGCTGCTGATGGAAGAGACCGGGCTGCCGGTGGTGGTCGCCGACGAACCGCTCACCTGCGTCGCGCGGGGCGGCGGCCGGGTGCTGGAACTCATGGATCAGTACGGCCCCGGGGTCTTCGGTCTAGAGTGACCCCCGGCGCCGCGCGATTGCCGCACGGTGCAACGCCTCCTGCGTTATCATCGGATGCTGGTCGCCAGCCCCTCTGGGCGGGGGTGATTTGCCCGTGAAATCATAGAGATGTCGCGCAGCAGGGAAGCCACAGGACCCGCCAGGGGGCTCGCGCCCGGGCCAAAGCTCTTCCTGCTCGCGCTGCTCGCCGCCGGGCTGATGATCGTCGACCAGCGCCAGCAGCACCTGGAAACCATCCGCGGCGCCCTCTCGGTGCTGCTGTTTCCGCTGCAGGCGGTGGTGAACCTGCCGTTTGCCACCTGGCACTGGGCCAGCGACGCCACTGCCAGCCGGGAGATGCTCATGGAGGAGCTGAACCGCCTGCGCGAGGACCGCCTGGACCTGCAGGTGCAGGTCCAGCGGCTGGCGGCACTGGAAGCCGAAAACGCCCGGCTGCGGGCCATGATGGGCGCCAGTCGCCAGGCCGCCGACCGGGTGCTGGTCGCCGAGCTGCTGGCCGTGGACCTCGACCCGTTCCGCCACCGCTTCACCGTGAACAAAGGGACCCGCCACGGGGTCTACGTCGGACAGGCGTTGCTGGACGCCAACGGTGTGCTCGGGCAGGTGGTCCGGGTCCAGCCCCTCACCTCGGAGGCGATCATGATCAGCGATGCCGACCATGCGCTGCCGGTCATCGTCAATCGCAACGGCCTGCGCACCATCGCCATGGGCACGGGCGACACCGAGCGGCTGTCCCTGCCGTTCCTGCCCAACAGCGCCGACATCGAAGAGGGCGACCTGCTGGTCTCCTCCGGCCTGGGCGGCACCTTCCCCAGCGGCTACCCGGTGGCCACCGTGCGCCGCGTCGAACGCCGCCCCGGCGAGGCTTTTGCGGAGATTTCCGCCGAGCCGGCAGCCGCACTGCTGCGGGCCCGCGAGGTATTGCTGGTATGGACCAGCCGGGTCGAGGACGACGCGGACCCATGACCGGACACCGGCCTGTGATGGCGGCGGCGCTTGCCTCGCTGGTGCTGGCCCTGGCGCTGGCCATCGTCCCCCTGCCCGCGCAGATCACGCCTCTGCGACCGGACTGGGTGGTGCTCGCCCTGGTGTTCTGGTGCCTGGCCACGCCGAGCCGGTTCGGCCTCGGCTGGGCGTTCTTCTTCGGCCTGCTGCTCGATACCCTGACCGGCGCGCTGCTGGGACAGCATGCGCTGGCGCTGCTGCTCGCGACCTACCCGGTGCTGCGCTTCCGGCTGCGGCTGCGGGTGTTTCCGATGCTGCAGCTCACCGTGACCGTCACCCTGCTGCTGGTGCTCTACCAGTTCACGCTGTTCTGGATCGATGGGGTGACCGGCCGTGAGATGCCGGCCGGCGCCTACGCCTGGCCGGTGCTGACCGGCGCACTGGTGTGGCCGCTGGTGTTTCGACTCGGTGAGCGGGCGCTGCGCGAGAATGCGCGCGAGCAGGCGAGTCTCTGAGCATGGCACCGCGTATCCGCTTCAAGGACCCCTGGCAGGAGCAGCGGCTGTTCTTCGGGCGACTGATCGCCGGCGCCGTGGTCATTGTTCTGCTTACAGGCCTGCTGGTCGCCCGCCTGGTCCACCTGCAGGTCGTCAATCATCCACACTTTGCCGACCTCTCCCAGGACAATCGCATCCGCATCGAGCCCGTACCCCCCACTCGGGGCCTGATCTACGATCGCCATGGGCAGATCCTGGCGGAAAACGTGCCGGCCTATCAGCTCGAACTGATTCCGGAGCAGGTCGCCGACCTGCCTGAAACCCTGACCGCCCTTGCCGAACTCGGCCTGATCGCCAGCGGCGAGATCGACCGGATTCTCGCGCTGGCCAGGCGACAGCGGCGCTTCGAGCCGGTGACCCTGAACTTCCGGATGGACGACGAACAGGTGGCCACCTTCGCGGTGCGGCGCCAGCATTTCCCCGGCGTCGACATTCGTGCGCGCCTGCGCCGTCACTACCCCTTCGGCGAAGCCACGGCGCATGCCATCGGCTATGTCGGCGGGCTCAGTGCCCGGGATCTCGAACGGCTGGACCGGGCCAACTACGCCGGCACCTCGCAGGTGGGCAAGACCGGTGTGGAGTTCGCCTACGAGGATCTGCTCCACGGTCGGGTCGGGTACCGGCAGGTGGTGGTGAACGCACGCGGCCGGGTCCTTCAGCGCCTGGAGATGCCGCAGGAGCGTCCCGCCCTGGTCGAAGGCCGGCGCACCAGTCGCCCGCCGGTGCCCGGGCAGGATGTCGTGCTGGGGCTGGACATCCGGCTGCAGCTCGCGGCCATGGAGGCGCTTGCCGGGCGCCGCGGTGCCGTGGTGGTCCTCGACACCCGCGACGGCGACGTGCTCGCTATGGTGTCCACGCCCGGGTTCGACCCCAATCTCTTCAGCACCGGCATCTCCCAGGCGGACTACCAGGCGCTGCTGCGCGACCCGAACAACCCGCTGTTCGACCGTGCGCTGCGGGGCATCTATCCACCCGGATCGACCATCAAGCCGCAGATGGCCCTGGCGCTGCTGCATCATCGCGTGGTCGGGCCGGGAGAGCGGCTGTTCTGCCCGGGTCATTTCCGCCTGCCGGGAAGCTCCCACCGCTTCCGCGACTGGCGCAGGGAGGGTCACGGCCATGTCGACCTGATCGAGGCGATGGCGCAATCCTGTGACGTCTATTTCTACGCCCACGGCAGCACGCTCGGCATCGATCGCATGCACGAGTTCCTCACTGCGGTCGGTCTCGGCGAACGCACCGGCATCGACATCCAGGGCGAGCGGCCCGGCCTGGTGCCCTCGCGCGAATGGAAGCGAGCCGCGTTCCGGCGCCGCGAAGACCAGGCCTGGTTCCCGGGAGAGACCGTGATCGCCGCCATCGGCCAGGGATACATGAACGCGACCATGCTCCAGCTGGCCCACTCCACGGCGGTCATGGCCACCCGCGGGGTCCGCATCCAGCCCCGGCTCGCCATTGCGAGCTCCGATCCGCTGAACGGAGAACCGATCGACTTCCCCTCGGTCGAACTGTCGCGGGTCGTCCTGGAAGACGAGCGCCACTGGAACGTGATCCGTGACTCGATGATCGCGGTCACCCGCGGCGCTCGGGGCACCGCCCGCATGCAGATGCGCGGCACGGGTTATCTGGTGGCCGGGAAGACCGGTACCGCACAGGTCTTTTCGCTCGGCCAGGATGAGGAATACGACGAGGAGGCTATCGACGAACGGCTCCGTGACCACGCGCTCTTCGTGGCCTTCGCCCCGGCTGAAGCGCCGGAGATCAGCATCGCCGTGATCGTTGAAAACGGGGGCAGCGGCAGCAGCGTGGCCGCACCGGTCGCCCGTGCCGTCATGGACCGCTATTTCGCGGACCGGGAGCGCTGATGTTCGAGCAGACCCAGGCCTTCGAAGCCCGCCGCCCTCTGAGCCTGCCCGCCTATGTGATGCGCAGTCTGCACCTGGACACGCCGCTGCTGCTGGCGCTGCTCGCCGTCAGCGCCATCGGTCTCGTGGTGCTCTACAGCGCGGTGGGCCAGAGCACAGGCCCGGTGGTCAGCCAGGCCGTACGGCTGTGTATCGCGCTGGCCGCGCTGCTGGTGATGGCCCAGATCCCGCCCGCAGCGCTTCGCAAGTGGGCGCCATGGCTGTTTCTCGCCGGGATCGGCCTGCTGCTGGCGACGCTGTTCTTCGGCGAGGTCGGCAAGGGCGCCCGACGCTGGCTGAATCTCGGGGTCGTGCGCTTCCAGCCCTCGGAGGTTCTGAAGATCGCCGTGCCGCTGATGGTTGCCTGGTACCTGCATGACCGCGCCCTGCCACCGGCCTTTCACCACGTGCTGGTCATCGTGCTGGCGGCTTTCGCACCAGCCGTGCTCATCGCCATCCAGCCCGACCTGGGGACCGCGGTACTGGTGGCCTGCGCGGGCCTGTTCGCCCTGCTGCTTGCGGGGCTGAGACTTCGTTACCTGTTCGCCGCCGGCGCGCTGGGGTTGGCCGCCCTGCCGGTGCTGTGGCATTTCATGCTCGACTATCAGCGCAGGCGGGTCCTGACCTTCATGAACCCCGAGTCCGACCCGCTCGGCGCCGGCTACAACATCATCCAGTCCAAGATCGCCATTGGTTCGGGGGGCATCTTCGGCAAGGGCTGGCTGAACGGGACCCAGGCGCACCTGGAATTCCTGCCGGAACGCGCGACCGACTTCATCTTCGCCGTGATCGGCGAGGAATTCGGACTGCTCGGCCTGCTGGCGCTGCTGGCGCTGTATCTGTTCATCGTCGGGCGCGGCCTGTACATCGCCGCCAATGCGCAGGACACGTTCAGCCGCCTGCTTGCCGGCAGCCTCAGTCTCACGTTCTTCGTGTATGTGTTCGTCAATGCGGGCATGGTCTCGGGGCTGCTGCCGGTCGTCGGCGTACCCCTGCCGCTGGTGAGCTTCGGCGGCACCTCCATGGTGACCCTCATGGCCGGTTTCGGTATTCTCATGTCGATCCATACCCGCCGCAAACTGCTGGCGGCCTGATCCCGGAGTCCCGCGTGTCACGTCCCCTGATCGCCTGCGTGCTGTGCCTGCTGCTGCCGTCCCTGGCCTGGACCGCGGACGAGGACACCTTCCGCTCGGGACTCGCGGACTTCAAGCGCGAGGTGGCCGAGCGGCACGGCTTCCCCGAACGCACGCTGGCGCTGTGGTTTGCCGACGTCGAGCTGCAGCAGCCCATTCTCGATGCGATCAGCCGGCCGGCCGAACGCGTCAGGCCCTGGCACGAATACCGGGGTATTTTCCTGACCGAGCGGCGCATCGAGGGCGGCGTGGAATTCTGGCGCGAGCACGAGGCATCGCTGCGCGCCGTGGCGGCCGATTACGGCGTCGCGCCGGAGATCATCGTCGCGATCATCGGCGTGGAAACGCTTTATGGACGCATCACCGGCCGCTGGCGTGTGCTCGATGCGCTGGCCACGCTGGCCTTCGCCTATCCGCCGCGCGCTGCGTTCTTCCGCCGCGAACTCGAACAGTTCCTGCTGCTCTCCCAGGAGGAACGCCTGGAACCACGGGCAGCGCTGGGCTCCTACGCCGGGGCCATGGGACCGCCCCAGTTCATCCCGTCGAGTTATCGGGCCTACGCGGTGGACGGCAGCGGTAACGGGCGGCGTGACCTGTTCCATGACTGGTACGACGTGCTCGCCAGCGTGGCGAACTATTTCCAGGTGCACGGCTGGCGGGACGGCGAGCCCGTGGCCCAGCCCGCCGAGGTCCCGGCCGACTGGGCGGGCAGTCACCCACCGAACAGTCTCGAGCTCGCCAACACGGTCGCGGGGCTGCAGGCCGAAGGCTATCGCTTCAGCAGCGTGCTGCCGAACGAGGCCCCGGCCATGATGGTCCGCCTCGACGGGGTCGAGGGCGACGAACTCTGGGTCGGCTACCACAATTTCCGCGTGATCACGCGCTACAACCGCAGCGTGATGTATGCGCTTGCGGTCTACCAGCTCAGCCAGGAAATCCGCGCGCGGATGGAGGCGCAGCCATGACAGGCCCGCGCGAGCTCCTGGCATTGGGGCTGCTGGCGGTCGCACTGGCCGGGTGCAGCCACCAGCCGCCGTCCACGCCGCCCGGCAGCGCGCCCGTGCCGGTGTCTGCCGGTCCCCGCCCGGCCGTTGACGCCCCACCGTCGCGCGCCGAACCGACCCGCGCCGCCCGCGGTGAACCCGGTGTCTCCGAGCCCCCAAGCGCCCGCGGCAACATGGCGTTCTACGAGGTCTTCGGCCGACGCTATCACACCATGACGAGCGCCGAGGGTTATCAGTCCCGTGGCATCGCCTCCTGGTACGGCGCGAAGTTCCATGGCCTGCCGACCTCCAGCGGCGAGCCCTATGACATGCACGCGATGACCGCCGCCCACCGCTCACTGCCGCTGCCCACCTGGGTCGAAGTGCACAACCTCAGCAACGGCAAACGCATCGTCGTGCGTGTCAACGACCGCGGGCCGTTCGTCGGCGACCGGATCATCGACCTCTCCTACGCGGCGGCACGGGAGATCGACATGGTCGAGGCGGGCACCGCCAGGGTGGAGGTGCGCGCCCTGAGCGATCCGCTGGACATCCATCCGAACGCCATCGTCTACACCCCCGGGGACCGCCGGATTCGCGGCAGCGAACTCCACGCCGCGCACAGGCCCGAGCCACGCCCGGGTCGCCGGCTGTCGCCCGTCGCGGTCGCCCAGGCCTCGCCAGCACGACCCGCCGGGACGCCGCCTGGCGAGACCCTGTTCGTTCAGGTCGGGGCCTTCAGCCAGCGCGAGAACGCCGAGCGGCTGACCGCGCGATTGAGTGCCGACGGCTTTCCCGACACTTTCATCCAGGGCGACGGCAACGCCAGCCGCCCGATCTACCGCGTGCGTATCGGCCCCATTGCCGATATTGCCACCTTCGACGCCACCGTCGAGGCGCTCGAGCGCCTCGGCCTCTCCGACACCCGTCTCGTGACCGACTGACACCCCCATGATCCGAATTCTCACCGCCGCGCTGGCCGCACTGCTGCTGGCCAACGACGCCCTCGCCCAGATGCCCATCCCGCAGGCGCCCCAGGTGGCGGCCCGCCAGTACGTGCTGCTGGATGCCGCCACTGGAGAGGTGCTTGCCGAACGTGACGCACAGGCCGCCGTGGAACCGGCCAGCCTGACCAAGCTGATGACGGCCTACGTCGTGTTTCGTGCCATTGGTGAGGGGCGTGTGGGACTGGACGATCTGGTCACCATCAGCCGGGATGCCTGGGTGGCGGGCGGCGGCGTCCCGGGCAGCCGTGAGCGGCGAAACGTCTCCACCATGTATGCCCGGGAACGCAGCCAGGTCAGCGTGGACGACCTGCTGCACGGCATGATCGTAGTCTCCGGGAACGATGCCAGCGTGGCGCTGGCCGAACGGGTGGCCGGCTCCGAGAGTGCCTTTGCCGGGCTGATGAACCACTACGCCGCCGAGCTCGGCATGGTGAACTCCAACTTCGTCAACAGCCATGGCCTGCCCGAGGAAGGCCACGTCTCCTCGGCGGCGGACATGGCCCGGCTGGCGCAGGCCATCGTCACCGAATTCCCGCATTTCTACGCCTATTATTCAGAGCGCAACTTCACCTGGGACGGGATCACCCAACCCAACCGCAACGGCCTGCTCGGGATGCAGGTGGGCGCGAACGCGCTGGTCGACGGGATGAAAACCGGCTTCACCACGGCCGCCGGGTTCTGCCTGGTGACCTCGGCCGCTGCGGGTGACATGCGGCTGGTCTCCGTGGTCATGGGCGCGCCGAGCGTCGGCGCGCGCGAGCGCGCCAACCGGGAGCTGCTCAGCTGGGGTTTCAACAATTTCGAAAGCCATGCGCTCTACCAGCCCGGCGATACCGTAACCCGCGAGCGGCTGTGGCGCGGTGCCGAGGCGGATGTCGCCCTGGGCGTGGCCTCGACGTTGCGGGTGCTGGTCCCCCGGGGGCAGCGCGACCGCCTGGAAGCGGTGCTGGAGCTGCCTGCGGCGCTGAGCGCTCCACTGGCCGCGGGCTTCGAGGTGGGCATGCTCGATATCCGCCTGGACGGCGACTCGCTGGCCCGCGCCCCGCTGGTGGTCATCGAAGACGCCGCGCAGGGCAGTCTGTGGCAGCGGGCGCGCGACAGCGTGCTGCTGTGGCTGGACTAGGCCGCCAGAGCGCCGATGGACCGTCGGGATGACAGCCTGCTCGAATTCCCCTGCGAGTTCCCCATCAAGGTGATGGGGGCCAACGAACCGGATTTCCCGAACCACGCCCGCCAGCTGGTGGCCAACCATGTCGACGACCTGCTCGCCGGCGATATCGAATCGCGGGTCAGCCGCAACGGCCGCTTCGTGGCCGTAACCATCCGTATCCAGGCCCGCAGCCGCTCCCAGCTCGACGCGATCTATCGCAGTCTCTCCGACAGCGACCGCGTGCTGATGGCGCTGTGAACGCACGCGTCATCCTTCGGGACCTCGGCCGGGTCGACTTCGAGCCGACCTGGCGGCGCATGCAGGCCTTTACGGAGCGCCGTGACGCCGATACGCCCGACGAGATCTGGGCGCTGGAACATGCACCCGTGTACACCCTGGGACTGAATGCCGACCCCGGCCATGTCCTGGCCGCAGGCGACACCCCCGTGGTGAAGACCGACCGGGGCGGGCAGGTGACCTACCACGGGCCGGGGCAGCTCGTGGTCTATCCGCTGCTCGACCTGCGCCGCCTCGGACTCGGGATCCGTGACCTGGTCACGGCCCTGGAGGAGTCGGTGGTGATGATGCTCGCCGACTGGGGTATCGAGGCGGCGTCCCGGGCCGATGCACCGGGCGTGTACGTCGACGGCGCGAAGATCGCCAGCATCGGCTTGCGCGTGCGCCGGGGGGCGAGCTACCACGGGATCGCGATCAACGTCGATCTCGACCTCGCGCCCTTCGACGGCATCAACCCCTGCGGCTACAGCGGCCTGACGATGACCCGCATCGCGAACCTGCGCCCCGGAGAGACGGTGGACCGGCTGCAGCCGGTCTACCTGGCGGCGCTGCTGCGACGTCTGGGGCTGGAAGCCGAACCGGCCGCGCGCAGCCTGCGGTCGGCCGCCACCAGCCGCGACGGCGTGCCGACATCGGACCACTCGCCGCGATAGTGCTCGCCACGGATACGCCCGGCGGCAATCGCCGGAGCGAGCACGCTGGCCAGCGTGCGCGAACCCGGTACCAGACCGGCGAACAGCATGGGATGCAGCAGCGAGATGCCGGCAAAGGTCAGGGTCGTGCCGTCCATGTGCACCTGCCCCGCCCGCAGAGCGAAATCTCCGCGCGGATGATGGGACGGATTGTCGACCAGTACGAGGTGCCCGAGGACGTCCTCTTCCAGCGGACCGAACTGCAGCGGATGATCGGTGACGATATCGCCGTTGACCACCAGGAACGGCCGGGGACCGAGCAGCGGCAGGGCCTGCACAATGCCCCCGGCCGTCTCCAGCGGCGGCTCGCCTTCATCGCTGTAGCGCAACCGAAGGCCCCAGCGACTGCCGTCGCCAAGCGCCCGGCGCAGCCGCTCGCCCTGCCAGGAAAGGTTGACCACGACATCGTGGATGCCTGCATCGGCCAGCCGGCGCAGGTGGCGGACGATCATCGGTTCCCCGCCGACCGACAGCAGCGGCTTCGGGCAGCGGTGGGTCAGGGCGCCCATACGCCGACCGCGCCCCGCCGCCAGCACCATCGCCTTCACCGCCCGGCCTCCGCCAGCGCCGGCACGACCCGTGCAGAGAGGAACTCGGCGAGCGGCGCAAGTTCCGGGCGATCAGCGGCCAGCTCGACGATGTAACCCAGCGTGGTCGGGATGTCGGCCAGGTAGCCCGGCTTGCCGTCCCGGTGCCACAGTCGGGCAAAGATGCCGGCCGCCTTGAGATGTCGCTGAACGCCCATCAGGTCCAGCGCCTGCATGAAGGCCTCGAGATCGCCCACCGGCAACCCCTGCCCGGCGGCGGTGGCGTGGTAGCGCGCAATCCACCTGGCGCGCTCGGCCGGCGGCCAGCACAGGTAACAGTCCTTCAGCAACGACACCACATCGTAGGCCAGCGGCCCGGCCACCGCATCCTGGAAATCGAGTATCCCCGGATTGGCGCCCGCGCAGACCATCAGATTGCGGGAGTGGTAGTCACGGTGCACGAAGACCCGGGGCTGCGCCAGGGCCGCATCGCGCAGCAGCGCGAACGTCCGTGCCAGCATCTTCTCCTCGCCCGCCGTCAGCGCGAGCGCCAGGTGACGCCCGCACAGCCACGCCCTGAACAGTTCCATCTCGCGATCGAGCAGGGCGGCATCGTAGGGGGGCAGGACATCGAGCCACCGGTGACCGGCGACCTGCAGGGTGACCAGGGCATCCAGTGCATCGCCGTACAGGGCATCGGCACGGGCGGGCGAGGCCTTGAGCGCGTCGAAGTAGCTGGTGGACCCCAGGTCCTCGAGCAGCAGGAAGCCGGCCGCGCGCTCCTCGGCCAGCACCGCCGGCACATGCAGACCACATGCCGCCAGCCACCGTGCCACCCGCAGGAAGTTGTCGACAGGCTCGAGGTCTGGCGGCGCATCCATCAGGATCAGCGGACGCTCACCATCGAAGACACGGAAATACCGTCTGAAACTGGCGTCGCCGGATGCGGGCACCAGGACCGCCGGCGCGACCGGGAGCACCGCCGCGAGCCAGGCGAGTGCCGCGGTCTGCCGCAGGTCCTGCGGCTCGGGGGGTGCGTTGAAGGTGGTCATGAGTTGTGCCATTGTAGCGGCCCTTTCGCGAGTGTTCCCGGGTCGTAGTGTCTGCCTGCCTGCCCGCCGCACGCGCCCTCGCCCGCGCGCTTGGCTGTCTTTCGTTGCTGCTGCTTGCCCCTGGTCTCGCCGGGGCACAGGGACCGATGTGCCTGCCGCCCGTCGATCCCGAGATGGAACGGCTGCTCGAGGAGGCGCGCGCCGACGACCAGCCGTTGGCGATCAGTGCCGACCAGGCGGATCTGGTGCGAGAAGGGGTCTCCCGGCTGACCGGCGACGTGCAGATCCGCGGCACGGGACGCCTGCTGCGCGCCGAATCTGCGGAATTCGACAGCGCCAGCCTGGCGCTGCGGGTGACCGGCGGGGTTGAATACCGCGACGGCAACCTGGTCGTGCGCAGCGAGGATGCCGACTTCGATGGCACGGAACAGCGTATCGAATTCTCGGCCTCCACCTTCGCCCTGCCCCGACGACCGGCCCGTGGCGGCGCCTCAAGCCTCGAGGTGCGTGGCGACCGGACCGTACGCCTGCGCGACGTGATCTACACCTCCTGCCCCGAGGGCAACGAGGACTGGCGCCTGCGGGCCGGTGACATCCGGCTGGACGCCGACACGGGCTTCGGCACCGGCCGCAACGTCCGGGTGGATTTCCTCGGCGTGCCCATCCTCTACACCCCCTGGATCACCTTTCCGATCACCGACGAACGCAAATCCGGCTTCCTGTTCCCCCAGCTGCGCCGCTCGAACCGGACCGGGGCCGACCTCAGCGTCCCGTATTATTTCAACCTCGCGCCGAACTACGACCTGACCCTGGAGCCGCGGCTGATGAGCCGCCGGGGACTGCTGCTCGGCAGCGAATTCCGCTACCTCACCCGCAGCTCCGAGGGCCGGGTCGGCGCCGAGTTTCTGCCGAACGACCAGGTCAGCCGCCAGGACCGCCGCTACACCCAGCTCTTCCACCGCACGGGTTTCGGCGAGCGTGTCCGCCTGACCGTCGACGGCAGCGAGGTCAGCGATGGCGCCTATTTCGAGGACCTCGGCGGGGGCGTGTTCTCGACCAGCCAGACCCACCTGGACCGACGGCTGGACGTCGAATATCTCGGCCGTGATCTGCGGGCACTGGCGCGCTTCCAGGGCTACCAGACCATCGACGAGCAGATCCTGGGCGAGGACCGTCCCTACCGGCGTCTGCCGCAGATCCTGGTCGAGGGCTACTGGCCGGAACGCTGGATGGGCACGGATCTGCGCCTGGCAGGCGAGGTGGTGAACTTCGATCGCCGCGTCGGGACCACGGGCTGGCGCATGGACCTGCAGCCGGAGATCAGCCGCCGCTTCGGCCCGCCCGGACTCTACCTGCGCCCGGCACTGGCGCTGCAGCACACCCGCTACTGGCTGGACGACGCGCCGGAGACGACACCGCGCACGCCAACGCGCACCCTGCCCATCGGTACGCTGGACCTCGGCGCCCTGTTCGAACGCGAGCTCCGGCGCGGGCGCCTGCTGCAGACGCTGGAGCCGCGTCTGCAGTACGTACACGTGCCCTTTCGAGACCAGGCGGCCCTGCCGGTGTTCGACACCATCGAGCCGGATTTCGGACTGGTGCAGCTGTTCAGGAGCAACCGCTACCTGGGCGTCGACAGGGTGGGCGACACCGACCAGGTGAACCTCGGACTGACCACCCGCGTGCTCGACGAGCGCAGCGGACGCGAGCGGGTCCGTATCACACTCGGCCAGACGCGCTACCTCGCCGACGCGGAGGTGAGTCTGCCAGGGGCGCCGCCGCCTGGACGAAACACCAGCGAGTATGTCGGCGAACTCGGACTTCGGCTGGCGGACAGATGGCGGCTGGATCTCGGCCAGCAGTGGAACAGCGATCTGTCGGCCACTACGCGCTCGGAGGCCCGCCTGCAGTATCGGCGCGACGACCAGCGACTGATCAATCTCTCGTATCGCTTCCGTCGCGGGGCGCTCGAGCAGGGGGACATCTCGTTCATGTGGCCGGCGTCCGAGCGCTGGGGCTTCATCGGCAGGTACAATTATTCACTGCGCGAGAGCACCTCGCTTGACCGTTTCGCCGGTGTGGAATACCGCAGCTGCTGCTTCTCGGTCAGTCTGGTCGCCCGGCGCTACGTGAGCAGACGCACGGGCGCTTCGGACACGGCGATCGCGCTGCAGATCGAACTGAGGGGGTTGGCAAGTGTCGGAGATTCAACCCGCGATTTCATCGAAAGAGGCATCATCGGCTATGACCGCGACATCTTCTGAGGGACCGCGCCCTGGCGCGCGCCTGCTCGCCACCCTGGCCACCTGCCTGGTGTTCGCCAGCCTGGCCGCCCAGCCGTCTTTCGCCCAGACCCGCGAGCTCTCCGGCACCGGCCAGCTCATCGATGGCGTGGCCGCCGTGGTCAACGAGGGCGTGGTGCTGAAAAGCGAGCTGCGCGAGCAGACACGCGAGATCGTCGCGCGTCTCAGGGAGCAGCAGACACAGCTGCCGCCTCTACCCGTCCTGGAACGCCAGATTCTCGAGCGGCTGGTCGTGGAGCGCATCCAGCTGCAGCGTGCGGAGCGACTCGGCATCCGGGTACCGGACGACATGCTCAACCGGGCGATTGCCGATATCGCCGCGCGCAACGGACTGACCCTGGAACAGTTCCCGGCCGTACTCGCCCAGGAGGGTATCGATTACGCCGCCTACCGCCAGCAATTCCGTGAACAGCTGATCCTCGAGCAGCTCCGCTCGCGCGACGTCATGGGTCGCATCAGCATCTCTGAACGGGAAATCGAACAATACCTCAGCCGTCAGCAGGAAGCCGCCCTCGGCGACCTGGATTACGACGTCTCGCACATCCTGGTCGCCCTCTCCAGTGCGGCGACGCCCGAGCAGCTGCGCGCCGCGCGTGGGCGGGTCGACGAGATCGTCGAACGCCTGGAGGCTGGCGAGGATTTCGCGCAGCTTGCGGTCACCTACTCCGACGCACAGAACGCGCTCGAGGGTGGCGGACTGGGCTGGCGCAAGGGCAGCCAGCTGCCGACCATCTTCGCCGAGGTGGTGGGTGGCCTGGAGCCCGGCGACGTCACCGAACCGTTCCGCAGCAGCAGTGGCTACCACATCGTGCGCGTGAACGACGTGCGTGGCAGCGAGCGCGTCATGGTCAACCAGGTGAAGGCGCGCCACATCCTGCTGACGCCCACCGAGGTGATGGATGACGAGGCCGTGCGCCAGCGCCTGCTCAACGTACGCAGCCAGATTCTCGGCGGCGACGACTTCGGCGCCATCGCCCGGGCCATCTCCGAAGACATCGGCTCCGGCGCCGAAGGGGGGTCGCTGGGCTGGACCGAACCCGACAGCTTCGTTCCCGAGTTCGCCAGCGTCATCCGGGAACTGCCCATCGGCGAACTCAGCATGCCGTTCCGCTCGCCCTTTGGCTGGCACATCGTGGAGGTGCTCGACCGCCGCGTGCACGACAGCACCGAGGAACTGCAGCGGCGCGACGCGATCATGGCCCTGCGCGAGCGCAAGTTCGAGGAAGAAATCGAACTGTGGATCCAGCGTCTGCGCGACGAGGCCTATGTCGAGTACCGAATCTGAAGGTACCGCCCCGCAGGCGATGCCCCGGCTGGTCCTGACCAGCGGCGAGCCGGCCGGGATCGGCCCGGAACTCTGCCTGATGCTCGCCGCCCGGCCCATCAAGGCGGCCTTGGTGGTCTGCGCCGACCCGGACGTGCTCGCCGCGCGCGCCCGCACGCTGGGGCTCGATGTCGGCCTGGAGCTGCTCGATCCGTCAGGAACCGTGCCTCCCCACCGCGCCGGGCGCCTGTGCGTGTGGCCACAGTCCCTGGCGGTGCCGTCGCAACCCGGACGGCTCGAGCCCGCCAACGCGCCTGCCGTGCTCGCAATGCTCGACATGGCGCTCGCCGCCTGTCAGGACGGGCGGGCCGATGCCATGATCACGGCCCCGGTCCAGAAGAGCGTCATCAACGACGCCGGTATCGTCTTCTCCGGCCACACCGAGTATCTCGCCGAGGCCTGCGCGTGCCCGCGCCCGGTGATGCTGCTGGTGGCCGGACAGCTGCGGGTCGCCCTGGCCACCACCCACCTGCCCCTCTCGAAGGTGGCCAACGCGATCACTCCTGCCCTGCTCGCCGAGGTGCTCGACGTGCTGCATGCCGACCTGGTCGCCCGGTTCGGGCTGGCGAGACCGCGGATTCTGGTCTGCGGGCTCAATCCGCATGCCGGCGAGGGTGGACACCTGGGCCATGAGGACGAGGCGATCATCCGACCGGCCGTCGACGCGGCGCGCGAGCGCGGCATCCTCGCCACCGGCCCGGTCCCGGCAGACACGGCATTCACACCGCGAAGCCTGGGCACGGCCGACGCCGTACTCGCCATGTATCACGACCAGGGCCTGCCGGTCCTGAAAGCGGCCGGTTTCGGCGAAGCGGTCAACGTCACCCTGGGACTTCCGGTCATCCGCACGTCAGTCGATCATGGCACGGCCCTCGATCTGGCTGGGACGGGACGCGCTGATCCGGGCAGCCTGCTCGCCGCCGTCCAGCTGGCCGCCAGTCTCGCGACCCCGGCGTGAACCATCGTCCGCGCAAGCGTTTCGGCCAGCACTTTCTGCATGACCCTGGCGTGATCGCGCGCATCGTCGGCGCGATCGACCCGCGCCCGGACGAGGCCCTGCTCGAGATCGGGCCCGGGCTGGGCGCGCTCACCGCGCCACTGCTGGCACGCTGCGGCCGGCTGCTTGCAGTGGAAGTCGACCGCGATGTGATCGGGCCCCTGCGCGAGCGCTGTGCCGGCCTGGGCGAGCTCACCGTCTTCGAGGCAGATGCCCTGACGATCGACCTCGCGACGCTGGGCGGCGGGCGCCGGCTGCGGCTGGTCGGCAATCTGCCCTACAACATCTCCACGCCACTGCTGTTCCACCTGCTGGGCCAGCGCCAGCACGTCCAGGACATGCATTTCATGCTGCAGAAGGAGGTGATCATGCGCATGACCGCCGGACCGGGCAGCCGCGAGTACGGGCGACTGAGCGTGATGCTGGGCTGGGCCTGTGAGGCCGAACGGCTGTTCGACATCGGTCCGGGCGCCTTCACCCCGCCCCCGCGGGTGTGGTCCTCGATCGTGCGCCTGCGGCCGCGACAGGCGCCCCTGGGTCCACCGGTGGATGCGCGCCGGCTGCAGGCGGTGGTCACCGCGGCCTTCGGCCAGCGACGCAAGACGCTGCGAAACGCCCTGCGCGCGCTGCTCGACGCCGAGGCCATCCGCGACTGCGGCATCGACCCGGGAATCCGCCCGGAGATGCTGGCGATCGAGGATTTCGTCCGCCTCGCGACACTCGACGGGGTAAAATCACCGACATGATGACTTTTGAATGCCCAATCCGCATCGACGTGCAGACCAGCTACGTCGAACACCAGTCCTCCCCGGACGAAGAGCGATTCGTGTTCGCCTACACCATCACCATCCGCAACGAGGGCGAACTGCCAGCGAAACTGCTCTCCCGTCACTGGGTGATCACCGACGCCAACGGCAAGGTGCAGGAAGTGCGTGGCGAAGGCGTGGTCGGTGAACAGCCCCGCCTGGAGCCTGGTCAGGGGTTTCGCTACACCAGCGGTGCCGTTCTCGAAACGCCGGTCGGCTCGATGCACGGCAGCTATCGCATGCAGGCAGAAGATGGCCGGCATTTCGACGCGCCGATCGCCGCATTCACGCTGGCGATCCCCGGCATGCTGCACTGAGTCGCTGGCATGGCCACCTGGGCCATCGGTGACCTGCAGGGCTGCCATGCGCCGCTGATGCGCCTGCTGGGACGGATCGGATTCGATCCCGCCCAGGACAGGTTGTGGCTGGTCGGAGACCTGGTCAACCGCGGACCGGCCTCGCTGGAGGTGCTGCGCTGGGTTCGTTCACAGGGCGATGCCGTGATCAGCGTGCTCGGCAACCACGACCTCCACCTGCTCGCCCGCGCCTCTGGCCGACTGACACCACGCGGGCGCGATACACTCGAGCCGATACTGCAGGCCGATGACCGCGATGAACTCATCGACTGGCTGCGGCGTCGGCCCCTCGCCCATCACGATCCGGAGCTCGATGCCCTGCTGGTGCACGCAGGCGTGCCTCCCACGTGGGACGTGGCGACCACACTCGCCGAGGCCGCGCGTGTCGAGAAGGTGCTCTCCGGCGGCGACTGGCGCGACCTCATGGCCGTACTTTACGGTGACAAGCCGGACCGCTGGTCGCCCGGCATGTCCGGGTACAACCGCCTGCGCTTCACGATCAATGCACTGACCCGCATGCGTTTCTGCCGGGCGGATGGCAGCCTCGACATGAAGGCCAAGGGGCCGCCGGAGAGCACACGGGGCATCCTGGTGCCATGGTATGAGCATCCTCAGGCGGCCTGGGGGGCAACCCGGGTGGTCGTGGGCCACTGGTCGGCGCTGGGGTGTACGCGTCGCGACAACCTCGTTACGCTCGACACCGGGTGCATCTGGGGCCGGGGGCTGACCGCCCTGCGCCTCGATGTGACGGATGCCGAGCCGGTGACTGAACCCTGCCGCCGGGGGGGGCATTAGGCCGGCGCTGGAGGGCCTCGATGAACGGACTCAAGCCATTCAACCTGATGCGCTGGATCGACGAGCACCGGGAGGCGCTGCGTCCGCCCGTGTGCAATCGCCAGCTGTTCCGTGACTCGGAGTTCATCGTCATGGTGGTGGGTGGACCGAACAGCCGCACCGACTATCACCATGACGAGGGCCCGGAACTGTTCTACCAGGTACAGGGCGACATGCTGCTGAAAACCGTGCAGGACGGACAGCACGTGGACATTCCCATCCGCGAGGGCGAGATCTTCCTGCTGCCGCCGCGGGTACATCATTCACCCCAGCGCTATGCCGACACCATCGGCATCGTGGTCGAGCGTGCGCGACGTCCGGAAGAGCTCGACGGTTTCATCTGGTACTGCGAGAACTGCGGCAGCAAGCTGCACGAGGAATTCCTGCATGTGTCCGATATCGAGCGCGACCTGCCCCCGGTGTTCGAACGCTTCTACGCAAGCGAAGCCCACCGGCGCTGCCGCGCATGCGGCTGGGTGATGCCACCCCGGTCACAGGGCTGAAGGCAGACAGGCGGCATGACGGCCAACGCTGACCCCCGGGAGCACTTTACAGCGACGCTGCGGGCCGCGCGCGAACTCGACGGCGCAGACCGGCTCGCCCGTTTCCGCCGTCATTTCCACCTGCCCCCCGGGCGCGCGGGACGACGCATCTACCTGTGCGGGCATTCCCTGGGCCTGCAACCGCGTGGCGCCGCCGCCGTCCTGGCCGAAGTGCTGGATGACTGGCGCCAGCTCGCCGTGGACGCCCACTTCGACGCCACGCGACCCTGGCTGGACTACCACCGCCAGGTCAGCAGCGACCTCGCGCTGCTCGCCGGCGCCGAGCCGTCCGAGGTGGTCGCCATGAACAGCCTCACGGTGAACCTGCACCTGATGATGGCCAGCTTCTATCGGCCCGAGGGTGCGCGCCATGCCGTACTGATCGAGGCGGGTGCGTTCCCCTCCGATCGTTACGCCGTCGACTCGCAGATCGCCTGGCATGGTCATCATCCGGCAGGCGCGCGCATCGAGGTAGGCCCCAGGCAGGGCGAGTGGCAGCTGCGTACGGAAGACCTCATCGAACGGATCGAGGCCGAGCGGTCGCGACTGGCGCTGGTCCTGCTGCCCGGCGTCCAGTACCTCACGGGCCAGGTGCTCGACATTGCACCGATCGCCGCCGTCTGCCGCAAACACGACATTCCGCTCGGACTGGACCTTGCGCACGCGATCGGCAACGTGCCGCTGCGCCTGCATGAGTGGGACGTCGACTTTGCCGTGTGGTGCAGCTACAAGTACCTGAACGCCGGACCCGGCGCGGTGGCGGGCTGTTTCGTGCATGCCCGGCACGCCCGCGCGGATCTGCCGCGGCTGGCTGGATGGTGGGGACATGACCAGCGCAGCCGCTTCGACATGCCCGAGGCCTTCCGTCCCATGCCGGGTGCCGAGGGCTGGCAGCTCAGCAACCCGCCGATCCTGGCTCTCGCGCCGCTGCTGGCCTCACTTGCGGTGTTCCGCCAGGCCGGCATCCGCCAGCTGCATGCCAAGTCACAGCGCCTGACCGGCTTTCTGGAAACGCTGCTTGGCGCCTGGCTCGAAGACGACGTGGAGATCATCACTCCGCCGGAACGGGGCTGCCAGCTGTCCCTGCGCCTGAGCGGCGGCAGGACCCGCGCCCGCAAGGTGTTCGAGACGCTTGCCGAACACGATGTCGTCGCCGACTGGCGCGAACCCGATACGCTGCGGCTGGCGCCGGTGCCTCTGTATACCCGCTTCCAGGACGTCTACCGGGCTGCCGATGCGCTGCGGCGGATCCTGCGTCCGTGACCGACGCACCGCGCCGCCTCAGTCGACGAGCTCCGTCCCTTCCCAGCAGCGGGTGGGCCGCGGCCGCGACGGATTGGTGCAGATCCGCTCGAGCATGCCGGGCGGCATCCGGTCGACCAGCGCGTTACGGCCGTCCTGCAGGCGTCGGATATCGAAGGCGTCGTAGAGCTGACCGCTGACCGTTCTCGACTCGAAACGCAGGCGGTCCTCCTCCACCGCGATGACCTGGTAGAGCTGCACCTCCTCGCCCACCCGCGTCATCTCCTCACGCGCCTCTTCCGAGACGAGATACATCTTGGGGCCTGCCACGGACACCACGTAGACCGTCCCGACCTCGTTGTCGACGAGCGTACTGCCCTCGGGCACGTTGGCACCGCGGCCGTAGGTGTGG